>NZ_CP060039.1:3188702-3507573 GCF_014211915.1 Burkholderia cenocepacia | reverse complement strand
TTGCAACTGCATTCGGATTACGCATGCGGCGCATGCGCGGCGGCGAACCATGCGTCGACCGCGGCGGTCACCGCATCGAGCGTGCCGGGCGCGACGTGCAGGCCGAGCTTCGAGCGGCGCCACAGGACGTCCTGCGCGCAGGTCGCCCATTCGGCGTCGCGCAGGTAGCGCAGTTCGGCGTCGTGGATGCCCGGCGCGATTTCGGCGCCGAGATCGGCGAGCGACTTCGCGCCGTCGACCACGCGCTCCGCACGCGTGCCGTACGCACGTGCATAGCGGCGCGCAAGCGCGGCGGGCAGCCACGGATGACGTTTCGCGAACGCGCTGGCGAACCCGTCGAACTTCGCGTCCGCGATGTCGCCGCCCGGCAGCGCGACGCCGGCCGTCCAGGTCTTCGCATCGCGGCCGAGCGCACGGCACAGCATGTCGCCGGCTTCTTCCGCGAGCTTGCGGAACGTCGTGATCTTGCCGCCGAACACCGACAGCAGCGGGGCGCCCGCGCCATCGTCGAGTTCGAGGCGATAGTCGCGCGTGACGGCCGATGCGTTCGCCGCGTTCTCGTCTTCCAGCAGCGGGCGCACGCCCGAATAGGTCCAGTGCACGTCGGCCGGCGAGATCTTGCGCTTGAAGTAGCGGTTGATCGAATCGCACAGGTATTGCGTCTCGTCGCGATCGATCGCGACCTTCGCGGGATCGTTCGTGTATTCGACGTCGGTCGTGCCGATTAGCGTGAAGTCGTGCTCGTACGGAATCGCGAAGATGATCCGCTTGTCCGGGTTCTGGAAGATGTACGCGTGATCGTGATCGAACAGGCGGCGCGTGATGATGTGGCTGCCCTTCACGAGCCGCACGCTATGATGCGCGCCGCGGCCGAGCGCGCCGTGCAGCACCTCGCCGACCCACGGGCCGGCCGCGTTCGCGATCGCGCGCGCATGCACGACGCGGATCGAACCGTCGGCGTGCTGCAGCCGCGCTTCCCATTCGTCGCCGCGGCGTTCGGCGGAAACGAGCTTCGTGCGCGTCAGGATCTCGGCGCCGCGCTCCTTCGCATCCATCGCGTTCAGCACGACGAGGCGCGCGTCGTCGACCCAGCCGTCGGAATACACGAAGCCGCGCTTGATCGAGTCGATCAGCGGCGCGCCGGCCGCATGGCGGCGCATGTCGATGCCGCGCGAGCCGGGCAGCAGCTCGCGTTTCGCGAGGTGATCGTAGAGGAACAGGCCGATGCGGATCAGCCAGGCCGGGCGCAGGTTCGGCATGTGCGGCATCACGAAGCGCAGCGGCCACATGATGTGCGGCGCCGCGCGCAGCAGCGTTTCGCGTTCCTGCAGCGCCTTGCGCACCAGCCCGAACTCGTTGTACTCGAGGTAACGCAGGCCGCCGTGAATCAGCTTCGTGCTGGACGACGACGTGTGCGACGCGAGGTCGTCCTGCTCGCAGAGCATGACCGACAGGCCGCGGCCGGCCGCATCGCGCGCGATCCCCGCGCCGTTGATGCCGCCGCCGACGACGAGCAGATCGTAGCGATTCGGTTGGGTCACCTGCTGTCCTTATCGTCTGTTGAAATAGGGCGAACATGAAATGTTCGAATTCGAAATTTAACGAACGAAATCGAAAAAGTAAAGTTCGAAAAAGCGGGGCCAGTAGCGCGTGACACGATCCCGGACGATACTGGCGGAATCGACCGTTTCGCGAGGTGAATCATGCGTATTGGGATGTGGGCCGGCGCGTGCGCCGTGCTTCTGGCGGGGTGCAGTGCGGGGATGCCGCCGCTTGCCGGCAACTGGCGGGCGCCGTCGTTCGTCGACCTGCAGACGTCGTGCGGCGGCGCGGCGCGCGACTGGGGCGCGGACGCGCAGCCGGTCTACTCGACGCTGTACGACGCGTATGTGGCGAAACGGTATCGCGGGCTGACCGAAGCGAACTATTGTGCGTTCGTAAACGAACTCTCGACCCACTATGTGGCGCCTGACGCGGCGGCACGCGCCGACTGGGTCGCCTATTTCAACGGCGCGCGCGCGCAGGCCATCAGCTGGCGGGCGGCGGTCGACCCGACGCTGCGCGGCGGCTGAAGCCGGCGGCGCCGAACGGGCAGAGGGAAGGCAGGAACGACCGCGCGGCCGGATGCCGGCCGCGCGATCGGGTTCAGGTCAGGGAACAGCGGGGCTTACGAATAGCGGTACTTGATGGATCGCAGCGCGGCGTCGCCGGTCTCGGTCACGCAGTATTTGCGCCCCGAGCCGAGCCCTTCCAGGCGGACGAGCTGTTGTTCGAGCAGGATGTCCAGTTCATCCCGATCCATGTCGCGCTGATCAGGCGCGTCCTTCACAAGCAAGAGCGTGGCGAATTCATGCGGACTCAGCATCGTTCTCTCCGTGGCAATCAGACTGCCCGCGCGGCCGGCGCATACGCCGCCGCGCGATACCCCGCGAGGGTATGGCTTGGGGGGAAAAGCTGCATTCGCCGGCCTGCGATTCGCACCGCCCTGGCACAGGCGGATCGGCGAACGGGCCGGGGAACTGGAGTCTAGTCGAGTGCGCGGGCAACGACAAATCGTGCCCCGTTAATTTTCCGTTTGACAGAAACGCACGCCACGAGCGGTCCGCGCGCGGCGCCAACTTCTTGATTTCACTTGAAGTTTCAGGTGCGGTGCAGCATCGCAACCGTCATTCCGCGACGTACACCTGCGTGCCGGCGGCGGCCACCGTGTCGGCCATTTCGGGCGGCAGCGGCTTGTCGGTGAAGAGCGCGTGCACCTGGCTCAGATGGCCCTGGCGCACCAGCGCCGGGCGGCCGACCTTCGAATGGTCGGTCACGAGGTAGACCGTGCGCGCATGCTGCATGATCGCCTCGGCGACGCGCACCTCGCGCGTGTCGAAATCGCGCAGCGTGCCGTCGGCCTCGATCGCCGACGTGCCGATGATCGCGTAGTCGACCTTGAACTGGCGGATGAAGTCGATCGCGAGCTCGCCGACGATGCCCTTGTCCCACGGCCGCACGATGCCGCCGGTGATCAGCACCTCGCAGTCGGGTAGCCGCTCATCATCGACGCGACGTTCAGGTTGTTGGTGATCACGTGCAGCCCGTGATGGCGGTTCAGCGCGCGCGCGACTTCCTCGGTCGTCGTGCCGAGGTTGATGAACAGCGACGCCTGGTCGGGAATGTGCGACGCCGCGAGCGCCGCGATGCGCCGCTTCTCGTCGTGGAACATCCGCTGGCGCGCCGTGTACGACACGTTCTCCGAGCTGGTCGGCAGGCTCGCGCCGCCGTGGTAGCGGCGCAGCAGGTTCAGGTCGGCGAGCCAGTTCACGTCGCGGCGGATCGTCTGCGGCGTCACCGCGAAGTGCGCGGCGAGATCGTCGACGGTCACGAAGCCGTCGCGCTGCACCCATTCGAGCAATTCCTGCTGACGCGCGTTGAGGGTGAGGCGGGGATCTCGGGTCATGGCTCGATGGTCGTGTCGTGAGACGGAGCGGGTATTGTAAGGGCGGTAACGGCGTTCGGCCGGCCTGCCTGCCGTCGGCGCACGCAATTCATGCGTGAATTGCATGGATTCATGTGACAAATGAATTTGCGCGATGGCGCTGATCGCGCTGCAATGGCGGATTGCCCGCTCGCGCGGGCACGTTCATTCAGCTTTCGACGAGGTGGTATCGATGAGTGGCTTCAACTGGCACAACCCGTATCCGACGACCCGCATTCCGGTGTTCGCGCGCAACGTCGTGTCGACGTCGCACCCGCTGGCTGCGCAGGCCGGGCTGCGGATGCTGTGGAAGGGCGGTAACGCGGTGGACGCGGCGCTGGCCGCCGCCGCCGCGATCACGGTCGTCGAGCCCGTGTCGTGCGGGCTCGGCGGCGATGCATTCGCGCTCGTGTGGGACGGCGAGCGGTTGTCCGGGCTGAACGCATCGGGCGTCGCGCCGGCCGCCTGGAACGTCGACTACTTCCGCAAGCGCCACGGCGAGGATGCGCGCGGCATCGCGAACAAGCCGACGCGCGGCTGGGACACCGTCACCGTGCCGGGCGTCATCGCGGGCTGGGAAGCGCTGCACGCGAAGTTCGGTTCGCTGCCGTTCGCGGACCTGCTCGAGCCGGCGATCGAGATCGCGGAGCGCGGCTATTCGGTGCCGCCGATCGTCGCGCACAAGTGGGCCGCGGCCGTTCCCGAACTGCAGGGCCTGCCGGGCTTCGCGGACACCTTCATGCCGCGCGGCCGCGCGCCGCTCGTCGGCGAACGCGTGTGCCTGCCTGGTCATGCACAGACGCTGCGCACGCTCGCGAAGGACGGCGCCCGTGCGTTCTACGAAGGGGCGCTCGCCGAGCGGATCGCCGCCTTCGCGCGCGAAGGCGGCGGCGCGCTGACCGAAGCCGACCTGCGCGCGTACCGGCCGGAATGGGTCGAGCCGATCGGCAAGCGCTTCGGCCGCCACACGATTCACGAGATCCCGCCGAACGGGCAGGGCATTGCCGCGCTGATCGCGCTCGGCATCGCCGAGCATGCGGGCGTGACCGAATGGCCGGTCGACTCGGTCGATTCGCAGCATCTGCAGATCGAGGCGATGAAGCTCGCGTTCGCGGACGTCTATCGCTACGTCGCCGATCCGCGCGCGATGGAGGTCACGCCCGAACAGATGCTCGACGATGCGTATCTCGCCGAACGCGCGAAGCTGATCGATCGCGCGCGGGCCACGCACTTCGCCGCCGGCCGTCCGCATTCCGGCGGCACGATCTACCTGTCGGCGGCCGACGAGCGCGGGATGATGGTGAGCTTCATCCAGTCGAACTACATGGGCTTCGGCTCGGGCCTCGTCGTCCCCGGCACGGGCATTGCGCTGCAGAACCGCGGGCACGGCTTCTCGATGGACCCGGCTTCGCCGAACGTCGTCGCGGGCGGCAAGCGGCCGTTCCACACGATCATTCCGGCGTTCGTCACCGAGGAAGTCGACGGCCGCACCGAGGCCGTGATGAGCTTCGGCGTGATGGGCGGCGACATGCAGCCGCAGGGCCACCTGCAAACCATCATCCGGATGCTCGGCTATGGCCAGCAGCCGCAGGCCGCGTGTTGCGCGCCGCGCTGGAAGGTCAACCGCGACTTCACGCTCGACGTCGAGGCGACGATGAACCGCGCGACCGTCGACGGGCTGGCCGCCCGCGGCCATACGATCAAGTCGATCGACGATCCTTACATGGATTTCGGCTCGGGGCAGTTCGTCTGGCGCCTCGATCCCGACGATCCTGAGCGCGGCTACGTGGCCGCGAGCGACAGCCGGCGCGACGGGCTGGCGGCCGGTTTCTGACGGATCGCTTCCAGCTTCCTTTGCAGTTTCCCGGCATCACGGGCGGCCCGACGGCCGCCCGTTTTCATTTGGCGCGGCGCCTGCCATCGAACGCGCGCAAGCGGTTTGAAGGACTCATCTAACGAACGGCAACAGACGCCGTGGAACTGCGCCCGTCGGGTATGGTCAGTGCTCTGGAGCACGAACATCAAAGTCCGGCTAAGATGCCAAGATGGTTCGGCCGGACCGATTCACTATAAACGCAAGTAAAACGCCGCCTGCGGATCGGCTGGCGCCTGTGCCCCAGGCATGGGCCGGCCTCCGCGCGACGACTGGGAGCGCACTACCATGGACACCAAAACGACGCATGTGATGCCGTGGCGTATCGAGGACATCGACCTGAACCGGATCGATCGTCAGCGTGCGGCCGCGAACGAGGATCTGCTGCTGCTGCTGTGCGCGTCGTCGTTCATCGAGAGCGGCTCGGATCTCTATACGAGCAATCTGAGCGAATTCTTCAATGACGATCCGGAAGTCTCCGCATGGCTCAACAATGCATGGGAGCCCGAAGAATTGCAGCACGGCCGCGCGCTGAAGGCGTACATCGCGCACGTGTGGCCCGAGTTCGACTGGGATACCGCCTTCGCGAATTTCTTTGCCGAGTATTCGAAGACCTGCTCGGTCGAGGCGTTCGAGAAAACCCGCGCGCTCGAAATGGTCGCACGCTGCGTCGTCGAGACGGGCACGGCCACGCTCTATCGCGCGATCAACGAATGCTCGGACGAGCCGGTGCTGAAGGAAATCACCGACAACATCCGCACCGACGAAGTGCGTCACTACAAGCACTTCTTCAAGTTCTTCAAGAAGTACAACCAGGTCGAAGGCAACGGCCGGCTCGCGGTGCTCGGGGCCCTCGCGCGCCGCGTGATGGAAATCAAGAACGAGGATTCCGAGATCGCGCTGCGCCACGTGTTCGCGATCCGCTATCCGGACCGCGTCGGCGACAGCCAGTACAACCGCGAGCGCGCCGCGCGCATCAACTCGCTGGTGCGGCGCAACCTGTCGGCCGACATGTGCGTGAAGATGCTGCTCAAGCCGCTCGACCTGCCCGCGAAGATCCAGCCGGGCGTCCACTATCCGCTCACGAAGATCACGCGGCACGTTTTCCTGCGCTGATCGCCGCGGTACGGCCCGGCGCGCGTATGCTGACGCATCCTCATCCGATCCGCGCCCGGGCCACGCCATCATGACCGATACCCATCGCCACGCGCTCGAACAATGGACGTTCGACGCGTGGCCGTCCGCCGTCGTGTCGCTGTTCGACGGCACCGCACTCGAGCGTCATGCCGACCTCGCCGCGTCGCTGATCGTCGCGACCGACGACGGCCAGTTGCGCACGACGCTGCTCGGCGTCGGCGAGATCTATGCACACGATGCGCGCACGCTGTTGATCGCGCTCTGGCCGCAGTCGCGGGCGGCGCGCGCGATCGCGCAACGGCGCACGGCCGCGTTGACGCTCGTCGCGGACGGCGCGTTCTTTCAGGCGCAACTGGAGATGGCGCCGCTCGAAGGGGACTTCGGCGGCCTGGCCGGATTCGCCGCGACGATCGCGCACGGCGATGCGCAGCGGGTCGGCTATGCGCGTCTCGCGACCGGCGTCACGTTCACGCTGGAAGGGGAGCGCGCCGCGGTGCTCGCACGCTGGCAACGCCAGATCGAGCACCTGCGGCGCGCGGCCGCGCGGCTTCAGTGACCGCGCTGGCCGCTGCGCGACGAACGGTTGCGGTTCGGATGCGCGGCGTTGCCGCTTGCCGGGCGGGCGCCGTTGCCGCCACCTGCAGGACGTCCGCCATTACCGGCGGCGCTGCCTTGCGTGCGCGGCTTCGCGGCCTTCTGCTGCGCAGCCTTCGGTTGCGCGTTGCCGTCGCGTTTCGCGGCCGGCTGGCCTGAGCCGCCGGCACGCGGCTGGCGATTGCCGCCACCACCGCCACCGCCGCGCGGTTGCTGCTGCCCGCGGCGTTGCTGGATCGGCTCCGGCTTCGCGTTCGGATCGGGTTCGAAGCCCGCGATCACTTCCTGCGGGATCTCGCGCTTGATCAGCCGCTCGATGTCGCGCAGCAACTGCTTCTCGTCGACGCACACGAGCGACACGGCTTCGCCGGTCGCGCCCGCGCGGCCCGTGCGGCCGATGCGGTGCACGTAATCCTCGGGCACGTTCGGCAGATCGAAGTTGACGACGTGCGGCAGCTGGTCGATGTCGATCCCGCGCGCGGCGATGTCGGTCGCGACGAGCACCTGCAGCGTGCTGTTCTTGAACTCGGCCAGCGCGCGCGTGCGGGCCGACTGGCTCTTGTTGCCGTGGATCGCCATCGCGCTGATGCCGTCCTTCGTCAGCTGCTCGGCGAGCCGGTTCGCGCCGTGCTTGGTGCGCGTGAACACGAGCACCTGGAACCAGTTGTGTTCGCGGATCAGGTGCGTGAGCAGCTCGCGCTTGCGGTCGCGGTCGACCGGGTGGATCTTCTGCGCGACGCTCTCGGCGGTCGTGTTGCGGCGGGCGACCTCGATCAGCGCGGGCGAGTCGAGCAGGCTGTCGGCGAGCGCCTTGATTTCATCCGAGAAGGTCGCCGAGAACAGCAGGTTCTGGCGCTGCGGCGGCAGCTTCGCGAGCACGCGCTTGATGTCGTGGATGAAGCCCATGTCGAGCATCCGGTCGGCTTCGTCGAGCACGAGGATGTCGAGATCCGACAGGTCGATGGTCTTCTGCTGCATGTGGTCGAGCAGGCGGCCCGGCGTCGCGACGACGATGTCGACGCCGCGCTTGAGCGCATCGATCTGCGGATTGATGCTGACGCCGCCGAACATCACGGTCGAGCGCAGCTTCAGGTACTTGCTGTACGCACGCACGCTTTCCTCGACCTGGGCGGCGAGTTCGCGCGTCGGCGTGAGGATCAGCGCGCGCACCGCGCGCTTCGCGCCACGGTGCTCGGCGTAGAACGTGTGCAGGCGTTGCAGGATCGGCAGCGTGAAGCCGGCGGTCTTGCCGGTGCCGGTTTGTGCGCCGGCGAGCAGGTCGCCGCCGCCGAGGACGGCCGGGATCGCCTGCTGCTGGATCGGAGTCGGCGACGTGTAGCCGAGCTCGTTGACCGCCTTGACCAGCGGTTCGGCCAGGCCGAGAGATTCGAAAGACATAGATACCACTCTTGAGTTTTATGATCGGCGATGCAGCGCGCGGCCCGCGCGGCAAACCTGCATCGCTAAACAGCCAAAAAGCAAAAGGGCGCGGCCGCGGTTTCCCGCAGCCGCGCCCCGTTTGTGTGAGCCGCTTCTTAGTCGAGCGGCGCGGAACGCAGGTCGCTCACCTGTTGCGGCGAGATCGGCGTACCGTTGTTACCCCAAGACATCCGGATATACGTGACGACCGCCGCGACTTCCTGGTTCGACAGCGACTGCGCGAACGGCGGCATCCCATACGGACGCGGATTCTTGAACGTGCTCGGCGGGTAGCCGCCATTCAGCACCATGCGGATCGGGTTGACCGCCGATTCCATCATGATCGAGTGGTTGCCCGCGAGCGGCGGATAGGCCGGCGGCTTGCCGGCGCCGGTTTCGGCGTGGCAGGTCGCGCAGTTGTCCGCGTAGATCTTCTTGCCCTGGTCGAACAGCGCGTTGCCGAACTGCTTCGACGGCTCGTACTGCATGTTCTTCGGCGCTTCAGCCTTCTGCGGGATCGACTTCAGGTACGTCGACATCGCGCGCGTATCTTCGTCGGTCATGTACTGCAGGCTGTTGTGCACCACGTCCGCCATCGGGCCGAATACCGCACCCTTCTGCGACACGCCGGCCTGCAGCAGGTCGGACAGCTCCTGCACGTGCCAGTCGCCGAGGCCGAGTTCCTTGTCGTTCGTCAGCGACGGCGCATACCAGTTCTGCAGCGGGATCAGGCCGCCGGCGAACGCCGACGAGCTCACCGGGCCGCCCATCATGTTGATCGACGTGTGGCACATCGAGCAGTGGCCGAGGCCTTCGACGAGATACGCGCCGCGGTTCCATTCGACCGACTTCGTCGGGTCCGGCTTGTATTCGCCTTCCTTGAAGAACAGCGTGCGCCAGCCGATCAGCAGGTTGCGGTTGTTGAACGGGAACTTCAGTTCGTGCGGACGGCTCGGTACCGACACCGGCGGGACCGAACGCAGGTACGCGTAGATCGCATCCGAGTCGGCGCGCGTGACCTTCGTGTAGCTCGCGAACGGGAAGCCCGGGTACAGCAGGCTGCCGTCCTTCGAGCGACCCGTGTGCATCGCGCGGTAGAAGTCGTCCGACGTCCACTTGCCGATACCGTTCTGGTCGTCCGGCGTGATGTTCGGGGTGTACATCGTGCCGAACGGCGTCGCCATCGGCAGGCCGCCCGCGAACGACTTGCCGCCGCGCACGGTGTGGCACGCGATACAGTCGCCGACGCGCGCGAGGTACTCGCCCTTCTTGATCAGCGCGGCCTGGTCGGCCGGCGTGGCCGCGACGGCGGCAGCGCCGTGCAGCGTGTCGTTGCCCGGCCACAGGACCGGCACGAGGGCGGCAGCCGCGACGATCGCGACGGCCGAGAGTGCAAACAGGGACTTGCGTTTCATTGTGTCTGTCTCCCTTGCCTTATTGCGGTTCGCTGCCGCAGGCGAGCGGAGTCTTCATCGAACGCGCCGGGGCCGGCACGGGGTTGGCGGGCGCCGGTTGCGCGGCGAGCCATGCGGTCACGGCCGTCACGTCTTCGTCGGAAAGCTTCGCGGCGATGTCGTGCATGCAATCGGGTGCCTTCGCGTGGCGGTTGCCCGAGCGCCATGCGCCGAGCTGCGCGCTCAGGTAATCGGCGTGCAGGCCGACGAGGCCCGGGATCGCCGGCTGCATGCCGGTCAGGCCCGCGCCGTGGCAGGCCACGCAGGCAGGCAGCTTGCGGGCCGGGTCGCCCTGCGTGACGAGCTGCTTGCCGCGTGCGAGCGTCGCGGCCGGCAGCGTCGGCTTGGCCGGCGTCGGATACGGCGGACGTTCGGCCGAGAAGTGCTCGGCGATTTCGCGCAGGTAGTCGTCGTTCAGGTACGTCAGCAGATAGTTCATCGGCGGGTACTTGCGCCGGCCGTCACGGAAGTTGACGAGCTGGTTGTACAGGTACTCGGCCGGCTTGCCGGCAAGACGCGGGAAATAGTCGTTGTCCGTGCCCTGGCCGTGGACGCCGTGACATGCGGTACAGCCGCGCACGCGCTCGGCCATGGTATCGGGTGCCTTGAGCGGCGCCTGCTGGGCGTGCGCTTGCTCCGTGGGCTTGGTCTGCGCTTGGGCAGCGCTCATAAGGCCCGCGCCGCCGATCATCAGAACGGCGAGCAGCGGACGGAAGAGGCGTCTTGAAGACACACGAGACTCCATGTTTATTCGTCGGGGACCTTGTCCGGGCTACGATCGGCTCGGCGCATGGACGGCAGGACAGCCGGGCTGCTGCGACGCGGCATTCTATCATCGATGGGTAATGACGGCTATTTGACGAAAGGACATCGGTTCCTGTCCGTTTGCGACTTGCGACAATTTGACGCGCATTGCGGTCGGGCCGTGTGAACCGGCGTGCGTTTTCACCATCGAAGACCGTACACTCGCGGGTCGCGCGGCGCCGCCTCCGCCGCAGGTCCAGTCATTTCTCCCGTTTCCGGATTCATCGATGACGTTTTCTACCGTGCCGTTGCCTGCCTCACGCTGTCCGTCCCCTCGCAGCCGCCCTGCCGGCCTGCCGCTTGCGGGAGGGTGTGCGCGATGAAGTTCGACAGCTTGTGGATCGGTCAGGTCGCGCTCGCGGCGCTGATGGATGCGGCGTTCGCGATGGCGGTCGGCTCGGCGCTGCTCAAGGCGTGGCTCGGCAAGGACGGCGCGCGGCCGGTCGTCGCGCCGTCGCACCCCGCATGGCTGCGCGCGCAACATTCGCTGGTCGCGGCGGCGCTGGCGCTGGTGCTCGCCGATCTCGGCTGGCTCGTCTACGAGGCCGCGGCGATGAGCGGCGCGGGGCTCGGCGGCGCGTTCGCCGCGATTCCCGTGATGCTGATGCAGACGCACACGGGCTTCGCGTGGAGCGTCGCGTTCGCCGGCGCGGTGGTGCTCGCGTTCGTCGCGCTCGCGAAGCCGGACGGCCCGCTCGCGCATGCGGTGCTGTGGCTCGCGGTGATCGTGGTCGCGGCCGGCAAGGCCTCGCTCGGCCATGCGGCCGATAGCGGCGTGCTGTCCGCGGCGGTCGGCGTGCAGACGCTGCACCTGCTGGCCACCGCCGTATGGGGCGGCCTCGTGCTCGCGGGCGGGCTCGCGGTGCTGCCCGCGCTGGGGACGTCGGTCGCGCGCGGCGCGCTGATCCGTATCGGCCAGCACCTGTCGCGCACGTCGATCGTTGCGGTCGTGTTCGTGCTCGGCACGGGCGTGCTCAACGCGATCCGCGGGCTCGGCGGCTCGCTCGCGCCGCTCGACGGCAGCACGTGGGGGCGCGTGTTGCTGCTGAAGCTGCTGCTCGTCGCGCTCGCGCTCGTGCTCGGCGGCCTCAACCGCTTCTCGGCGCTGCCGCGCCTGCGCCGCACCGCGTCGACCGAGGACGCGCACACGTTCCGCAACATCCTGCATCTCGAAGGGATGACGATGATCGGCGTGTTCGTCGCGGCGGCCGTGCTGTCGTTCAGCGTGCCGGGGTTCGCGGCGCTCGGCTGACGGCCGAACGGCGCGGATGCAAGAACGGCCGCCCTGCCGGGGCGGCCGTGTCGAACGTCTCGCGCGGCGCATGCCGCGCAACGCCTCTTTCTTATCTCACGCGTTCATCACCACTCGGCGACGCTGCCGTCCGCGTGGCGCCACACCGGGTTGCGCCAGCGATGGCCGGTCTTCGCCATCTCGCGCACCTTCTCCTCGTTCACGTCGATGCCGAGCCCCGGGCCTTGGGGGATCGCGACGAAGCCGTCCTCGTAGCGGAACACCTCGGGGTTGCGCAGGTAGTCGAGCAGGTCGTTGCCCTGGTTGTAGTGAATGCCGAGGCTCTGTTCCTGGATGAACGCGTTGTAGCTGACCGCGTCGAGCTGCAGGCACGCGGCGAGCGCGATGGGCCCGAGCGGGCAGTGCAGCGCGAGCGCGACGTCGTAGCTTTCCGCGAGCGTCGCGATCTTGCGGCACTCGGTGATGCCGCCCGCGTGCGATGCGTCCGGCTGGATGATGTCGACGTAGCCGCCCGCGAGGATGTGCTTGAAGTCCCAGCGCGAGTACAGCCGTTCGCCGAGCGCGATCGGCGTGTTGGTCTGGTTGACGATGTCGCGCAGCGCCTCGGCGTTTTCCGACAGCACCGGCTCCTCGATGAACATCAGCTTGTACGGATCGAGTTCCTTCGCGAGCACCTTCGCCATCGGCTTGTGCACGCGGCCGTGGAAGTCGACGCCGATCCCGACGTGCGGGCCGACCGCGTCGCGCACCGCCGCGACGTTCGCGATCACCTGTTCGACCTTGTCATAGGTGTCGACGATCTGCAGCTCTTCGGAGCCGTTCATCTTCACGGCCTTGAAGCCGCGCTCGACCACCGCGCGTGCATTGTTCGCGACGTCGCTCGGCCGGTCGCCGCCGATCCACGAATACACCTTGATGCGATCGCGCACCTGGCCGCCGAGCAGCGCGTGCACCGGCACGCCGTGATGCTTGCCCTTGATGTCCCACAGCGCCTGGTCGACGCCCGCGATCGCGCTCATCATGATCGGGCCGCCGCGGTAGAAACCCGCGCGGTACATCACCTGCCAGTGATCCTCGATCAGCAGCGGGTCGCGGCCGACGAGGTAGTCGGCCAGTTCCTGCACGGCCGCCTCGACCGTGTGCGCGCGGCCTTCGACGACCGGCTCGCCCCAGCCGATGATGCCCTCGTCGGTTTCGATCTTGAGGAAGAGCCACCGGGGCGGGACGACGAACGTTTCGAGGCGGGTGATTTTCATGACGCGAGTCTCCATGATTGACCGGCGCGCCCGCTCGGGCGCGGCGCACGATCCGTGCTTTCGCGGTTATCCTAGCGTAGTCGAATAAAAAATAGTATTAATAGCATTAATGTGCAGATAGTGGGCAGTTCGCCCGACGGAGAACGATCATTCAACGCGACCTGCATGGACAGACGGCCTTCCGGCTCGCGACGGCGATCCTGCGCGGCGACTATCCGCCCGAATCGCTGCTGCCGAGGGAACCCGACCTGATGGAGATGTACGGCGTGAGCCGCACGGTGATGCGCGAGGCGCTGCGCACGCTGACGTCGAAGGGGCTGGTCGAATCGCGGCCGAAGGTCGGCACGCGCGTGCGGCCGCGCCGGGCGTGGAACCTGCTCGATGCCGACCTGCTCGACTGGTATGCGCGTGTCGCGCCGCCGCTCGCATTCGCGCTGAAGCTGCAGGAGATGCGCGAGATGATCGAGCCGCACGCGGCCGCGTTGGCCGCGCGCACCCATACGCCCGAAGCATTCGACGCGATCGACGGCGCGGTGCGCGCGATGGCCGCTGCACGCAACGTCGACGAATGGGTGCGCGCCGATCTGCACTTTCACCTGAGCGTGCTGGAGGCCGGCGGCAACGAGCTGCTGGTGCCGCTCGGCGCGCTGATCGATCGCACGCTCGAGGCGCAACTGCAGCTGAATGCGCGCCGGGCGGACGTGTACAACGCGTCGCTTGCCGAGCATACGGCCGTCAGCGACGCGATTCGCGTGCGCGACGAGAACGGCGCGCGCCGCGCGATGGCGACGCTGCTTGCGGTGACGCGCGCACGGATCGAGATGTCGTGACGGAAGCGGGCAGGCGGCGCCGGTGCCGGCGCCGTGCCGTCAGGCGTTCGCGCAGCCGCCCGGCTTGTGGATCCGTTCCGTCGACGGCGGGTACTTCGCGAGCAGGCTCGCCGGCCGCCGCGGGCGCGCGACCAGGTCGCCGCCGCAGTTCGGGCAGCGGCCCTTCAGCACGTCGTCCGCGCAAGTCGCGCAAAACGTACATTCGAATGTACAGATGCGTGCTTCCGCCGAATCGGGCGGCAGGTCCTTGTCGCAGCATTCGCAGCCGGGGCGCAGTTCGAGCATGACGGTCTCCTGGGTCGGTGAGGGATGGCGCCGTCCGGACATTGCGGGCGGCGCATGCGAGCGCTACTGTACGCGTTTGGATCGGCCCGGCCAACGGTGTCCCGCCGGGGCGCCGGCGATGTGCACGGGCTGCACCGGGAGACGACCATGCTTTATCGCGGAAGCTGTCATTGTGGAGACGTGACGTTCGAGGCGGAAGGCGACCTGCAGGGCGTGATGGCGTGCAACTGCTCGATTTGCCGGCGCAAGGGCGCGCTGATGTGGTTCGTGCCGCGAGACCACATGAAGCTGCTGACACCCGACGAGAATCTTGCCACCTACATGTTCAACAAGCACGTGATCCGGCATCGCTTCTGCAAGCGCTGCGGGATTCACGCGTTCGGCGAAGGCGTCGATCCGAAGGGCACCGCGATGGCCGCGATCAACGTGCGCTGCCTCGACGGCGTCGACCTCGACGCGCTGCCCGTCACGCACTACGACGGCCGTTCGCACTGAGCGGCGCGCCGGTGCGGGTGCCTACCCGCCGCGATCGGGCGGTCAGGACGGTTGCACGGCCGCTGCATTCGCCGCAGGCGTTTCCGCCTGCGGCGCCGGCCCCGCGGTACGCGTGCCGGCGTCGGCCGGGCGTTCGATCAGCGGTGCGAGCGCCGGCGCCATCGACTTCAGCAACTGCACGGCCATCGCGCTCGTGAAGTCGTAGCGCGCCGCATACGGTTCGTGCGCGGTCGCCGTCAGCACGCCGAAGAACCGGTCGCCGATCGCGAACACGAAGGTGCCGCTGCGGTTGACCTTGCGCGACTCGATCAGCCGCGCGCCGCGCGCATAGATGTTGAAGCGCTGGTCGCCCGTCCCCGTCTTGCCGTACACGTCGAGCGTCTTGCCGTCCGGCAGCGTGAGCCCGCCCGCGAGGCGGCGCGCGGTGCCGTGAAGCACGACGTCGCGCAGCAGCGTGTGCGCCACGTTGACGATCTCCGGCGACAGCACCGGCTGCGGCTGGGCGGCCGCGCGCACGAAACGGGTTTCGTACGGCGTGCCCTTCGCGAAATCGAGCCGCGTGATCGTCTCGGTCGGCGCCTTCTGGCCACCGTTCGCGATCAGGCCGATCAGTTTCGCGAGCGCGTCGGGCTGGTCGCCCGATGCACCGATCGCGGCCGCATAGGACGGCGTCACTTCCGCGAACGGGTAGCCGAGCGCACGCCACGACTTCGTGATCTCCGCGTACGCGCGCAGCTCGACCATGCGGCGGATGCGCCGGTCCTGGGTCGCGTGGTAGCGGGTCTTGTACAGCCACGAATACGTGTAGAAACGCGTATCGCGGCTGTCGCGCTGAACCTCGGCGAGCGACGCGCCCGGGTGCGCGCGCAGGTAGTTGAGCGTCCACAGCGCGAGCGGATGGACGCTCGCGATATAGCCGCGGTCGTTGAGGTTGAAGCGGTCGATCGCGTACTTCGCGTAGAGCGCGGCGAGATCGTCGTCGGACAGCGTCGCGGCCGGCGTGCCCTTCAGTTGCGCACGCATCTGCGCGGCGAACCACGCGAGCGACTCGTTCGGCGCGACGCTGCGCAGCACCGTCGCGAGCTTCGGCGGCGACTTGCGTACGTCGCGCAGCATCAGCGCGAGCGCGTCGTCGGGCGCCTTGCCCGCATAGCGCGCGTAGTAGCGCTTCACGTAGACCTGGCTTTCGCCGTCGACGAATTGCTGCAGGTAATGCTGGCGCTGCGCGGGATCGTTGAGCCACGACGACGACGGGCCGGCCGCCTGCAGCGTTTCATAGTGAACGATGTCGCGCATCAGCCGCACGAACACGAGGTTGACCGAGTGCTCGAACGCCGCGTGCAGCGTCAGGATGCGGCCGTTGTCCGACTTCTCGAAGTTGGAGAACACCTGCGCGCCGCCGCCCGTGTAGAACACGTCCGGGCTCGCCGAATACTTGCGCTCGACGGACGCATCGAGCATCGCCTGCAGCGAGCGGTCGCGCGTATGCGACAGGTAGTCGAGCGCCCAGCGCGACAGCCCGTCGATCGGATCGGGCTTCACGCGCGCCAGCTCCGCGTTCGACAGGTTCGCATAGCGCGCATGCAGGTCGGAGACGATCTGCAGGTACGTGATCAGCGTGCGCAGCTTCGCGGTCGAGCCGAGGTTGATGCGGCCGCCGCGATTCACGTCGAACGGCTGGTTCACGCTGTCGGTCTGTACGCGCAGCATGTTCGCGCCGTTGCGGTGCTCGTACAGCGTGAAGCTGTACGTGAGGTGCGACGGGTCGTCCTTCGG
This sequence comes from Burkholderia cenocepacia, assembly GCF_014211915.1. Lineage (NCBI taxonomy): Bacteria > Pseudomonadati > Pseudomonadota > Betaproteobacteria > Burkholderiales > Burkholderiaceae > Burkholderia > Burkholderia cenocepacia. The sequence goes on along the minus strand of NZ_CP060039.1, from coordinate 3,490,935 downwards.
CGCGAGCATCTCGAAACCGTACAGGCCGGCGGCCTGCGCGCCGTCGCGTGTCGACGCCCGCGCGAGCCGCTCGGCGACCGCCTGCTGCACGCCGTTGTCGAGCGTGCTGGTGGCCTGCAGGTCGAGCTGGTCGAGCTGGTACAGGTCGCTGATGCCCAGCGCCGATAGCAGCGACGCGCGCGCGGAGGTGACGGCCTTGCGCGACACGAACGACTGCACGCGCGCGGCGGCCGGCGGCGCGCTGCGTTCGATCTGCGCGGCGAGCGCGGCATCGCGCAGCGCGGGCGAGATCATGCCGCCGTTGGACAGCAGCCGCAGGTAGCTGTCGGTCAGCTTCTGCAACGCCGGATAGCCGCGGTTGAGGAAGTACGACGGCGCGCGCTGCGCGATCAGCAGCGACAACACTTCGCGGAACGTCTTGCCTTGCTGGTCGACGTTGTCGCCGGTCGTCGGCGCGGAGAGGATGCGGTTCACGTCGTTGAAGTCGCGGCCGTACCACGCGGCGAGACCGTCGCCGATGCCGGTGATTTCGCCCACGTGCGGCCGTGCGGCAAGCGGCACCGAGTTCAGGTAGCGCACGACGATCGTGCGGCGCGCGAGCATCGTCTGCGGACCGTTCAGGTAGGCGCGCACCGACGCGGACGCGATCTGCCGCAGCTTTTCGGGCGGCGTCGCGGTGCGGCCCTCGGGAGAATGGCGGAATTTCTCGATCTGCGTCGCGAGCGTGCTGCCGCCCGGGCGCGCCTGATGGCGGTTGACGACGTGCAGCGCCTGGTCGGCGAGCGCGCGGCTGAAGCGCCCCCAGTCGATCGCCGGGTTGCGGTTCGGTTCGTTCCCGTCGAGCAGGTAGCGATCCTCGATGAACAGCAGCGAATCGGTGATCACGCGCGGCACCGTGTCGAAGTCCGCGTAGACACGCTGCGGAAACACGGTCGCGAACAGCGGCGAGCCGGTCGAATCGAACAGCATCAGGCCCGTCTGGTCCTTCTCTTCATAAGGAAGGAACAGCCCGCGCTCGCCGAGCGCCAGCATCCGCTGCGAATCGCGCGCCTGCTCGCTGACGACGAAGCCGCGCGCGAGCAGCCGCTGCTGGAACGCGGGATCATCGCGTAGCCGAAGCGCTGGTCGTACGGGCCGTTCGCGGGGAAGCGGATGTGATCGCTCGGCCCCGCCTCGACCGTATAGCCGACGTCGCGGGTGAGCTCGGACAGGTAGCGCGCCTGCAGCCGGGAGGTTTCGATCTCGGTCTGCACGAGCCGCGCGACGATCGCGAGCGCGATCAGCAGTGCGGCGAGCAAGGACCACTTGACCCACGTCCACACCGAGGCGGGACCGGTCACGCGCGGCAGGATACGATTCAGCGGCCGATTCATGGCGGCGTCTCCCTGAGGGCGCGGTTATCCGGCCGCACCCCATTAAGGATTAGTGTAGTCCTCCGCGGCGGGCTGCCAAGAGCGGTCGACTACCGAGATGCGCCGGCGCAACAGGCGTGCCCATACCCGCCGGGCGACGGGTCGACGGCCGTGGGAGCGCCTGCCGGCGCGCCGCCGCGGCCGGGTGCGGCGCGAGTGCGGCTCGAGCGGGCGACCGCGAATCGGCGTGAAAAATCGTGCGCGATGCCGTCCTGCATTCAACTGACGAAATGGTCGATCAGGTGATCGACGAAAAGTCGGGCGTTGCGCGGAAAGTGCCGGCGGCTCGGGTACGCGACGTTCATCTCGAGGGCCTCGAGCCGATAGCCGGGCAGCAGCGCGAGCAGCCGGCCGTCGTCGAGATCCGACTTGACGAGGAAGTCGGGCAGGACCGCGATGCCCATGCCGGACAGCGCCCAGTTCCGGATCAGCCCGACGTTGTTCGACGACGCGGACTTGTTCGGGCGTACGGTGATGCGCGTCTGGTCGTGATCGAACGACAGGTATTCGCCCATGAAATCGGCATGGAACGCCAGGCAGGCGTGCGACGCGAGATCCTGCGGATGCGCGGGCGTGCCGTGCCGCTCGACATATTGCGGTGCGGCGCAGACGAGCTGCCTGAGCCGCGTGAGCGGGCGCTTCACCAGCGTGTTGTTGCTGATGTGCTGGGACAGCAGCAGCCCGACGTCGAAGCCCTCCGACACGAGATCGACGTGACGGTCCACGATCGTGACTTCCGGCACGATGGCCGGGTGGCGCATCTTGAACGCATCGATGGCCGGCGCGAGCACGTGCATCCCGAACATGACCGGCGCGGCGATTTTCAGCGATCCGATCGGTTCGTGGTGCATCGAGGCGATCGTGTCCTCCACCCGGTCGATTTCGTCGATCACGTGACGTATCTGCGCCAGATAGAGGTGGCCTGCGTCGGTCAGCGACAGGCTGCGGGTGGTGCGATTCAGCAGGCGTGCGCCGAGCCGGTCCTCGATGCTCATGACGAGGCGGGTGGCCGACGAGTTGGAGATGTTCAGTTCCGTGGCGGCGCGCGCGAAACTGCGAAGTTCGGCGACCTTGACGAATAGTCGCATCGGTAGGAGTTCATCCATTTTTTTATCGATAAACAGAAAGCGTTGATTGAATTCTATCTATCGGATTGCTTGATTTTAACGGCCTGTTTTCATGAATGTTTATTGTGGAGCCGCGTATTTATCGGGTATGCGAACGGCCGGAGAATGATGGGTTTTGAGATGTGAGGGGCGTCGAATGAATGATTCGAGGCGAATTGCCATTAAACCTTTTTGATGTATTTGTATTTAGTAATTGTACGAAAATCTAGGCTAATTTTTGGGTTAAAGCATCAGACATTATCGATGTGACGGGATGCCGAACCGGATGCGTCCCTGTCGCCATGGCAACGTCGCGCGATCGTGCCGGCGCGAGCCTCGACGGAACAGTGGATCGGGTAGCCGCAGGCGATCGGGTTCGGCGCATCGCCGCGCGTGAACACGCCGTGGCGCCGAATCGCCATGCGCGGCGAATACCTGATGGAGCGACCGGCCGATGCGGAAGGCACGTGTCGCGGCCGCGGCGAGCGGTGATATGCTCGCGGGACGCCCGCGACCGACGGGCGGTTTCACGATGCCCGTGCGCGGTTGCGTTGCGCGGCGTTTCCGAGGGAAGAACCGACATCATGAGCCGCAAATTCATTCTGAAGGGCGACACGACCGATCACGGCGGCGTCGTGCTCGAAGGGATCGCCAATTCGTCGTTCGACGGGCGCGAACTCGCGTATCTCGGCGCAGCCGTGTTCTGCGCGGCGTGCAAGTCGCCGGGCGTGATCGTATCGGACGGCGGCGAGCGCACGATGACCGTGATGGGCAAGGTCGTCGCGCTCGAACACGACCTGTGCCAGTGCCAGTGCACGCCGCTACCGAAACTGATCCCCTCGCAGGCAACCGGGACGATCTCGGGGTGACCTTCGCCGCGCGACGGCGCTCGTCAGCCGCGCGACATCGAGACCCCGACGCCCGCCGTCAGACGCTGCCTTCGGTTTCGATCACGAGGATGCGCGCGGCGCCGAGCGGATGCGCGACGTGCTCGGTGCCGACCGTCGCATGGAAGACGTCGCCCGTTTCGAGCACCGTCGCGTGCTCGACGCCCGCTTCGCGGTAGCGCATCTCGACGCGGCCGTCGAGCACCGCGAACACCTCCTCCCCGTCGTTCACGTGCCAGCGATACGGCTCGTCGGTCCAGTGCAGCCGCACCGTGATGCCGTTCAGGTTCGCGATGTCGACGGCGCCCCACGCACGGTCCGCCGTGAATGCGGCACTCCGGATGATGTTCATCGAGGTGTTCTCCGGCACGCGCGTGCGCTGCTTTTCAGTGATTGTTCCGACATCCGCATCTCCCGTTCCGCATTCAGCGCAACGTGGCGCGCAGCGCCTGCTCGATGATCTGCTTGCGCTTCGCGAAGCCGGCGGCCGAACGTTCGGTGACGCGCTTCACGACCGCCGCCGGCGCGGTGTCGGGCGAGCCCGCGTCGAACGGCGGCGCGGGCGCATATTCGAGTTGCAGCTGGATCGCCTGCGCGGCTTCGTCGCCGACCAGCTCCGCGGCGATCGTCAACGCGAAGTCGATGCCGGCCGTCACGCCGCCGCCCGTGACGAGGTTGCCGTCGCGCACGACGCGCTCGCGCACGGGTATCGCACCCAGCGGTTCGAGCAGCGCGTGGAACGCCCAGTGCGTCGTCGCGCGCCGTCCCCGCAGCAGACCCGCCACGCCCAACAGCAACGAGCCCGTGCAGACCGACGTCACGTAGCGCGCGGTGGCCGCGCGCTGCTGCACGAACGCGATCGTTTCGGCATCGAGCAGCAGTTCGTTGATGCCGATGCCGCCCGGGATGCAGATCACGTCGAGCGGCGGGCAGTCGTCGAACGTGCAGGTCGGCGCGAGCGCGAGGCCGCTGCTCGACGCGACTGCGTCGCGCGACTTCCACACCAGATGGACGGTTGCGTCCGGCAGCGACGCGAGCACGTCGTGCGGGCCGGTGAGGTCGAGTTGCTGGACGCCTGGAAAGACGAGAAGGCCGATATGCAGGGTCATGCGAAGGCTCCGAAAGGGAAGGGGCGCGCCGTTCGGCACGGGATGGACAGGTCGATTCTAGGCGCGTAGTGTTTGGCGAAATTGCCATATCACCCACGTTTTCAGCCAATCGCCATGCCTGCCGCCGCCCCGCGTTCGATCCTGGTCCTCGCGTTTCCCCGTGCGCAACTGCTCGATGTGACGGGCCCGTTGCAGGTGTTCGCGTCCGTCAATGAGCTCGCGCTGGAGCGCGGGCAGCCGGCGCCGTATGCGCCGCGCGTCGTGGCCGTCGAAGCGGGGCCCGTCGAGACGTCGTCGGGCCTCGTCGTGATGGCCGAGTCGCTGCGCGCGGCCGCGCGCCGTCCCGACACGCTGATCGTCGCCGGCGGCAAGGGCGTGCACGCGGCGTCGAAGGACGCGCGGGTGGTTCGCTGGGTGCGGCAGCAGGCCGGGCGCGCGCGGCGCGTGGCGTCGGTCTGCACCGGCGCGTTCCTGCTCGCCGAGGCCGGCTTGCTCGACGGGCGGCGCGCGGTCACGCACTGGGCGCGCTGCGACGAATTCGCGGCGCGCTACCCGAGCGTGCGCGTCGAGCCGGACCCGATCTTCATCCGCGAAGGCGCGCTGTGGACGTCGGCCGGCGTGACGGCCGGCATCGATCTCGCGCTCGCGCTGGTCGAGGAGGATCTCGGGCGGGCGACCGCGCTCGACGTCGCGCGCGAACTCGTCGTATTCCTGAAGCGTCCGGGCGGGCAGGCGCAGTTCAGCACGATGCTGTCGATGCAGCGCACCGCCGACCGGTTCGGCGAGTTGCACGCATGGATGGCCGAGCACCTGACGGCCGACCTGTCGGTGCCCGCGCTCGCCGAGCGCGTGAGCATGAGCGAGCGCAGCTTCGTGCGCCACTATCGCGCGGAAACCGGCCGCACGCCCGCGCGTGCGGTCGAGCAGATCCGTGTCGAGGCCGCGCAACGCCTGCTCGGCGAAACGGCCTGGCCCGTCAAGCGGATCGCCGGGCGTTGCGGCTTCGGTTCGGAGGAGACGCTGCGGCGCAGCTTCGTGCGCGTGCTGGGCGTATCGCCGCAGGGATATCGCGAGCGGTTCGTGCGGTGACGTGCGACGAATGAGCGGAGCCCCGGCGGCCGCTACCCGGAACTGAACGGAAACCGGTCGGTTTCCAGTCCGAAGTGTCGAAACTATTCAGGATCGGAGAACAATAGGCGGGGGCTTGTGCCGTGCCCGCCGCGCGCTCTATTCTGTCCCGTTGGCGATTCGAAGGGGGAAGCAGCATGGACCGCATCCAGGCAATGGAGGTTTTTACCCGCGTGGTCGACGCGAACAGCTTCACGCGGGCGGCCGACACGCTCGCGATGCCGCGCGCATCGGTGACGACCATCATCCAGAATCTCGAGGCGCTGCTCGGCGTGCGCCTGATGCACCGGACGACGCGCCGGTTGTCGCTGACGCCGGAGGGCGCCGCGTACTACGAGCATTGCATGAAGATCATCGCGGAGATCGCCGAGGCCGACGCGAGTTTCCAGGCCGGCAACCGCAAGCCGAGCGGCGTGCTGCGCGTCCACATGCCGAGTTCGCTCGGGCGGCGCGTCGTGCTGCCGTCGCTGTCGATCTTCCGGCAGCGCTATCCGGACATCACGCTCGAGCTGGGGCTGTCCGACCGCTACGTCGATCCGGTCGAGGAGGGCATCGACTGCATGATCCGGGTCGGGCCGCTCGAGGATTCGTCGATGGTCGCGCGGCGCATCGGGATGCTCAAGCGCGTGACGTGCGCGTCTCCCGATTACCTCGCCCGTCACGGCGAGCCGAACGAGATTGCCGATCTCGTCGAGCATCACGCGGTGAATTTTCGCTCGAGCCACGGCGCGCGGGCGATTCCGTGGGTGTTCATGATCGACGGCAAGCCGTTCGAGGTGCGGATGAACGGCAGCGTCACGGTCAACGACTCGGATGCCTACGTGACGTGCGGGCTCGAAGGCTTCGGGATGATCCAGCCGACGCTGTTCATGGTGCTGCCGCACCTGCTCGACGGGTCGCTGGTCGAGGTGCTGCCGGACAGCAATCCGAAGCCAAAGCCGATCTCGATCGTCTACCCGCACAACCGGCATCTGTCGCAGAAGGTGCGCGTGTTCGCCGACTGGATCGCGGAGGTATTCGAGTCGACGCCGGCGCTGGAGGGCGGGGAGAACTGGCGGGGGAAGCTGCGGGCGGAGACGCCGGATACGCAGCGCGGAGCGGTGGTGGCGTAGTCTGGGCGCAGCGCGCGGCCTGAAGGCGGGCAACGCGCGCCGCCGCGTGCGCCCGATGAAGCAATGAAAAAAGCCGCTGTTTCGAAAGAAACAGCGGCTTTTCGCATTTGGTGGCGAATCAGGGATTCGAACCCCGGACCTGCGGATTATGATTCCGTCGCTCTAACCGACTGAGCTAATTCGCCGTGAAGACTTGAATTATGTCGATCGGCCGGTCAGCTGTCAATACCTTTTTCCATCTTTCCCGAAAAAAGTTGCCGACGGTCCGTGCCGGCCTCCATCGCGGGCGGGAGCCGGGCGCCGGAAGGCGATCCTCCGTCGGCCCTCCCCCGCCGCGGACCCGACATCAATCCTGCGCGTAGATGTCCGAGTCCTTCGTCTCCTTGACGAACAGCAGGCCGATCACGAACGTGGCCAGCGCGATCACGATCGGATACCAGAGCCCCGAGTAGATGTTGCCCTTCGCCGCGACGATCGCGAACGCAGTTGCCGGCAGGAAGCCGCCGAACCAGCCGTTGCCGATGTGATAGGGCAGCGACATCGACGTGTAGCGGATTCGCGTCGGGAACATCTCGACCAGCATCGCGGCGATCGGGCCGTAGACCATCGTCACGAAGATCACGAGGATCGTCAGGATCACGATCGTCATCGGCCAGTTGAGTTGCGCCGGGTCGGCCTTCGCCGGGTAGCCGGCCCCCTTCAGCGTCGACGCGAGGGTCTTGTCGAACGCCGCGCCCTGCGCCTTCGCGTCGGCCGCCTTGCCGTCGTAGGTCTGGATCACCGTGTCGCCGACCTTGATTTCGGCCAGCGTGCCGGCCGGCGCCGCGACGTTCTCGTAGTTCAGGCCGGCCTTCGCGAGCGCGCTCTTCGCGATGTCGCACGAGGTGGTGAACTTCGACGTGCCCACCGGGTTGAACTGGAACGAGCAGGTAGCCGGATCGGCGACGACCGTGATCGGCGCCTTCTGCGTCGCGAGTTCGAGCTGCGGGTTCGCGTAGTGCGTGAGCGCCTTGAACAGCGGGAAGTAGGTCAGCGCGGCGATCAGGCAGCCGGCAAGGATGATCGGCTTGCGGCCGATCTTGTCCGACAGCGAGCCGAAGAACAGGAAGAACGGCGTGCCGATCAGGAGCGCGATCGCGATCAGGATGTTCGCGCTGGCGCCGTCGACCTTCAGCGTCTGCGTGAGGAAGAACAGCGCGTAGAACTGGCCCGTGTACCACACGACCGCCTGGCCGGCCGTCAGGCCGATCAGCGCGAGGATCACGATCTTCAGGTTCTTCCACTGGCCGAACGCTTCGGTCAGCGGCGCCTTCGACGTCTTGCCTTCCGCCTTGATGCGCAGGAACACCGGCGATTCGTTCAGTTGCAGCCGGATCCACACCGACACCCGAGCAGCAGGATCGATGCGACGAACGGCACGCGCCAGCCCCAGTTGCCGAACGCTTCCTCGCCGATGAACGTGCGCACGCCCAGGATCACGAGCAGCGACAGGAACAGGCCGAGCGTGGCCGTCGTCTGGATCCAGGCCGTGTAGAAGCCGCGCCGGTTGGCCGGCGCATGCTCGGCGACGTAGGTCGCCGCGCCGCCGTACTCGCCGCCGAGCGCGAGGCCCTGCAACAGCCGCATCGCGATGAAGATCACGGGGGCGGCGATGCCGATCGACGCGTAGCCCGGCAGGAAGCCGACCACGAACGTCGAGACGCCCATGATCACGATCGTCACGAGGAACGTGTGCTTGCGGCCGACGAGGTCGCCGAGCCGGCCGAACACGATCGCGCCGAACGGCCGCACCGCGAAGCCGGCGGCGAAGCCGAGCAGCGTGAAGATGAACGCGGCGGTCGGATTGACGCCGGAGAAGAAGCTCTTGCTGATGTAGGCCGCGAGCGAGCCGGCCAGGTAAAAGTCGTACCACTCGAACACGGTGCCGAGCGACGACGCGAAGATCACCTTCTTCTCTTCGCCCGTCATCGGCGAGTGCGAAATTTGCCCGCCTAACGTTGCCATGAATCGTCTCCAAGTCCCTTGATATAGATGTGCGGCCGCCTTGGGAGGGGCGGGCCTGTCGACGATTATTGGCACGGAAACTTACGGCGCACTGACTTGCGCGTACAAAACGACTGCGCGTTAACCCGTGTCGAATCGGTCGCTTCGCGTGTCGATTGTGGCGTGAACGTCCGGTAAAGCGCCGGTTTCTGCGTGTTGGCGCCGCACCGTGGCGGCGCGCGTCAGGGTTAATCCGGGGCGGTATCGGTCAGCGGCAGGCTGATGCGCACCAGCGTGCCGGCGAGGCGCGGCGCGTGCTGGTAGACGTGATCGTCGAGCGTCAGCGTGCCGCCGTGCTGCGTGGCGATCTCGCGCACGATCGCGAGCCCGAGGCCGCTGCCGTCGCCTTCGCGGCCGAGGATCCGGTAGAAACGTTCGACGACGCGCTCGCGCTCGCCGGCCGGGATGCCGGGGCCGGTATCCTCGACTTCGAGATGCACGCGCCGCGCCGCGCGCTCGGCCCGCACGCGCACCGTGATGCGGCCGCCTTCGGGCGTATAGCGGATCGCGTTGTCGACCAGGTTGCCGAGCATCTCGCGCAGCATCACCGGACTGCCGTCGACCTTGAGCGGCGCGTCGTCGTCCGGGCCTTCGTACCCGAGGTCCATGCGTTTCGCGAGCGCGGCCTGCACCCAGTCGCGCACGGTGCGCCGCGCGAGCGAACCGATCTCGACCGGCTCGAACGTCAGCCCGCTCGCGCGGTTCTCGGCGCGCGCGAGCGCCAGCAGTTGCGTGACGAGCCGCGCGGCCTGCTCGGAGCTCGTCGCGATCTGCTCGAGCGAGCGCTGCACGTCGGGCGGCACCGGATGGCGCAGCGCGAACTCGGCCTGCGTGCGCAGGCCCGCGAGCGGCGTCTTCATCTGGTGCGCGGCGTCGGCGATGAAGCGTTTCTGCAGCGCCATGTTCTGTTCGAGGCGCGCGAGCAGGTCGTTGAACGACGTGACGAGCGGCTCGATCTCGGGCGGCGCGCGCTGCGCCTCGACGGGCGACAGGTCGTCGGGCCGCCGCGCGCGAATGTGCGCCTGCAGCGCGTTGAGCGGCGCGAGCCCGCGCGACAGCCCGAACCAGACGAGCAGGATCGCGAGCGGCAGGATCACGAATTGCGGCAGGATCACGCCCTTGATGATGTCGTTGGCGAGCGCGTTGCGCTTGTCGAGCGTTTCGCCGACCTGCACGAGCACGGGCTGCGCGCCGCTCGCCTGCGGCAGCGCGACGGTCGTATACGCGACACGCACGTCGTTGCCGCGCAGCAGGTCGTCGCGGAACACGACGACGCCTGGCGGCGGGCGGTCCTCGTCGCGCGGCAGCGGCATGTCGGCTTCGCCGGCGACCAGCTCGCCGCGCGTGCCGAGCACCTGGAAGTAGACGCTGTCGATGTTGTCCGCGCGCAGGAAGTCGCGCGTCTGCTCCGGCAGCGTCAGCTCGGCGACGCCGTTGACCGGATGGATCTGCCGCGCGAGCACGTAGGCGTTGGTCTCGAGCGCGCGATCGAACGGGCTGTTCGCGATCGTCTTCGCGACGAGATAGGTGACGGCGATGCTCATCGGCCACAGCAGCAGCAGCGGCGCGAGCATCCAGTCGAGGATTTCGCCGAACAGCGAGCGCGGGCGCGGCGTTTCGGGCGATTCGGTTTCGTCGGGCGGCGCGAACGGGTTTTCGTAGCGCGCGTCGCGCGCCTCGTCGGCAGCCGACGACGGCGCGCCGGTCGGGTGGCGGGAAGGGGAATGGGCCGGCGTGGCCATCGCGGCGCCGCCCGGCGTCAGCGCAGCGGCGTGCCGGCCGCCGCGGGCTGGGGCGCCGCCGTGTCGGCCGGCGTCGCGGGCGCGACCTTCTCGAGGCAATAGCCGAGGCCGCGCACGGTCGAGATCCGCACGCCGCTCGGCTCGATCTTCTTGCGCAGCCGGTGCACGTAGACTTCGATCGCGTTGTTGCTGACTTCCTCGCCCCATTCGCACAGGTGATCGACGAGCTGTTCCTTCGACACGAGGCGGCCGATCCGCTGCAGCAGCACCTCGAGCAGGCCGAGTTCGCGCGCGGAGAGATCGAGCACGTGATCGTTCGCGTACGCGATGCGGCCGACCTGGTCGAACGCGAGCGAGCCGTGGCGCACGACGGTCGGGCCGCCGCCGGCGCCGCGCCGGGTCAGCGCGCGCACGCGCGCCTCGAGCTCGTTGAGCGCGAACGGCTTGGCCATGTAGTCGTCGGCGCCGAGGTCGAGCCCCTTCACGCGTTCGTCGACGCTGTCGGCGGCGGTCAGGATCAGCACGGGGAGATTGGAATTGCGCGCGCGCAGGCGCTTGAGCACGTCGAGCCCGGACATTTTCGGCAGCCCGAGATCGAGGATCAGCAGGTCGAAAGTCTGCATCGACAGCGCGGTGTCGGCGTCGACGCCGCTCTTCACGTGATCGACGGCATAGCCCGATTGGCGGAGTGACCGGGTGAGGCCGTCCGCGAGTATGCTGTCGTCTTCGGCGATGAGAATTCGCATGTTGCTGACCGGTGCCGGCAGGGCGTTCGCGCCGGCGCGGCTGTCTCCGAAGTTATTCGTGCACAACGCTTTGCATTGCGGGCTTGCACAAAACACTGTTTTTTTATACAGTGTCTGCATTCGTGGGCAGCGCTTGAAGCGGGCGCGCCTCCAACAGACGCTGCTCATCATAGCAAAGGACGATTCATGGAAGATAGCAAGAAGGGCTCCGGGATGACCGCCGAGAAGAGCAAGGCGCTGGCGGCCGCACTCGCGCAGATCGAGAAGCAGTTCGGCAAGGGCTCGATCATGCGCATGGGCGACGGCGAGGCGACCGAGAATATCCAGGTCGTCTCCACGGGGTCGCTGGGTCTCGACATCGCGCTGGGCGTTGGCGGCCTGCCGCGCGGCCGGGTGGTCGAGATCTACGGTCCGGAATCGTCCGGTAAGACCACCCTCACGCTGCAAGTCATCGCTGAACTGCAGAAGATCGGCGGCACGGCAGCCTTCATCGACGCCGAGCACGCGCTCGACGTCCAGTACGCGTCGAAGCTCGGCGTGAACGTGCCGGAACTGCTGATCTCGCAGCCGGACACCGGTGAGCAGGCGCTCGAAATCACCGATGCGCTGGTGCGCTCGGGCTCGATCGACATGATCGTCATCGACTCGGTCGCGGCGCTCGTGCCGAAGGCCGAAATCGAAGGCGAGATGGGCGATTCGCTGCCGGGTCTGCAGGCTCGCCTGATGTCGCAGGCGCTGCGCAAGCTGACCGGCACGATCAAGCGCACGAACTGCCTGGTGATCTTCATCAACCAGATCCGGATGAAGATCGGCGTGATGTTCGGCAACCCGGAAACCACCACGGGCGGCAACGCGCTGAAGTTCTATTCGTCGGTGCGTCTCGACATTCGCCGGATCGGCTCGATCAAGAAGAACGACGAGGTGATCGGCAACGAAACCCGCGTGAAGGTCGTCAAGAACAAGGTGTCGCCGCCGTTCCGCGAAGCGATCTTCGACATCCTGTACGGCGAAGGCATTTCGCGTCAGGGCGAGATCATCGATCTCGGCGTGCAGGCGAAGATCGTCGACAAGGCGGGCGCCTGGTACAGCTACAACGGCGAGAAGATCGGCCAGGGCAAGGACAATGCGCGTGAATTCCTGCGCGAGAATCCGGAAATCGCACGCGAGATCGAAAACCGCATCCGCGAATCGCTCGGTGTCGTCAGCATGCCCGATGGCGTAGCCAACGAAGCCGAGGCGTTGGACGAAGAAGAGTAATGGTTGGGCGCCGAGGTCAGGCTGGCGAGCCGGAGGAGAGCGACGTGCCCGAAACGGCGGGTCGCTCCGGCCGGCGAGCCGGTTCCTCGGGCGCCGACCGGCGGGACTCAGGCGGCAACGCCGCGAACCGCACCGCGACGAGGGCATCCGACGATGCCCTCGTTTCATTTGAGATTGCCGCACCGGACGATCCGTTCGACGACGATGAGTCGTTCGATGCGCATGATCGCTCCCGCCGTCGCGTGTCCGGTGTCCGCTTCCCGGGCGATCGTGCCCCGGGCGATCGCACAGCCGGTGCGCCCGCGACGGAAGATGTCTATACGCGCAGCAGCCAGCATCCGCGCCGCACACGCCGCGCAGCCGGTGCGTCTTTCGGCGCATCTTCCGGCGGCGCTGCTTCAAGCGACGCGCCGGGCGCCAGCGAGTGCAAGTCGTCGAAGCCGCCGCGGTCGTTGAAGGGCCGCGCGCTCGGCTATTTGTCGAGGCGTGAATACAGCCGCGCGGAGCTCGCGCGCAAGCTCGCACCCTACGTCGACGAAGGCGAGTCCATCGAACCGGTACTCGATGCGCTGGAACAGGAAGGCTGGCTGTCCGACGCGCGCTTCGCCGAGAGCCTCGTGCATCGTCGCGCGTCGCGTGTCGGCGTCGCGCGCATCGTCAGCGAGTTGAAGCGCCATGCGGTCGGCGACAGTCTCGTCGAAGAGGTGAATGCCCAATTGCGCGAGACCGAATTGACGCGCGCGCAGGCCGTCTGGCGCAAGAAATTCGGTGCACTGCCGCAAACGCCCGCCGAACGCGCGAAGCAGGCGCGCTTCCTGGCCGCGCGCGGCTTCTCGAGCGCGACCATCGTGAAGTTGCTGAAGGTCGGCGACGATTTCCCGATCGACGACTGAGCCGCCCCGTCGCGCGCGTGGCGCGCGATTTTGCTGCATTGCAACCGCTTCCGGACAGGCGGGAATACCCGCCGTCGCGGCAAACTGTCTCAAATACCCAATATGCTAAAATCCACGGGTTTTCCTCTTCGGCCTCAACCTCCAGCATGCCGCTATCCGAGCCCGTGCCCCGTCAGTTGCGACATCGACGCGCAATCCGAGCGGAAGCCTACGAGCGCGGCGACGGCTTGTGGGACATCGAAGCCTGCCTGACCGACCACAAGCCGCGCGATGTCGCGCTTGCGTCGGGCATCCGGCCCCAGGGCCTGCCGATCCACGAACTCTGGCTGCGCGTGACCATCGATCGTGACCTCAATGTCGTCGACGCCGAAGCGTCTTCGGAATGGGTGCCCTATCCTGGTCATTGTCAATCCGCCCCGCCCGCCTATCGGGCCCTCATCGGGCTCAATCTCTTCCGCAATTTCCGCCGCAACGCGAACCGGCTGCTCGCCGGCGTCGCAGGCTGTTCCCATCTCACCGAACTGTGCGCCGTGCTGCCGACGGCCGCGATCCAGGCGTTCGCCGGTGACGTGTGGAACGTGCGCGAGGAGGGCGGCGAAGGGCCGGATCACGACGGCGCGCACGCCGAACCGCCTTTCCAGCTCGGCCGCTGCCGTGCGTTGCGATTCGACGGTGAGGTCGTGCGGCAGTACTACCCGCGCTGGTACGGCCCGATTCGGCCGGATCTGCCCGGTGAAGGCAGCACGAAGGAATGAACGGAAATCATTCGAAGAAGCGTCTTAAGCGACTTTTCATCCAACTCTCAGACTGAAGGGAATCACGCATGAAGATTCACGAGTACCAGGGTAAGGAAATCCTGCGGAAATTCGGAGTCGCGGTACCGCGCGGCAAGCCGGCGTTCTCGGTTGACGAGGCCGTCAAGGTGGCGGAAGAGCTCGGCGGCCCGGTATGGGTCGTGAAGGCTCAGATTCACGCGGGTGGCCGTGGCAAGGGCGGCGGCGTGAAGGTGGCGAAGACGATCGAGCAGGTCCGCGAATACGCAAACCAGATCCTCGGCATGCAGCTCGTCACGCACCAGACCGGTCCGGAAGGCCAGAAGGTCAACCGTCTGATGATCGAAGAAGGCGCCGACATCAAGCAGGAACTGTATGTCAGCCTCGTCGTCGACCGCATCTCGCAGAAGATCGTGCTGATGGGTTCGAGCGAAGGGGGCATGGACATCGAAGAAGTCGCCGAGAAGCACCCGGAACTGATCCACAAGGTCATCGTCGAGCCGTCGACGGGCCTGCTGGACGCGCAGGCCGACGACCTCGCCGCGAAGATCGGCGTGCCGGCCGCATCGATTCCGCAAGCGCGCGCGATCCTGCAAGGCCTGTACAAGGCATTCTGGGAAACCGACGCATCGCTGGCCGAAATCAACCCGCTGAACGTCTCCGGCGACGGCAAGGTCACCGCACTCGACGCGAAGTTCAACTTCGACTCGAACGCGCTGTTCCGTCACCCGGAAATCGTCGCGTACCGCGATCTGGACGAAGAAGATCCGGCTGAAATCGAAGCGTCGAAGTTCGACCTCGCGTACATCTCGCTCGACGGCAACATCGGCTGCCTCGTGAACGGCGCGGGCCTCGCGATGGCGACGATGGACACCATCAAGCTGTTCGGCGGCGAACCGGCGAACTTCCTGGACGTCGGCGGCGGTGCGACGACCGAGAAGGTCACGGAAGCGTTCAAGCTGATGCTGAAGAACCCGGACCTGAAGGCGATCCTCGTGAACATCTTCGGCGGCATCATGCGTTGCGACGTGATCGCGGAAGGCGTGATCGCCGGTTCGAAGGCCGTGAACCTGAACGTGCCGCTCGTCGTGCGCATGAAGGGCACGAACGAGGACCTCGGCAAGAAGATGCTGGCCGATTCGGGCCTGCCGATCATCTCGGCCGACAGCATGGAAGAGGCTGCGCAGAAGGTCGTCGCGGCTGCCGCAGGCAAGTAAGCACGCGCTAATGAACACGTAGGGCGGCGCGGTTTGCACGCGACGCCCATCGAACAGAGGTCAAAATACATGTCGATTCTGATCAACAAGGACACGAAGGTCATCACGCAGGGCATTACCGGCAAAACCGGTCAGTTCCATACGCGCGCCTGCCGTGAATACGCAAACGGCCGCGAAGCATTCGTCGCGGGCGTGAACCCGAAGAAGGCCGGCGAAGACTTCGAAGGCATTCCGATCTACGCGAGCGTCAAGGAAGCGAAGGCGGAAACCGGCGCGACCGTGTCGGTCATCTACGTTCCGCCGGCAGGCGCAGCCGCTGCGATCTGGGAAGCGGTCGAAGCCGATCTGGATCTCGCGATCTGCATCACGGAAGGCATCCCCGTCCGTGACATGATCGAAGTGAAGGACCGCATGCGTCGCGAAGGCCGCAAGACGCTGCTGCTCGGGCCGAACTGCCCGGGCACGATCACGCCGGACGAACTGAAGATCGGCATCATGCCGGGTCACATCCACCGCAAGGGCCGCATCGGCGTCGTGTCGCGTTCGGGCACGCTGACGTATGAAGCCGTTGCCCAGCTGACGGCACTCGGCCTCGGCCAGTCGTCGGCAGTCGGTATCGGCGGCGACCCGATCAACGGTCTGAAGCACATCGACGTGATGAAGATGTTCAACGACGATCCGGACACGGATGCGGTCGTGATGATCGGCGAAATCGGCGGTCCGGACGAAGCCAACGCCGCCGAGTGGATCAAGGACAACATGAAGAAGCCGGTCGTCGGCTTCATCGCGGGCGTCACGGCGCCTCCGGGCAAGCGCATGGGCCACGCCGGCGCGCTGATCTCGGGCGGTGCGGATACGGCCGAAGCGAAGCTGGAAATCATGGAAGCGTGCGGCATCACCGTCACGCGCAACCCGTCGGAAATGGGCCGTCTGCTGAAGAAGGCGCTGTAATCATTTCCATTGGGCTCGTCCTGCAAAAAACGCCGGCTTTGCCGGCGTTTTTTGTTATGCTCCCGCAATGAATTCGTAAGCACCGGGCATGCGTTCTGCATGTGCCTACGATGAACCGGGCCGCCCGCGAGGCGGCCGTTGTCCTTTCCTCTCCGCTATGCTCGAATTCCTGACCTCGCTGCACTGGGGCGCCATTCTCCAGATCGTCATCATCGATATCCTGCTCGGCGGCGACAACGCGGTCGTGATCGCGCTTGCGTGCCGCAACCTGCCGGCGAACCAGCGGCTGCGCGGCGTCGTCTGGGGCACCGCGGGGGCGATCCTGCTGCGTGTCGCGCTGATCACGTTCGCGGTCGCGCTGCTCGACGTGCCGTTCCTGAAGCTCGGCGGCGGCCTGCTGCTGCTGTGGATCGGCATCAAGCTGATGGCGCCGGCCGCCGACGCGCACGACAACATCAAGCCGGCCGACCGGCTGTGGGACGCCGTGAAGACGATCGTGATCGCCGACGCGGTCATGAGCCTCGACAACGTGATCGCGATCGCCGGCGCGGCCGAGCAGGCCGATCCGTCGCACCGGATCGCGCTCGTGATCTTCGGGCTCATCGTCAGCGTGCCGATCATCGTGTGGGGCAGCACGCTGGTGCTGAAGCTGCTCGACCGTTTCCCGGTCGTCGTGGCATTCGGCGCCGGGCTGCTCGGCTGGATCGCGGGCGGCTTGATCGTGAACGACCCGGTCGGCGACCGCTGGCCGGTGCTCGATGCGCCGGAAGTGGTCTACGGCGCGAGCATCGTCGGCGCCCTGTTCGTCGTCGCGATCGGTTATGCGCTCAGGAAACGCCGCAGCGTGCCGCACGCGCACTGACTGGCCATCCGGCTGACTGCCGGCTTCGCGGCCCGCTGGCTACGATCGAGACGCCTGCCTGTATCGGCAGGCGTTTTTCGTTTCCGGAGCCTGTTCATGTTCGAAGCCTTTTCCGTTTCCCTGTTCCGTCGCGTTGCCGCCGATCTGCGGCACGCGAACCGGCCGTCGTCGCGCTGGCGGCTGGCCGGCTTCACGCTGATCGAACTGATGATCGTGCTGGCTATCGTCGGGGTCGTCGCGGCCTATGCGATTCCCGCGTACCAGGATTACCTCGCGCGGTCGCGCGTCGGCGAGGGGCTGGCGCTCGCGTCGTCGGCGCGGCTCGCGGTCGCCGACAACGCCGCGAGCGGCGCGAGCCTCGACGGCGGCTACAGCCCGCCGGCCGGTACCCGCAACGTCGAATCGGTCGCGATCGACGGCGCCACCGGCCAGATCACGGTTTCTTTCACCACCCGCGTCGCCGCGGCCGGCACCAATACGCTGGTGCTCGTGCCGTCCGCGCCCGATAAGGCCGAGGCGCCCACCGCGCGCGTGCCGCTCAAAAAGGGCGCGATACAGGCGGGCGCGATTGCATGGGAATGCTTCGCGGCCGGCAAGGACGCGTCGTCGCTGCCGGCGCCTGGAGCGGGGCCGTTGCCGGGTAACGCCGCGACGCTGCCCGCGAAATATGCGCCCGCGGAGTGCCGCGCATAAGGCTGGCCGAGAAGCAGGGCGGCGGCGCCTGCGGCCTGCCGGTCGCCGCTTCGGCCGGCGGGGCTGCAGCCCGGCGCCGGCTCGCGGAGCGACGGCCCCGCACAGAGCAGGGAAAGTTTTGTATAGTGCGCCGGTTGCTGACATCCGGTTCGCTCATGCCTTCTACTTTTTCCCGTTCGTTGTCGCTCGTTGCGCTGGCTGTCGCCCTGATCGTGCCGTACGCGATCACGAATCACACGTATCCGATCCCGACCTTCTATTCCGAGTTTTCCGCGCTGGTGCTGTATCTGCTGGTGGGCGTGTCCGTCGTGCTGCTCGCGCGCATCGGCCGCCCGGCCGAGCCGTTTGCCGCACCGGCCGCGTTCGTCGTCCCGCTCGGCTTTGCGGCGGTGCTGATCGCGCAGGTCGCGCTGATCCCGCTCAAGGTGCCGTCGATGAACTGGCTGGCGGTCGGTTATCTCGCGGCCGCGCTGGTCGCGATGCAGGCCGGCTACGTGCTCGCGCGCGACGGGATGGCGGAAACCGTGTCGCGGATGATGGCCGGCGCGCTGCTCGTGGGCGGCGTGTTCGCGGTCGGTACCCAGATCGTGCAGCTGTTCCACCTTGAAGCGGCCGTCTCGCCGTTCGTCGTCGTGTACAACATCGCGGTCGACCGCCGTCCGTACGGCAACATGGCGCAGGCGAACCACCTGGCCAGCTACATCGCCTTCGCGCTCGCGGGCGCGCTGTATCTGGTCCAGACACGCCGGCTCGCGGTGTGGGCCTGGCTCGCGTTGTCGCTCGTGCTGTCGGTCGGTCTCGCGCTGACGGTGTCGCGCGGGCCGTGGCTGCAGGTGGCGGTGATGGTCGTCGCGGGCTTCTGGATGGCGTGGGTCGAATCGCGCCGCACGCCGGGCAATGCGCGTGCGTGGTTGATACCGGTCGTGCTGGCGGTCGCGTTCATCGCGGTGAACGTCGCGGTGCGCTGGGCCAACGTGCACTATCACCTGAATCTCGCGGAGTCGGCCGCCGACCGGATGCGCGACGCCGGGCAGATCGCGCCGCGCCTCGCGCTGTGGAAGTACGGGCTCGCGATGTTCCGCGAGCATCCGCTGCTCGGCGTCGGCTGGGGCGAATTCCCGTCGCACCAGTTTGCGCTCGTGCGCACGCTCGGCGCCGTCGAGATCGCGAACAACTCGCACGACATCTTCATCGACCTGCTCGCGAAGTCCGGTCTCGTCGGGCTCGGCGTGCTCGCCGTCACGCTCGTCATGTGGTTCGTGCGCACGGTGCGGGCGCCGCAGTCGAGCATGCGCGTGTTCGGCTTCGCGCTGATCGGCATCCTGCTGATGCATGCGCTGGTCGAGTATCCGCAGCAATACATGTTCTTCCTGCTGCCGGCGATGTTCGTGATCGGGCTGCTCGAGGTGAAGCCGCTGCGCGTCCTGCCGGGGCGCGCGGCATTCGGGCTGTTCGCGGTGCTGTCGTTCGGCGGCGTGCTGGCGGCTGTGCCCGTGCTGCGCGACTACCAGCGCGCGGAAGTGCTGTATTACGGCAGCAGCCCGGCCGCGCAGTATCGCGATGCGCCGTCGCTGCTGTTCGGCGCGTGGGGCGATTACGGTGCGGCGACGCTGCTGACCATTTCGCCGGACAACCTGCCGCTCAAGCTCGCCGCGCACGAGCGCGCGATCGCGTTGCTGCCCGGCGAGACGGTGCTGCGCCGCTATGCGGTGCTGCAGGCGCTGGCCGGCCGCGAAGCCGACGCGCTCGATACCGTCGCGCGCCTGCATGTGTTTGCGAAGGAGTTGAAGGACTGGCCGCAACAGCTGGCCGCGTTGTACAAGCTGTGCGGCGATGAGCCGGCGCTGAAGACGTTCAGGGCGGCCGTCGTCGCGAAATACGGGGAAGCGCCGGCCGACGAGGGCGACGACTCGGACGACGACGATTCGGATTGACGCGTGTCGTGCGCGCCGGAACGGGGAATTCCGGCGTTTGTCTGGCCGTGATGAAAGCGGGCTGACGTCGTCGGCGCAACATGGCCCGGCGCATCACGCGCTGAGCCGATCGGCTATCGATTACGTCGCGGATCGCGCGGATTCGGATCGAAGGGGCGGCGATTCGCGTCAACCATTGTCAAATTGCCGCCTGCTGACCGGGCGGCGCGGGCACAATGCGCGAAAGGGCTCGCGTGCGCGTCGGCGTGGGGCGCAGGCGGTGCCAATACGGCACACTTCCCGGTTATCCGGAGATTGCGCCGAGCAGGATCGCGGCCGGGCATCGCTCGGCCGTGCGGCCGTAACGGGGCGCCGGTCCGATGGCCGCGGCGCAGTGCGACACACGCGATGCGGGCGGGGAAGGCCTTCGTTGCGCGGCGCGTGTGCCCAGAACAGTGCTGAAGAACGATATTCGACCATGGCCATTCGCTCGACCTACCTGATCCTGCCCGCCATCGCGATGCTGTTTTCCGGCTGCGCGATGCTGTCGTCGTCGCAGGAAAGCAAGCTGACCTGCCACATTCCGCGTGCGGTCTATCCGGATACCGCGAAGCCGCTCACGCGCCCGGCGACCGTGCTCGTGCGCGCGCTGATGACGACGTCCGGCGAAGCGCAGAACGTCACCGTGACGACGAGCAGCCGCAACGCGGCGGCCGATCGCGCGGCCGTCGAAGCGATGACGCACGCGAGCTGCGTGCAGACCGGCGCGACGGCGAATCCCTTCTTGCTGACGCAACCGTTCGTGTTCGAGCCGCGGCGCGCCGAATGACGCACGGCCGGTGCGGGCGATCGCGCCGTGCCGCCATGCCCCAGTCACTTGTCGTTGTCGTTGTCGCCCGCCCGGCGCGATTTCACCGCTGCGCCGCGCGGCTGACGGCTCAGTGCCGCGGCATCAGATCCGCGCCGCGACACGCGGGCTCGGACGCGTTGCGCAGCCCGAGCATCGTGAAGCCGTTGCGCTCCTGGCGGATCAGCGCGTAGCGCCGCGCGACCGTTTCTCCACCCTTGCCCGTCAGATCCAGTTCGACCTGGAAGCGATCCTTGCGATCGGAACAGCCGCGTACCGGGCCGTATGCGAAGCCGATATCGGGCGCCTTGCTTTCCGCGTTGAACGTCTGCCGGGCTTTCAGCGCGGTCCCGGCGGCCTCGGGTTCGCTCCATTCGCGCGCGAGCACGTCGTCCACCTTCAGCCACTCGTCGACGAAATCGCGGCCGTTGGCGGCGGCCGGCTGCACGCGTTGCACCGTGTCGCCGTCGACGCGATAGCGGAAGATACCTGGCCGCGTCATCACGTCGCCGTCGAGCGAGCCGACCGTCGTGCGCAGCTCGAAGCCGTCGGCGCGCACCTTGAAGCGGATCGCATCGTCGTCGATCACGTAGCCGTGCGTGGTGTGGAACAGCGTGCGTTGCGCGGCCGACCCGTTGGCCGGCGCGACCACGTCCGCGCCGAACCGGCTCCAGCGCGACGAGCACCACGGTGTGCCGTGGACGACCGCCACCTGTCCGCCCGGCAACGCACCGAACCAGAAGCCGCCGCCGTATGCGTCGCCGATGTCCTTGTATTCGTCGGCTTGCCAGCGCAGCACGCGCTGCCACCGACCGTTTTCCCACGCGTACGCGGTGAGCAGGTTGTCGTCGCCGCATGCGATGTCGAAGCCGGCGCGTACGAACAGCAGCGGGCGCGACGTGCCGTCGCGCGTGACGTCGACGTCCGGGTTGCGGCCGAACGCCGATTCGCCGGTTTTCGGCTGTGCCGGCTGCGCGGGGACGCCGAGCGTTGCCGCGAGCGTGCGTTTCAGTGCGACCGCTTCGACATGTTCACCGCTGCATACGAGGCGCGCGTCGATCGCGCCGACGAGCGCTTGCTTGTAGGCGCGAAGCGCGTCGCGCAAAGGCGGCGAAACCTCGACGGTGCCGGCGCCGTCGCTTTCCGGGTTGGGCGCGCGTTGCACGCGGTGTTGCGCGTCGAGCGCGGCGCGTGCAGCGGTGTCAGCGGCGGGGCAGGGGCTGGCGGCGAAGGCGGCGGGCGATGTGGCAACGCATAGCGCGAGTGCGGCGCGACGCAGTGATTTATTCATCGAATTGAGTCTTCCGTCGTAGCAACGGGATTCGGTCTTGTAAGGCACGGTTATTTCGGACCGGGAACGACAGTTTCCTCAGTCTTTCATCGAGCAACGAGTACAGCGTGTTCGTATCCTGATTGAAATACCGATTGTGATAGACGATCCCGTCGACATTCTGCTTCCAGGTCTTGCCTGCGTCAGTGCTGCTGATCATCAGGGGGATCGGTGGATCATCGATTGCGTGCCCGGGGTCGGTCGCATAGACGAGCAACAGGCCATCGCGGCCCACGTCGAGGCCGCTCAGGATGAGCTTCCTGTCAAACGTCGTCACTTGCCGGACTCGCTCCGGGCGCGTGTTCGCCCACGTCGAAAGCACACCGGTCCGGCGTGCGCGATCCGGTGCAGTATCGTCGCCACTCTCATGGTCGAGGAGAGACAGCGTGTAAAGCGCGTAGCCGCCAGCCGTGGCAGGCGCAGACACGAGTCGAGTGACGGTCTGGTTAGGCAGGACGGTATCGAGAGCGAACGCCTGCTGATTTGGCGCGAGTCGGTATACGACGCTGCGGGCAGGGGCCGTAGCCGACCGGTCGACAGGGTAAGCCACTCGCAGGGTGCCGTCGGGGCCAAGATTTACTCCTGCGAAGCTGCGCCCGGGAGCACCACCGACGGCTGCATCCGGTGGTAGTGCGATCCGCTGCCAGGACACGCCGCCGTCGGATGTTCGCCGGACCGCCGGGCCCCGACCGATCGCATAACCGCGCCGCGCGTCGATGAAGAGCAACTGATCGATATCCTCGTGCTCGGGCCAGTCGAGCTGCGACCAGTGCCGGCCGCCGTCGAGCGATTTCCAGACACGGGTTTGCTGCGAGACGAGGCCGTCTGCCGGATGTGGCGCCGTGTAGCTGGTCCGGCCGACGCCGATGACCTGGACCTGACCGTCCCGCGAATGCCACCACGCCGTGTGTTGGCCCGGCGCTTGCAAGAAGCGCTGCAGTCCCTGATCGAGGGTGCCACGGAAGAAATTTACGGTCCGCCGATTGAGGGTTTCTGCTGCGTTGTTCATCCACGCTTCGGTGGGTTCGGCGACCATTGGATTCTTCCACTCGCCGGGAGGCTTCAGCGTCACCATAGGGTCGGCGACCGTGAGCGACATGATTTCGTTGCCGACGACGTAGAAATCACCCACGCCAGCCAGTGGGACGGGCCACGTCACCTTCGACGAAACGGTTTCCCATCGAGAGCCGGTATTTTCGACCAGCAGTATCAATGCGATGCTGCCGATCGCGATGGTGCCCAGCCGCTTTAGGCGGGAGTGGTTGCGCATCGGGTTGGCTGAAGTCAATGGAGAAGAGGGCGTGAGGCCGATCGTGCCGGGGGCGTCGTCCGATTCTGCGGACTCGGCCCACGGCAAATGCGTCTGGCAGCGATCAGAATTGCCGTTTCCGAAGTGTGTAGGCGAACACCGAATAGAGCGTATTCGTTTCCGGGTCGAAGTAGCCGCCCTGTGAAGCCTTGTCAGTGGTTTGCTGCCACGTCTTCCCACCGTCGGTGCTGCTGATAGTCAGATCGATCGGCGCGCCACCGCCGTTCGCGGTGTTCGGATCAGTTGCATGAACCAGCAGGACGCCGTTGCGACCTGCGCTGAGTCCGTTGAGCGTCAGCGAGCCGTCAAACGCACGTAGCTTCTGGATGTGATCGGGATGCTCGCTGGTCCAGGTCGAAATGACGCCCGCGCCACGACCACTGCCGGATTCGCCGTTTGTACGGGACAACGCATACAGCGCGTAATTTCGGACGGGTGCCGGCGGCGATTCGAGACTGACGACAACTTGTCCGGGCAGCACTGCTTCCCGGACGAAATCCTGCTGATTCCACGCGAGCCGCCAGACAACGGTTGCCGGTTGCGGATGCTCGGCGTTTTCGACCTGATAGGCAATGCGCAATACGCCGTCGGGACCGAGGTTGGATCCATCGAAAGTCCGGCGCGGCTTGCCTTGGACGGCGGCACCGGGTGGCTCCGCGATTTCCTGCCACGTTTGCCCGCCGTCTGCCGTTCGCCACACGTGTGGCCCCCAGCCGATGGCGTAGCCCCGTTGCGCGTCTATGAAGAGCAGGCGATTGATGTTGCGGTTGCCGGGCCATTCGAGCTGGGCCCAGTGCTGACCGCCATCGCTTGACTTCCAGAGCCTGGTCGTCTGAGGGGCCGCTCCGTCGTCGGGGCGCGGTGCCGCGTAATCCATCCAGCCGGTGCTTACATACAGGATCCGCCAGTCAGGCGAATACCACCATGACGCGGTCTGGCCCGGTTCCTGAAAGTGACGCACGGGGATGCCGCCCAGCGTGCCGCGCAGGAAACTCACCGTCGATCGGTTGAGCCGTTGGTTTGAATCGTCCATCCACGGTTCGGCGAATTCCGCGACGTCAGGGTTCTTCTGCTCGCTTTCCGGCTTGAACGTGAGTTCCGGTCGTGCAACCTTTAATGACATGAAGTCGTTGTGCTGCACGCGAAATGCGCCCGCACCGTACGGCTTGTCGTTGCGCATGAATTCGGTCGATACCGTTTCCCACCCTGAAGTCATTTCCGTATATCCGTAAATAGCGATCGGTAGAACAAGAGCGCATCCCGCGATCAAGAGCCATCGTTTGCCTCTTCGCATGTCACTTCACCAGCAGCCTGCCGAGTGCCTTGCCGACCGGATCGTCGACATCCCATGCGTCGGCTTTGTTCCTGAGAACGGGGATGGCCGAATCGACCGCCTGTCCCCACGTTCTTCCGTCGCCCCATTCCTGAATGTTCGGACGCGTCCCGATCCTGACGAGATCCATGATCGGCAGGTCTGCCAACCCGCCATCGAGGTAGGCCATCGGGTGCGTCTTGAATGCGAATTCCTTGAATTTTTCGGCGTTCATTTCGAGCTCGAACTGTGGCCACGTCATATCGACGCTACCGTTTCCAGGTGTCGGGCTGGCCATCTGGATCGTGTCGCCCATCATGTTCTGATTTAGGCCGTCTTCCATGTTGACCTGAAGCAGTTTCCGCGCTTTGTTCAGCCACGCTTTCCCTTGGGGGCTGAGTCGAGGGTAAAGATTCTTGCCATAGTCGGAGCAATAGTAGTAGCCGTAGCTAATGTAGTAATCGGGTGGTTTATGTCCGCACCCGATATGACGCATCATGAAGTTGCCGTGGCGCGACCAGTCGGAATCGGTGCTTTCCGTTTTGATCAGATCTTCGCGCCGATGCAGCAATTCCTCGGCGACCTTCTTATCTTTCCAGGGATCCCACGAAGTGGCGAACTTCTTCACGGTTTCCCATACGCTGGACATACTGACTTTCTGGACCGTGTCCCAGTATTGGCCGTGAAGCGGCCGATAGTAAAACGGACAGGTACCGACGATCCATTTCGCAGCCGGCGTCACATGCTTGTCGCAGATGTTGATCTGCACCTTCGGCCGATCCTGGTATCCCGTCGGGGTCAGCATCCCCGCACCGGTCCCAAGCACCTTGTCCTGTTGTCCGTCAGCCATTCGATTTCCCTAGAAACTTGACCACGACGTCGTGCGGCACGTGGCTCTGCGTGAGCCCGGTTTCGCCTGCCGCGTTGGTGACGCCTTCCGAGAGCAGCTTGCCGTTCGAGAACATCTGGTACCGCGTGTTCGCGACCGGAATGTCGGTGCCGGCCCAGTGCGCGATGAACGCCTGGTCATAGTTGCCGTTGGAGTTCGGCAGCGTCGGCATCGTTTGCGACAGGTGGGTGGGGCCGCTGAACGCATGCTGCGCGCCCTTGATGTCGATCTTGCCGGGCGCGTGCACCTCGATGTTGCCGTCCGCGATGCGGATATAGGCGCCGCCGGACGTCAACAGGATCTCCTTCGCCGCGGCGCCTTCGATCG
Organism: Burkholderia cenocepacia; assembly: GCF_014211915.1. Taxonomy (NCBI): domain Bacteria; kingdom Pseudomonadati; phylum Pseudomonadota; class Betaproteobacteria; order Burkholderiales; family Burkholderiaceae; genus Burkholderia; species Burkholderia cenocepacia. Next base: position 3,465,077 of record NZ_CP060039.1, on the reverse strand, counting down.
ATTGCGTGACGGCGATCAGCTTCAGCGCCTTCTGCGCAGTCAGCTCGATGTTGTCCGCCTGCGCCTGCACTTCGACCTTGCCCTTGCCGGCGAACAGCTTCATCCCCGCGTTCTGCGCGAACAGGCTGATCCGGTCGAGGACACTGGCGATCAGCGATTTTCCGGCGGCGACGTGCGTGTTTTGCCCGCTGACGAGGTTGATGTGCTGGTCCGCGGAAAATTGCGCGGACTGCTGCGTGGACATCCCGATGCCGGCCGGGCTGCCGAACAGCATCACGGGCTCCTTGAACGCGTTGGCGTTGCCGGTTCCGCCGCCGGCGGTCCGGCCGCCCGACGCGCCGCTTTCCGGCTTGAACGTGAGTTCCGGTCGTGCAACCTTTAATGACATGAAGTCGTTGTGCTGCACGCGAAATGCGCCCGCACCGTACGGCTTGTCGTTGCGCATGAATTCGGTCGATACCGTTTCCCACCCTGAAGTCATTTCCGTATATCCGTAAATAGCGATCGGTAGAACAAGAGCGCATCCCGCGATCAAGAGCCATCGTTTGCCTCTTCGCATGTCACTTCACCAGCAGCCTGCCGAGTGCCTTGCCGACCGGATCGTCGACATCCCATGCGTCGGCTTTGTTCCTGAGAACGGGGATGGCCGAATCGACCGCCTGTCCCCACGTTCTTCCGTCGCCCCATTCCTGAATGTTCGGACGCGTCCCGATCCTGACGAGATCCATGATCGGCAGGTCTGCCAACCCGCCATCGAGGTAGGCCATCGGGTGCGTCTTGAATGCGAATTCCTTGAATTTTTCGGCGTTCATTTCGAGCTCGAACTGTGGCCACGTCATATCGACGCTACCGTTTCCAGGTGTCGGGCTGGCCATCTGGATCGTGTCGCCCATCATGTTCTGATTTAGGCCGTCTTCCATGTTGACCTGAAGCAGTTTCCGCGCTTTGTTCAGCCACGCTTTCCCTTGGGGGCTGAGTCGAGGGTAAAGATTCTTGCCATAGTCGGAGCAATAGTAGTAGCCGTAGCTAATGTAGTAATCGGGTGGTTTATGTCCGCACCCGATATGACGCATCATGAAGTTGCCGTGGCGCGACCAGTCGGAATCGGTGCTTTCCGTTTTGATCAGATCTTCGCGCCGATGCAGCAATTCCTCGGCGACCTTCTTATCTTTCCAGGGATCCCACGAAGTGGCGAACTTCTTCACGGTTTCCCATACGCTGGACATACTGACTTTCTGGACCGTGTCCCAGTATTGGCCGTGAAGCGGCCGATAGTAAAACGGACAGGTACCGACGATCCATTTCGCAGCCGGCGTCACATGCTTGTCGCAGATGTTGATCTGCACCTTCGGCCGATCCTGGTATCCCGTCGGGGTCAGCATCCCCGCACCGGTCCCAAGCACCTTGTCCTGTTGTCCGTCAGCCATTCGATTTCCCTAGAAACTTGACCACGACGTCGTGCGGCACGTGGCTCTGCGTGAGCCCGGTTTCGCCTGCCGCGTTGGTGACGCCTTCCGAGAGCAGCTTGCCGTTCGAGAACATCTGGTACCGCGTGTTCGCGACCGGAATGTCGGTGCCGGCCCAGTGCGCGATGAACGCCTGGTCATAGTTGCCGTTGGAGTTCGGCAGCGTCGGCATCGTTTGCGACAGGTGGGTGGGGCCGCTGAACGCATGCTGCGCGCCCTTGATGTCGATCTTGCCGGGCGCGTGCACCTCGATGTTGCCGTCCGCGATGCGGATATAGGCGCCGCCGGACGTCAACAGGATCTCCTTCGCCGCGGCGCCTTCGATCGATTGCGTGACGGCGATCAGCTTCAGCGCCTTCTGCGCAGTCAGCTCGATGTTGTCCGCCTGCGCCTGCACTTCGACCTTGCCCTTGCCGGCGAACAGCTTCATCCCCGCGTTCTGCGCGAACAGGCTGATCCGGTCGAGGACACTGGCGATCAGCGATTTTCCGGCGGCGACGTGCGTGTTTTGCCCGCTGACGAGGTTGATGTGCTGGTCCGCGGAAAATTGCGCGGACTGCTGCGTGGACATCCCGATGCCGGCCGGGCTGCCGAACAGCATCACGGGCTCCTTGAACGCGTTGGCGTTGCCGGTTCCGCCGCCGGCGGTCCGGCCGCCCGACGCGCTGCCGCTCACGCTGTTCTGCGTCGCGTCGCTGAACTGCTTCAGCGCCGTGTGGCCGGGGTCGAGCGACTCGCCCTGATGCTGCGCGCTGACCTGCGACATGGCGTCGATCAGCCCTTGTGCGCGCACGAGCTGCTCCCGGGTCTCGTCGACGTCGAGCGGCTGACTGGCCGCCTGCTTGGGATGCGTCGTGACGTACAGCCCGCGGTTTGCGCGCACGGCGCCGTAGGCGTCCGAGCGCAGGTCGAAGCCACTGCCGAGATAGTTGCCGCGGTTGTTGCCCGTGTGGTCGATCAGGTAGCCGAGGTGCAGGTGCGTGTTGGCCTGGCTGCTGTAGAGGTGCACGCGGTTCTGCGCGGTCGCGTCGTCGAGCACCAGCTGGTTGTAACCGGCGCCCGCGTATTCCTTGGACCGGTACCCGGACAGGATGCCGTTGCTGTGCCATTGCGGGCTCGTCGCGCCGTTGTAGACCTTGCCGACGATGATCGGACGATCGCAGTCGCCGCCGAGGAAGTCGACCAGCACTTCCTCGCCGCTGCGGTGCGGGTGGACGGCACCGTAGCCATTGCCCGAATCGGACGCCGTGGCACGCAACCAGCACGACGCCTTTTCGTCGCCGTCGTTCAAGCGGTCCCAGTGAAAGCGGACCTTGACGCGGTTGAGCTCGTCCGTATGGACTTCTTCGCCTTGCGGCGCGACGACGATCGCCGATTGCAGGTGCATCGGCGGCTTCGCGTGCTCGAACGGGCTGCGGAACGGCACCGTCGTGCGCTGCGCCTCGATGCGGATCTGAAAGAAGCCCTCGCTGCCGTCGGGATGACGCACGCGGGACCGGTCCGTATCGGTGGCCTGCATGATGCTGCCGATCTCGGCCTGCAGGCTGTGCGGGAAAACGGCCGGCTCGTCGGCCACGGGCAGATTGTTGACGATGACCCACGCCGTCTCGATCACGGCGAATTCGCGCTGGCCGGCATCGTCCTTGTCGTGTTCGGGGTGTTCCGCGAACTCGAACACGCGTCCGGCGTCCATGCGCCGCACACCGCCGACACCGTGAAAGCGCTTCGCGTGCGATTCCTGCTCTTCCATCCAGATCTTCGACAGATGGTCGCCGCGTGACTGCTCGGGATACGTGTAGGCACCCGTGTATTCGTAGACTTCGAGTTGCTGCGGCAGATCGCCCTGGTTCGCGATCGTCGGCGTATGGGTGGCCTTCGGATTCGACGCGGTGGGCGGCTGCTTGTAGTCGAAGGTGCGCGTGGTGCGGGCGACGCTTCGCAGCGTGCGCGTACCGGTGAACTGGACGAGCGTGTCGGCTTCGTCGCCCGTGCCCGCGTGATGAAAGCGCACGGTTCGCGGCGACAGCGCGGGCAACGCGTCGATGCGATCGACGATGACGAGCCGGTGCGACTTGCCGTCGCTGTCCTGTTCCCAGAAACCGTACAGGCCTTCCGATTCCATCAGGCGATGGACGAAATTCCAGTCGTCCTCGTATTGCATGCAGAACGAGCGCGGCGGCAGCGGCTGGTAGAGCTTGAACGTGAAGCGGCCCTTGGCCTGCGGATGCTGGTTCAGCACGTCGGCGATGATGTCGTCCGCCGACCGGTCCTGCCAGATGCGCTGATCGCGGCGGAACTTCAGGAAGTGCAGGAACGACGCAAAGACGATCTGATGGTGCGTGACGCCGCTGTCCGACCCGAGCCGGCGGGCCGCATGCACGTAGCCGTGGTGCGGCGCGTACGATTGGTCGGCCTGCTGGATCCACAGCGTCACCGGCTGCGCGATCAGTTTCTTGAGTTCGAGGTGGTCGGATACCGACACGGTATCGACGGTGAACTCGAAATGGCGTCCGAGGCGCGATCGTCCCGTGACGCGCTGCGGCAACAGGACGTCGGGCCCGAGCGGGGTATCCAGTTTGATCAGGCGCTCATGCTGAACCGGTCCGGCCAGCAACGCGCTTCTTAACGCTTGCGAATTCATCACCAGTGCTCGCTTTTGTTGTGCTGGTTCGCACGCTCTCTCGTGCGGAATCCGGTAATTGTATGAGATAAAACGGTTTATCTCGAATTGGCGGGCCGGTGGTGCCCCGGTATTCACCCCGCGGCGTCTTCCGCCTTCCAGTCCCCCGACTTCCCGCCGCGCTTCTCCCGCACGCTCACGTCGGTGATCACCATCCCGCGATCGACCGCCTTGCACATGTCGTAGACGGTCAGCAGCCCGACCTGGACGGCCGTCAGCGCTTCCATCTCGACGCCGGTCCGCCCGAACGTCTCGACCTGCACGACGCAATGCACGCCCGGCAGCGCGTCGTCGAGTTCGAACTCGACGGCCACGCGCGTGAGCGCGAGCGGGTGGCACAGCGGAATCAGGTCGGCCGTGCGTTTGGCGCCCTGGATCGCCGCGATGCGCGCGACGCCGAGCACGTCGCCTTTCCTGGCCTTGCCGTCGCGGATCAGCGCGAACGTGGCCGGCAACATCCGGATCGTGCCCCGCGCGATCGCGATGCGCCGGGTTTCCTGCTTGTCGCCGACGTCGACCATATGGGCGTGGCCGGCGGCATCGAAATGGGTGAGTCCTGACATGTCTTCCTCTAGTGGAACGGCGTGTGCGCGCAGGTCCCTCGATCCTGCTGCGCGACCGGTCGGGCACCGCATCCCGTACCGGCGCGACGAACCGATCCAACCTCGCAACGGGCGCTTATCATAGCAGCGGCGTTCGCGTTGCCGGAGGCGCAGATGACGCTTGCGCGGCACGGGACAGTCGTCGCGGCGCCGGTACAATGACCCGAATATTCAGACCAAACGCCGCGATGCGCGCCGCGCGCGCGGGACGGCGTCGTTTTCATCCTGCCATGCGTGTCAAACAGTTGCTTGCCGTGTCGCTGTCGGCGGCGCTCGCGCTGCCGCCGGGCGGTCATGCGCAGAGCGCATCCGCGCCGCCGCTCGAGCCGGCGGCCGGCGGCCCGACGTCGATTTCCACCGTGCCGTCCGGCATCGCGACCGGCGTATTCGGCACGTACGGCGGCGCGGAGAGCCGGTTCTCGGGCGCGGCCGGTGCGTCGGCGCCGGTCGCGAGCCTGCGCGCGCCGCTGCGGGCGCTGGAGCTGCCCGATCTCGGCGACGGCTCCGGCGGTTCGCTGACGCCGCGCGCCGAGCGCCGGCTCGGCGAGCGCGTGATGCGCGAGGTGCGGCGCGATCCCGACTATCTCGACGACTGGCTGGTGCGCGACTACCTGAACGCGATGGCGGCGCGGCTCGCGGCCGCGGCGGCGGCGCGCTACATCGGCGGCTACACGCCCGACTTCGACCTGTTCCCGGTGCGCGATCCGCAGATCAACGCGTTCTCGATGCCGGGCGGGTTCATCGGGATCAACAGCGGGCTGGTGGTCACGACGCAGACGGAGTCGGAGCTCGCATCGGTGGTTGGCCACGAGATGGGCCACGTGCTGCAGCGGCACATCGCGCGGATGATCGGCGCGAGCGAGAAGACCGGCTACACGGCGCTCGCGACGATGCTGCTCGGCGTGCTGGCCGGCGTGCTCGCGCGCAGCGGCGATCTCGGCAGCGCGATCGCGATGGGCGGACAGGCGTATGCGGTCGACAACCAGCTGCGCTTCTCGCGGTCGGCCGAGCGCGAGGCCGATCGCGTCGGCTTCCAGCTGCTCGCGGGGGCCGGCTACGACCCGTACGGAATGCCCGGCTTCTTCGAGCGGCTCGACCGCGCGTCGATGGGCGATGCGGGCGTGCCGGCCTATGCGCGCACGCACCCGCTGACCGGCGAGCGGATTGCCGACATGGAGGATCGCGCGCGCCGCGCGCCGTACCGGCAGCCGCGCCAGTCGGCCGAATACGGGTTCGTGCGGGCACGGCTGCGCGTCCTGCAGAACCGGGCGCCGACCGACATCGCGGCCGAGGCGCGCCGGATGCAGCTCGAAATCGACGATCACACGGCGCCGAACGTCGCGGCGAACTGGTACGGCATCGCGCTCGCGAATACGCTGCTCGGCCAGTACGACGCGGCCGACAACGCGCTCGCGTCGGCCCGCGCCGCATTCGATGCGCGCGAGCGGCGCGAGGACGACCCCGCGACCAGCTCGCCGAGCCTCGACGTGCTGGCCGCCGACATCGCCCGCCGCGCGGGCCGGACCGACGACGCGGTGCGGCTCTCGGCGCTCGCGCAGCGGCGCTGGCCGGCGTCGCACGCGGCGATCGTCGCGCACCTGCAGGCGCTGATCGCCGCGCGTCGCTTCGCCGAAGCGCAAACCCTCGCACGGGCGCAGGCGAAGGCCGACCCCGAACAGCCGGACTGGTGGGATTACCTCGCGAAGTCGAGCGACGGCAAGGGCGACGTGCTCGCGCGGCGCCGGGCGCTGGCGGAGAAGCTGGCGCTCGACGGTGCATGGCCGTCGGCGATCCGGCAACTGAAGGAGGCGCGCGACGCGAAGGACGTGTCGTTCTACGAGCAGTCGATCATCGGCGCGCGGCTGCTGGAATTCGAGGCGCGCTACAAGGAAGAGCGCGACGACGAAAAGAACGGCCGCGGGTAGCGGCCGGCGCGCGGCGAACGCGGCCGTCGCCGCGGCGGGTCAGTGGCCGCTGTCGGCCGCGTCGCGTGCGTGGCGCGCCGGGCTGGCGACGTAGCCGAACCGGCCCGGCACGTCGGCGCACGCGATACTGCCGAGCGACAGCGTGCGGCCGTCGCGCCAGCGCAGCACGGGCGGCTCGGCATCGAAATCCGCGTGATCGGCGAACAGCCCGAGGTCGTGATCGTGCAGCGCCGCGATGCGCGCAGGCGTGCCGGCCTCGCGAAACAGCACGCCGCCGCCGTCGTCGAGCCAGGCGGCCTCCGGTTCGAACGGGGCGCCGGTCTGGTCGGTGAGCGCAAGCTGTCCGTCACGTTCGGCGAGCCGCACGACCCACGGCGTATAGGCGAGCTCGACGTACACGCGCTGCGGCCCGTTCTGGAAGAACCACCGGCCTTGCGCGTCGCATGCGTAGTTGCGGCCGATGAACGCGTTCAGCGCCTCATGCCGGATCGGCGAGCCGAGCTCGCCGGCCGCCTGTGCGGCGTCGTCGCGCAGCCGCCATGTGCCGCGCCGGTCGAGCAGCAGCCAGCCGGTGCAATCCGGCACGTTCGGCCATTTGGCGAGCGCCTGCCTGACGATGTCATCCATGGTCGACGAATTTCGAGCAATAGCCGAACACCCGCGCCGACAGCCAGTCGAGGCGGCCGGGGAACGGCCCGGTCATGAAGCCCGCGTGGCCGCCGTGCGCGGGCTGGTCGAGCTCGACGGCCGGCGACACGTCGGCCGGGCCCGGCAGCGCCGATTCGGGCAGGAACGGGTCGTTGCGGGCGTTGAGGATCAGCGTCGGCACGTCGATCGCAGGCAGCAGCGGCCGCGTGGTCGCCTTTGTCCAGTAGTCGTCCGCGTTCGCAAAACCGTGCAGTGGCGCGGTCACGACCTCGTCGAAGTCGCGCATCGTCACGGCCTGCAGCATCGCTTCGCGGTCGAACAGCCCCGGATACTGGTCGAGCTTCGCGAGCGCCTTGCGCTTGAGCGTCTTCAGGAAGCTGCGCGTGTAGACCATCGCGAACCCTTGCGACAACGCGCGGCCGCCCGCGTGCACGTCGATCGGCGTCGAGATCGCGGCGGCGGCGCGCACGATCGACGTGTCGCTGCGATGCTCGCCGAGCCAGCGCAGCAGCACGTTGCCGCCGAGCGATACGCCGGCGACGACCAACGGCCCGCGATGCTGCGCGGCGAGCCGGTGCAGGATCCAGTCGACCTCGGCGCTGTCGGCGAGATGGTAGAAGCGCGGCTGGCGGTTGATCTCGCCGCTGCAACTGCGGAAGTGCGGGACGACGGCGTGCCACCCGTTCGCGCGCGCGGTGGCCATCATCGCGAGCGCGTAGTGCGAGCCGGAGCTGCCTTCGAGGCCGTGGAACAGCACGAACAGCGGCGCGTCGGGCGCCGGGGCCGCGCTGTCGAGGTGCGCGACCCAGTCGAGATCGATGAAGTCGTGGTCGGGCGTTTCCCATCGCTCTCGTCGGTAAGCGACGACCGGACGCCGCGCGAACAGCGCGGGCACGATGGTTTGCACATGGCTGTTGGGCAGCCAGCGCGGTGCGCGATAGCGCAATGAATCGTCGTCGGGGGCCGGAGCCCCGGTCAGCGGCGAGGTGGGCGGAGAAGCCGTACTCATGATCGCCCCGCTAATGCGTTGCTTCGTTCTTCGTCAGTGCAGCGGACCCTGCCCGTGACGGATCTTCGCGGCGAATTGTCCGGCCGCCTGTTCAGGAATCGGGCTCGCGTGGATGTGCGCGATGCGCCATTCGCCGCGTTCGTGGATCATCACGTACGTCGCGAAAACCATGTCGGGTTCGGCCGTCAGGTCGGCCTGCTGATGCGCTTCGGCGATCGTATAGACGACCGTGCCGAGGCTGTCGTACACGCGGATGTCGAGCGGCTCGATCGTGACCGGGCGTGTCGCGAGCCGGTTGGCGAGCCCGCCGCGGATCTGGTCGAGGCCGTGCAGATGCTCGCCGTCCGCCCATACGCAGCTGGCGAAATCCTCGTCGATCCACAACGCCAGCAGCGCGTCGAGATTGGCATCCGCGACGGCCTGGTAGTAGGCGTTCAGCGTATCGGCAGCGGCTTCGAAGAGGCGGGCAAAACGTGGCATCGGGGTGGTCTCTCGCGCGCATCGCGCGCCGTATTCAGCACGGCGGCCCGGATCGAGCCGCCGCACACCGGTGAATCGGATTGCCCGGCGCGCCGTGCGACGCTGCCGGTCAGGGTCAGCGCTGCCCGACGAGCATGCCGCGCAAATCGCCGAATACCTGCTCCGGACCGAGTTCGCGCAGGCACTTCAGGTGGCCGAGCGGGCACTCGCGTTCGAAGCAGGGACTGCATTCGAGATGCAGCCATTGTACCTTCGCCAGGTCCGACAGCGGAGGGGTGTGGCGCGGATCGGTCGATCCGTACAGCGCGACGAGCGGCCGGCGCAACGCGGCGGCGACGTGCATCAGCCCCGAATCGTTGGTGACGACCGCGTTCGCGCGCGCGATCAGCGCGCATGCCTCGGACAACGACGTCTGTCCGCACAGGTTGCGCACGTTCGGCGCGTGGTCGGCGATCGCCTGCGCGGCCGCGGCATCCTTCTGCGAGCCGAGCGCGACGATCTGCGTATACGGGAACGACTGGTGGACGATGGTCGCGAGCGTCGCGAAGTGCTCGGGCGGCCAGCGCTTGGCCGGGCCGTATTCGGCGCCGGGGCAGAACACGACGAGCGGCTTGCGCGTATCGAGATTGAAACGCGCGGATACCCGCGCCGTCTCGTTCAGGTCGGCGTCCAGGCGCGGGGCGGGCAGCGTCTTCATCGACTCGGGCAGCTTCGCGCCCGGCGCGTACGCAAGCGCCGCGTAGTGGGTCGTCATCGGCGGCCGCTCGCCCGACTTGTCGGGGTTCGCGTGCCGCACGTTCAACAGCCCGTAGCGGTGCTCGCCCGTGTAGCCGATCCGCAGCGGGATGTTCGCGAGCCACGGGATCACCGCGGACTTCAGCGAGTTCGGCAGCACGTACGCGGCGTCGTAGCCGACGTCGCGCAGGTCGCTCGCGAGCTGCCAGCGGCGCAGCAGCTGCAGCTTGCCGTGCGCGAGATCGGTCGCGTAGACATCGTGGATCTCGGGCATCCGCTCGAGCACGGGCGCGACCCACGAGGGTGCGACGGCATCGATCGCGATGCGGGGATGGAGTTTCTTCAGCAGCGCAAAAAGCGGCTGCGCCATCAATGCGTCACCGATCCAGTTCGGTGCGATAACCAGCGCTCGACGCATCAGGTCGACTTCCGATGTCGTAATGAAGCACGGCGCTCGGGCGCCGCGTTCGGGTTGCCAGAATGGAGACGGGCGGCGCGCCGGACTCCCGGCTGCGCCGCCTTGCGGGACGGTGGGCCTTCAGGCCCGGCCGCCGGGGCTCAGTGGCCCTTGACGACCTCGCCGTCGCGCAGCTTGTAGCGCGTGCCGCAGTACGGGCAGCGCGCCTCGCCGTGCGACACGTCGATGAAGACGCGCGGGTGGGCATTCCAGCGCGTCATGGCCGGGTTCGGGCAATAGGCGGGAAGATCCTTGGCCGTCAGCTCGACGAGCGGCATTTCCTTGATTTCACTCATGAGACTTTCTCTTATCACTCTTGTGTGGGGCGGTCGGGGCGCGGCGCGCTCAGACCTTCGTCAGCCAGTGCGCGTACTTCGCGTTCTTGCCCGACACGATATCGAAAAACGCCGACTGGAGCTTTTCCGTGACGGGGCCGCGCGCGCCGCTGCCGATCGTGCGGTTGTCGAGTTCGCGGATCGGCGTGACTTCGGCGGCCGTGCCGGTGAAGAACGCTTCATCGGCCGTGTAGACCTCGTCGCGCGTGATGCGCTTCTCGATGACCTCGATGCCGGCGTCCTTCGCGAGCGTGATGACCGTGTCGCGCGTGATGCCGTCGAGGCACGACGACAGGTCGGGCGTGTACAGCTTGCCGTTGTTCACGAGGAAGAAGTTCTCGCCGGAGCCTTCCGACACGTAGCCGTCGACGTCGAGCAGCAGCGCCTCGTCGTAGCCGTCGGCCGTCGCTTCCTGGTTCGCCAGGATAGAGTTCACGTACCAGCCCGACGCCTTCGCGCGCACCATCGACACGTTCACGTGGTGGCGCGTGAACGACGACGTCTTCACGCGGATGCCCTTCGCGAGGCCGTCCTCGCCGAGGTACGCGCCCCACGGCCATGCGGCGATCGCGACGTGGATCGTGTTGCCCTTCGCGGCCACGCCGAGCTTTTCCGAGCCGACCCAGATGATCGGGCGCAGGTAGCACGACTCGAGCCGATTCTCGCGCACGACCGCGAGTTGCGCGGCTTCGAGCGTTTCGCGGTCGAACGGCACGTCCATCTGGAAGATCTTCGCGGAATTCAGCAGACGTTTGGTGTGCTCGCGCAGGCGGAAGATCGCGGTGCCGCCGTCGGCCGTCTTGTACGCGCGCACGCCCTCGAAGACGCCCATGCCGTAATGCAGCGTGTGGGTCAGGACGTGGATCTTGGCGTCGCGCCAGTCGATCAGCTTGCCGTCCATCCAGATCTTGCCGTCGCGGTCGGCCATTGACATACGATTCTCCTGGAAGCGGTGGTGTGCTGCGGGTTGTGCAGCGTTGAGCCGGAAAGATGCTTATTTTAGCGTCATTTGGGGGTGATCCGGTCGGCCGGCGCGGGGCCGGCGCTATAATCGTCCGGTACCGATTCCAATAACGATGGGTCGTACCGGCAGGAGGCGCCGGCGTCCCGACGAACCGCCCGCTGCGGCCCGCTTTCCGATGCTCGCTCGATTGTCCGCCACCGACCGCTTCGCGCTGATTCAGGGCGCACGCGACTATTCCCCGACACTGATGGCGATCCTGTCCTGGGGGCTCGTCACCGGCATCGCGATGAGCAAGTCCGTGATGACGCTCGGGCAGGCGAGCGCGATGTCGCTGTTCGTCTACGCGGGCTCGTCGCAGCTCGCGGTGCTGCCGCTCCTCGCGGCGAAGCTGCCGATCTGGACCGTGCTGCTCACGGCCGCGATGGTCAACATGCGCTTCGTGATCTTCAGCGCCGGGCTGGCGCCTCATTTTTCCTACCTGCCGCTGTGGCGGCGCCTCGCGATCGGCTATTTCAACGGCGACGTGATCTACCTGCTGTTCCAGAAACAGGGCTTCGCGTACGGCCGCGTGCCGGGCAAGGAAGCGTATTTCTGGGGATGGCGCTCGCGAGCTGGGCGTCGTGGCAGGTGTCCTCGCTCGCCGGCATCCTGCTCGCGAGCGCCTTTCCGGCGAGCTGGGGGCTGGAGCTGGCCGGCACGCTCGCGCTGATCCCGATCATGGTGTCGGCGGTCGCGAACCGCTCGACGCTCGCGGCCGTCGCGGTCGCCGGGATCGTATCGCTCGTCGCGTTCGACCTGCCGTACCGGCTCGCGCTGCCGATCGCGGTGCTCGCCGCGCTCGCGGCCGGCTGCACGGCCGATTTCTTCGTCGAGCGGGCCGACTGGCGACGTATCCGTACCGAAACCGTGCACGAAAGGGACATGGAATGAGCGCGACCGAGATCTGGATCGTCATCGTCGGGATGACGATCGTCACGGCCGTCACGCGCGCGCTGTTCCTGATCGGCGGCGAGCGCACGGTCTTGCCCGAACGCGCGCAGCGCGCGCTGCGCTACGCGCCGGCCGCCGCGCTGGTCGCCGTCGTGCTGCCCGACGTGCTCGAAACGCCGGCGGGGCTGTCGTTCGCGCTGTCCAACCATCCGTTCTACGCGGCGCTCGCCGGCCTCGGCTGGTTTTTGTGGCGGCGCAGCATGCTCGGCACGATCGTCGTCGGCATGCTCGTGTTCACCGCGCTCCGCCTGATCTTCTGATGGACTGCCGTTCCGGCTTGCCAAGCGCTGCCCGCCTGCGTGCGCGCATTGCTGCGTTGCAGCAGTGCTTCGGTTCCGGCGCGCAATCCCAAATAGGCGGAATTCGCCGCCGCACGGGTCAGTCTGCCGGGTGGATCGGCTAGAATGCCCGTTCGAGATTTTTTACCCGTGCGCGTCATGCGAACCGCCAGCCACGGCCGCATCCGGCGCCCTTTCGCGGCAGCCCGCGCACGTCCAGCGTGAACCCCCTTTCCCCATCCACTACTTCAATCTGTCCAACATGAGCCAAGTCAAGCGTCTTACCGACCTGATCGCCGCCGGCCAGCTCGCCGGCAAGCGGGTGTTCATCCGCGCCGACCTGAACGTCCCGCAGGACGATCACGGCAACATCACCGAGGACACCCGCGTGCGCGCGTCCGTGCCGGCCATCCAGGCCGCGCTCGACGCCGGCGCGGCCGTGATGGTCACGTCGCACCTCGGCCGTCCGACCGAAGGCGAATTCAAGCCGGAAGACTCGCTCGCGCCGGTCGCCAAGCGTCTCGCCGAACTGCTCGGCCGCGACGTGCCGCTGGTGTCGAACTGGGTCGAGAACGGCGTGAACGTCGCGCCGGGTCAGGTCGTGCTGCTCGAGAACTGCCGCGTGAACAAGGGCGAGAAGAAGAATTCGGACGAGCTCGCCCAGAAGATGGCCAAGCTCTGCGACGTGTACGTGAACGACGCGTTCGGCACCGCGCACCGCGCGGAAGCGACCACCCACGGGATCGCGAAGTACGCGCCGGTCGCATGCGCGGGCCCGCTGCTGGCGGCCGAACTCGACGCGCTCGGCAAGGCGCTCGGCAACCCGGCCCGCCCGCTGGTGGCGATCGTCGCCGGCTCGAAGGTGTCGACCAAGCTGACCATCCTGAAGTCGCTGGCCGGCAAGGTCGACCAGCTGATCGTCGGCGGCGGCATCGCGAACACGTTCATGCTCGCGGCCGGCCTGTCGATCGGCAAGTCGCTCGCGGAAGCCGATCTCGTCGCCGAGGCGAAGGCGATCATCGACGAAGCGCGCGAGCGCGGCGCGTCGGTGCCGATCCCGACCGACGTCGTCACCGCCAAGGAATTCTCGCCGACGGCCGCGGCCACGGTGAAGCAGGTCGCCGACATCGAAGCGGACGACATGATCCTCGACATCGGCCCCGATACGGCCAAGGCACTCGCGAGCCAGCTCGAGAAGGCCGGCACGATCGTGTGGAACGGCCCGGTCGGCGTGTTCGAGTTCGACCAGTTCGGCAACGGCACCAAGACGCTCGCCGAAGCGATCGCCAAATCGTCCGCGTTCTCGATCGCGGGCGGCGGCGACACGCTCGCGGCCATCGCGAAGTACGGCATCCACGACCAGGTCAGCTACATCTCGACGGGCGGCGGCGCCTTCCTCGAGTTCCTCGAGGGGAAGAAGCTGCCGGCGGTGGAAGTGCTCGAAACGCGGGCGGCCTGAGCGTGGCGGCGCGCGCAGGGGTGACGAAGGCCGCGCGCTCCGCGAAAGCGGAGCAGCCGGCCGGCGCGGGCAAGCGCAAACGCGCGCCCGCGCGGGCGAACACCGCCCCGCGCGCACCGGCGGCCGCCGGCGACGCGGCCGTGCAGCACCACGAATTTCAGAACAAAGCGATGCCGGGCGCCAGCACCGGCACGCTCCCCGGAGCGGCGGCCGCTGGGCCTGCCGCTTCCGGCTCTCGCAGCGTTTCACCCAGCGCATCCACCTTGATCCAGATGAGGAGTTTCATGCAGCGCGCCACCAAGATAGTCGCTACGATCGGCCCGGCATCCAGTTCGCCGGAGATTCTGCTGCAGATGATGCAGGCGGGCCTCGACGTCGTGCGGCTCAATTTTTCGCACGGCACGGCCGACGATCACCGCCAGCGCGCCGAAATGGTGCGCGAGGCCGCCCGCAAGGTCGGCCGCGAGATCGCGATCATGGCCGACCTCCAGGGTCCGAAGATCCGCGTCGGCAAGTTCGAGAACGGCAAGACCACGCTCGTGCCGGGGCAGCCGTTCATTCTCGATGCGGGCTGCGAACTCGGCAATGACGAGCGCGTCGGCCTCGACTACAAGGAGCTGCCGCGCGACCTGAAGCCGGGCGACCTGCTGCTGCTGAACGACGGGCTGATCGTGCTGACCGTCGAGCGCGTGCTCGGCGACGAGATTCACACGACCGTCAAGGTGGGCGGCGAGCTGTCGAACAACAAGGGGATCAACCGCCAGGGCGGCGGCCTGTCGGCGCCGGCGCTGACCGCGAAGGACATGGAAGACATCCGCACCGCGATGTCGCTCGGCGCGGACCTCGTCGCGGTGTCGTTCCCGAAGAACGCGACCGACATGGAAATGGCGCGCCAGCTCGCGAACATCGCGGGCGCGCCGTACGGCATCAAGCCGAAGATGATCGCGAAGATCGAGCGCGCGGAGGCGATTCCGGCGCTGCAGAGCATCCTCGACGCGTCCGACGGCATCATGGTCGCGCGCGGCGACCTCGCGGTGGAAGTCGGCAACGCGGCCGTGCCGGCGCTGCAGAAGCGGATGATCCGGATGGCGCGCGAGTCGAACAAGCTCGTGATCACCGCAACGCAGATGATGGAATCGATGATCTACGCGCCGGTGCCGACCCGTGCGGAGGTATCGGACGTCGCGAACGCGGTGCTCGACGGCACCGACGCGGTGATGCTGTCGGCCGAGACGGCCGCCGGCAAGTATCCGGTCGTCACGATCGAGACGATGGCGGCCGTGTGCGTCGAGGCGGAAAAGTCGGAAGAAGTCGAGCTGGACAAGGATTTCCTCGACCGCACGTTCACGCGGATCGACCAGTCGATCGCGATGGGCGCGCTGTTCACCGCGTACCACCTGGGCGCGAAGGCGATCATCGCGCTGACCGAGTCGGGCGCGACCGCGCTGTGGATGTCGCGTCACTACACGCACGTGCCGATCTTCGCGCTGACGCCGCGCGTCGGCAGCGAGCGCACGATGGCGCTGTACCGCAACGTGACGCCGCTGCACGTCGACTTCAACAGCGACCGCGATTCGGCGCTGCAGGCGGCGCTCGAGATCGTCGTCAAGCAGGGTTACGTGCAGCATGGCGACATGGTCGTGCTGACCGTCGGCGAGCCGATGGGGCAGGCGGGCGGCACCAACACGCTGAAGATCGTGCGGGTCGGCGAGCACTATTGAGCGCCGGCTGAGCCGCATCGAGCCGGCCCGGTGGCCGGCAGCCCGGATCGGCCGAAGCTGATCCGTCACTGTTTTTGAGCAAAAGCCGCGCGGGGTCCGAAGCCCCGCGCGGCTTTTTTTCTCCTTTTTGGCCGCATTGTGCCGTGCGAACGTAACAAATTGCGAGCGGGGCCCTCCGGGCGGTCGGAATCGGAGGCGCTTCGCGATAAAATGTGGCTATTCGACGCTCAGCCGCGCCGCGCCGTCCCGGTTCAGAGGGAAGCGAGCGCCGCGCCGGCGTCAGGGCGCACCGGTTTTCATTCCAAGGAGTTCCACAATGCCTCTCGTATCAATGCGTCAATTGCTGGACCACGCGGCAGAGCACGGTTACGGCCTGCCGGCCTTCAACGTGAACAACCTGGAGCAGGTCCAGGCGATCATGGCGGCGGCGGATCAGGTCGGCGCGCCCGTGATCATGCAGGCATCGGCCGGCGCGCGTAAGTATGCGGGCGAGCCGTTCCTGCGCCACCTGATCGAAGCGGCGGTCGAATCGTATCCGCACATCCCGGTCGTGATGCACCAGGATCACGGCCAGTCGCCGGCCGTCTGCACGGCCGCGATCCGCAGCGGCTTCACGAGCGTGATGATGGACGGTTCGCTCGAAGCCGACGGCAAGACGGTCGCATCGTACGAGTACAACGTCGACGTATCGCGCAAGGTCGTCGAGATGGCGCACTCGATCGGCGTGACGGTCGAAGCCGAACTCGGCGTGCTCGGCTCGCTCGAGACGATGAAGGGCGACAAGGAAGACGGCCACGGCGCGGAAGGCACGATGACCCGCGAGCAACTGCTGACCGATCCGGAGCAGGCCGCCGACTTCGTGAAGCTCACGCAGTGCGACGCGCTGGCGATCGCGATCGGTACGTCGCACGGCGCGTACAAGTTCTCGAAGAAGCCGACGGGCGACATCCTGTCGATCCAGCGCATCAAGGAAATCCACGCGCGCATCCCGAACACGCACCTGGTGATGCACGGTTCGTCGTCGGTGCCGCAGGAGCTGCTGGCCGAGATCCGCGAATTCGGCGGCGACATGAAGGAAACCTACGGCGTGCCGGTCGAGGAAATCCAGGAAGGCATCAAGCACGGCGTGCGCAAGATCAACATCGACACCGACCTGCGTCTGGCGATCACCGGCGCGATCCGCCGCTACCTGTTCGAGAACCCGGGCAAGTTCGATCCGCGCGACTACCTGAAGCCCGCGCGCGAAGCCGCGAAGAAGGTGTGCGTCGACCGTTACCTCGCGTTCGGCTGCGAAGGCCAGGCCGGCAAGATCAAGCCGGTGTCGCTCGACAAGATCGCCGAGCAGTACAAGTCGGGCGCGCTCGCACAGGTCGTGCGCTGAGACTGTAGTACGATTTGCCCCGCCCGGTTCTGCCGCCGGGCACGGGCTGGCCGCCCGGTTGGCCGGATTCGATCCGGCCCCGGCAGCCGTTTCGTCCGGCCGAACAAGGGCCGGCCGGCAGCCGCCCGGGCGTTGCGCCCGCCGGTTCGCCGACGTATTGCAAGACCGCCGTTCCCGCCTGCCGCGGGGAACGGCGTTTCCCTTTTTGTTTGGCTCCTTATCTGCGAAAAGACGATGTCTACCCTTTACGAATCCACGCTCCGCTCGCTGCCGCTCCTCGGTCGCGGCAAGGTTCGCGATAACTACGCGGTCGGCAACGACAAGCTCCTGATCGTCACGACCGATCGCCTGTCGGCCTTCGACGTGGTGATGGGCGAGCCGATTCCGAACAAGGGCCGCGTGCTGAACCAGATGGCGAACTTCTGGTTCGACAAACTCGCGCACATCGTGCCGAACCATCTGACGGGCGACGCGCCGGAAGCGGTCGTCGCGGCCGACGAGGTCGAGCAGGTGAAGGGCCGCGGCGTGGTCGTCAAGCGCCTCGAGCCGATCATGATCGAAGCGGTCGTGCGCGGCTACCTGGCCGGCAGCGGCTGGAAGGAATACCAGGCGTCGGGCGCCGTGTGCGGCGTGCAGCTGCCGGCGGGCCTGCAGAACGCGCAGAAGCTGCCCGAGCCGATCTTCACGCCGGCCGCGAAGGCCGAGATGGGCGAGCACGACGAGAACATCACGTTCGAGGAAACCGAGCGCCGCATCGGCACCGAGCTGGCCGCGACGATCCGCGACATCTCGATCAAGCTGTACAAGGAAGCGGCCGACTACGCGGCGACGCGCGGCATCATCATCGCCGACACGAAGTTCGAATTCGGCCTCGACAACCACGGCAAGCTGTACCTGATGGACGAAGTGCTGACCGCCGATTCGTCGCGCTTCTGGCCGGCCGACCAGTACGAAGTCGGCACCAATCCGCCGTCGTTCGACAAGCAGTTCGTGCGCGACTGGCTCGAGGCGCAGCCGTGGGGCAAGACGGCGCCGGCGCCGGCGCTGCCGGCCGACGTCGTCGAGAAGACGGCCGCGAAGTACCAGGAAGCGCTCGAGCGCATCACCGGCCAGTCGCTCGCCTGATCGAGGTACCGACGACATGAGCGAAATCCAGACTGCCCACACGCACAGCGCGCCGCTCATCGGCGTGCTGATGGGTTCGAGTTCCGACTGGGACGTGATGAAGCACGCGGTCGCCATCCTGCAGGAATTCGGCGTGCCGTACGAAGCGAAGGTCGTGTCCGCGCACCGGATGCCCGACGAGATGTTCGACTATGCGGAGAAGGCGCGCGAGCGCGGGCTGCGCGCGATCATCGCGGGCGCCGGCGGCGCCGCGCACCTGCCCGGCATGCTGGCCGCGAAGACCACGGTGCCCGTGCTCGGCGTGCCGGTCGCGAGCAAGTACCTGAAGGGAGTCGATTCGCTGCACTCGATCGTGCAGATGCCGAAGGGCGTGCCGGTCGCGACGTTCGCAATCGGCGAGGCCGGCGCCGCGAATGCCGCGTTGTTCGCGGTGTCGATCCTGTCCGGCAACTCGGTCGACTACGCGAACCGGCTCGCCGCGTTCCGCGTGCGCCAGAACGAAGCCGCGCACGCGATGGTGCTGCCGCCGCTGGAATGACGGCATGGCGCGCGGCCGCACGACGCGGCCGGCGCCGGATTTTCCCACTGCGGCGGGCCGTTCCGCGTTCCGCCGCAACCGACCACTGACATGACCGCAACTCCTGATTCCGTTTCCCCGATCCTGCCCGGCGCGTGGCTGGGCATGGTCGGCGGCGGCCAGCTCGGCCGCATGTTCTGCTTTGCCGCCCAGTCGATGGGCTATCGCGTCGCCGTGCTCGATCCCGATCCGGCGAGCCCCGCCGGCGCGGTCGCCGATCGGCACCTGCGCGCGGCGTACGACGACGAAGCCGCGCTTGCCGAACTGGCCGACCTGTGCGAGGCCGTATCGACGGAGTTCGAGAACGTGCCGGCCGCGAGCCTCGATTTCCTCGCGCGCACGACGTTCGTCGCCCCGGCTGGCCGCTGCGTCGCGGTCGCGCAGGACCGGATCGCGGAGAAGCGTTTCATCGAGGCGTCGGGCGTGCCGGTCGCGCCGCACGTCGTGATCGAATCGGCGGCGGCGCTCGCCGCGCTCGACGATGCGGCGCTTGACGCGGTACTGCCGGGCATCCTGAAGACCGCCCGCCTCGGTTACGACGGCAAGGGCCAGGTGCGCGTCGCCACCGCGCAGGAAGCGCGCGACGCGCATGCCGCGCTCGGCGGCGTGCCGTGCGTGCTGGAGAAGCGCCTGCCGCTGAAATACGAAGTGTCGGCGCTGATCGCGCGCGGCGCGGACGGCCGCTCGGCCGCGTTCCCGCTCGCGCAGAACGTGCACCACAACGGCATCCTGGCGCTGACGGTCGTGCCGGCGCCGGCCGCCGATGCGGCCCGCGTCGAGGAAGCGCAGCAGGCGGCGATCCGGATCGCCGATACGCTCGGCTACGTCGGCGTGCTGTGTGTCGAGTTCTTCGTGCTGGAGGACGGCTCGTTCGTCGCGAACGAAATGGCGCCGCGTCCGCACAACTCCGGCCACTACACGGTCGATGCGTGCGCAACGAGCCAGTTCGAGCAGCAGGTGCGCGCGATGACGCGCATGCCGCTCGGCAATCCGCGCCAGCATTCGCCGGCCGCGATGCTGAACATCCTCGGCGACGTGTGGTTCCCCAGCGGTGCGGCGACTGACGCCGTCACGCCGCCGTGGGACACGGTCGCCGCGATGCCGGCCGCGCACCTGCACCTGTACGGCAAGGAAGAGGCGCGCGTCGGCCGCAAGATGGGCCACGTGAACTTCACGGCCGAGACGCGCGACGAAGCCGTCGCGGCGGCTACCGCATGCGCGCAGCTGCTGCGCGTGCCGCTCGACTGAGGCGCCGGCCGATGTCCATCGATCTCCCGAAGCACGTGACGTCCGCGCAGATCGACGCGGCCGCCGCGCTGCTCGACGCGGGCCAGCTCGTCGCGTTTCCGACCGAAACCGTCTACGGGCTCGGCGGCGACGCGGCGAACCCCGAGGCCGTCGCGCGCATCTACGCGGCGAAGGGGCGGCCCGCGAATCATCCGGTGATCGTGCATCTGCCGCCCGGTGGCGATCCGGGTTACTGGGCCGACGACTTGCCGGCCGACGCGCACGCGCTGATCGATGCATTCTGGCCGGGGCCGCTCACGCTGATCCTGAAGCGCCACGCGCGCATTCCGGATGCCGTGAGCGGCGGGCAGGATTCGGTCGGGCTGCGCTGTCCGTCGCATCCGGTCGCGCAGGCGCTGCTGGCCGCGTTCAGCGCGCGGCGCGGCGGCCACGGCGGCGTGGCCGCGCCGTCCGCGAACCGGTTCGGTCACGTGAGCCCGACGACCGCGCAACACGTGCGCGACGAATTCGGCGATACCGTGCACGTGCTCGACGGCGGCGCATCCGAAGTCGGCATCGAATCGACGATTCTCGACCTGTCGCGCGGCTTCCCGGCGCTGCTGCGCCCGGGCCACGTGACGCCGCAACAGATCGCCGACGTGCTCGGCCGCGCGCCGAAGCTGCCGGATGGCAGCGATGCGACCGCGCCGCGCGCATCGGGCACGCTGAAAGCGCATTACGCGCCGCGTACGCCGCTCGCGCTGCTGCCGTTCGACGCGCTCGAGCCGTTGCTCGCGGCCGCGCAAACCGACGGCGAACGCGTCGCGCTCGTCGCCCGCGCGTCGCGGGCCGGGCACTGGGCGCAGGCCGACGGCGTGCATTTCATCGCGGCGCCGGAAGATCCGCAGGCCTATGCACGCGACCTGTACGGGATGCTGCGGGCGCTCGACCGCGCGCAGGTCGCGCGCATCCTCGTCGAGAAGCTGCCCGAGACCGTGGAATGGATCGCGGTCAACGATCGCCTCGGCCGCGCGGCGGCCGCGTTCGAAGCGCGCGACTGACGCATCCGTCCGCATCCATCCGCACCAACGAAAAACGCCCGACCGGTGAACCGGTCGGGCGTTTTCGTTTGGGCGCGTGGCCGGCGGCTTACTTGCCGACGCCGGACTTCGCGATCTGCTGCTGGACGTACTGCGCGAACAGCGCATGCAGGTGCGTCGACGGGTGGACCGTGTCGGCGAACATGTAGGTCTGGTCCGCGTTCGCGACCGTGTAGGTCTGCGGCGAGCAGAACAGCGACGAGCCGAACGCGGTCGCGTTCGCGACGCCGTACTGCGTGGCGGCCTGGACCATCGCCTTCAGGTTGCACGCGGTGTCGGTGTTCGACACGCTGAAGCCGTTCGCCTGGTAGTTGGCCGCGATGCCGTCCTGCCACGTGAACGCATCGACCACCACATACTTCGTCGGGTCGACCTTCAGTGCGGCGAGCGTGCCGACCAGCGTCTTGTTGAACAGCCCCGACAGTTGCGTGAACGCGGCCTGCGTGCCGCCCTGCAGCGCGAGCGGCGTGCCGCCGATGTCCGGCACGTTCGAGACGAACACGTGCGTCGCGCCCGCGGCGACGATCTGCTGGACGATCCCGCCGAGCTGCTGCGCGGCCAGGCCGATCGCCTGTGCGGCCGCGAGTTGCGCGGCCGGCGTGTTGCCTTGCGCCTGCGCGACCTGGGCCTGGTAGAAGATGTCGTTCGCGCCGCCGTTGATCAGCACGATCTGGCCGGCGTTGAAGCTGCCGTGCTGCGTCAGGTACTGCTTGACCTGGTCCGCGATCGGCGTGGTGGTCGCCTGTGCGTAGTCGGGGTTCGGCACGCTGGCGTCCGCATGGCCGATGCCCGGCTGCAGCGTCACGCGCGAGCCGCCCTGCGCGTAGCCGAGGCCGCCGGTGGCCTGCAGCGGAATGCCGAAGCCGCCCTGGTTCGCGGGCTGCAGCGTGTCGCCGTAGTACTGCGCGACGTCCTGCGTCCAGACCTGGCCCGGGTTGGTCGTGAAGCGGCCGCCGCCGAAGCCGAGCTTGATCTGCGAGTAGGTGCCGACGTCGGACAGGCTGTCGCCGAACGACACGACCTGCATCTTCACGCCCGACGGCGGCGTGTTCGACGCGCTGCTGCCGTTGTTGTCGTCACCGCCGCCGCATGCGGCGAGCAGCGCGAGCGCGGCGCCGGCGATCGCGACCTGCGCGGTGCGCAGCATGCGCAGCCGGCTGCGGAAAGGTGCGTGTTGTTGTGTCTGCATCGTTCGATCTCCTCGTAGATATGGCCTGATGTGTTTCTCATCTGCCGCGTGCCTGCTCGGTTCCGGGCTGCGCGGCGGCCGTTGGCTGAAACGGTTTATCGATCGCGCGCAGCCGCGAGCGGCTCGGTGCGCGGATCCTGGTTCGCGGCCTCGGCAATCTGCGCATGATAAGCGCTCGCCCATTCGGGCGGGCCGAAAATCGCGCGCAGCTTGTTGCGCCATCCGTCGACGCGCAACGCGTCGGACGCCATCGACACCCACTCGTGGAACGTCGCGACGAACGGGTTGTTCGAGCCGAGCCGCTCGACGATGCCGTACTGCGGCGGATCGTCGGGCGCCTCCTCGACATAGCTGCCGAACAGGCGATCCCAGATCACCAGGACGCCTGCGTAATTGCGGTCGATGTAGCGCGCGTTGCGCGCATGGTGCGCACGGTGGATCGACGGCGTGTTGAGCACGTATTCGAGCCAGCCGAGCTTGCCGATCGCCTGCGTGTGCACGAAGAACTGGAACGCGAGGTTGATCAGCACGATGCCGACGACCTGTTGCGGCGGAAAGCCGGCGAACGCGAGCGGCAGCCAGAACAGCCACATGCCCGCGACCGGGTACATCAGGCTCTGGCGGAAGGCGGTCGAGAAATTCATCCGCTCGGACGAGTGGTGCACGACGTGCGCGGCCCACAGCCAGCGCACGCGATGGCTCGCGCGATGGAATACGTAGTAGAGGAAGTCCTGCGCGACGAACAGCACCGCGAACGACAGCCAGCCGTCGTGCCACGTGTAGACGCGATAGTGCCGGTAGCAGTACGCATAGACGGGAATCACGAACAGCCACGCGAGCTTGTCGGCGCCCTGGTGCATCAGCGCGAGCGCCGCGTTGCACAGCGTGTCGCGCCACGCATAGATGCGGTCCTGCGCACGGGTGCGGGCGAGGTGCCAGGCCTCCCACGCGATGCAGAGCAGGAAGACGGGCGCCAGCGCGAGCAGAAGCAATTCGACGTCGAATCGCATGGGCGTGTGTCTCCTTCGTTCCCCTGCAAGCCATCAGGCCGGGCGTGTGGCCCGTTGTAGATATCGTCAGGCCAACAGCCTACGCAATCGCTACGCGCTAGGCGAGGGGGCAGCGTAGAGGGTTCCCTCTGAGGACAGGGTTTCTACGGAATCCGTACTGCACGGGGCCGGGCGGTGCGGCCCTGTTTTGCGGGAAGGGTGCGCGCGCGGCGCGGCGCGCGAAAGTGACGGAGGCGTTTCAAACCGCGCGGCGCGGGATTTCGCGAGCCGCGCGGTGCGGGAAGTCGCACGGGCCGCCTTGCCGGGACGGCCCGATGCGCGGTGCGCGGACCGTCAGTGCGCGCCCGCGTAGACCCACTCGAGCAGCGTGTCGTGCGCGGCGCGCGCGCCTTCCGCGTGATCGTTGTTGATGAAGCTGACGACGATGTAGCTCTGGCCGTCGGCGCCGGCGACGTAGCCGGCGATCGCGCGCACGTCGCGCAGCGTGCCGGTCTTGATGTGCGCGTTGCCGAGCACGCCCGCGTTGGTGAGGCGGTTCTTCATCGTGCCGTCGATGCCGGCGATCGGCAGCGAATCGACGAACGCCTGCGCGACCGGGCTCGCGTTCGCGGCCTGCAGCAGCGCGGCGAGCGACAGCGCGCTCACGTGCTCCTCGCGCGACAGCCCCGAGCCGTTCTCGAGCACGAGGTCGGGCATCGCGATGCCGTTCTTCTGCAGGAACGCCTGAATCGCGCGGCTCGACTGCTCGGGTGTCGCGGGCGGCTTGCCGCTCACCGCGCCGATCGTCAGGAACAGGTTGCGCGCCATCACGTTGTTGCTGAACTTGTTGATGTCGTAGACGATGCTGCCGAGCACCGGGCTGTGATGCACGGCGAGCGGCCGCGCGGTGGTCGGCACCTTGCCTTCGCTCACCGGCCCCGCGATCGTGCCGCCGTCCTGCTGCCACAGCGCGAGGAAGCCGCGCGCGAAGAAGGTCGTGTGATCGAGGATCGCGAGGTTGGTCGTGTGCGCGCCGCAGCGCAGCGGGTAGTCGCCGGCGAACGACGCGGTCATGATCCCGCCGCCGGCCGTCAGCGTCGGGCGCGCGGCCGCGGCGGCCGCGCTGCACGAGCCCGAGCCTTCGACGAGCTGGTTGTCGATCGACAGATCCGCGAGCGGCGGCAGCATGTCGACGGCGACCTTGCCGTCCTCGCCCGGCGTGACCGTGAACGACACGGCCTTGAACGCGTACAGCAGCGGATCGGGGCCGACGTTGTACGGCGCGCTGGCATCGTCGTCGAACGACGGCAGGTCGCGCGTCGACGCCGCGAAGTAGCTCTTGTCGAGCACGAGGCCGCCGGCCACGCGCTTGACGCCGGCCTTGCGCAGCTTGTCGACGAGGTCGATCAGCTCCTCGGGCACGAGCTTCGGATCGCCGGTGCCCTTGATGTACAGGTTGCCCTGCAGCGTGCCGTCGGGGTCGATCGTGCCGTCCGTGTACGCGGTGGTGCGCCAGCGGTAGTCGGGGCCGAGGATCGACAGGCCCGAGAAGGTCGTCACGAGTTTCATCGTCGAGGCCGGCAGCATCGGCCGGCTCGCATTCCATGCGATCAGCGGTTGCGGATCGCCGACGCGCTCGACCACGACGCTCATCGCCGATGCCGGCACCTTCGCGCGCTGCAGCGCGACGAGCACGGAGGCCGGCAGCCCGGCCGCGCGCGCGGCCGGCGACACGACGGCGGTCTTGCGCGCTTCCTTGTGGGATTTCTTGCGGGCCTGCGCGGACGGTGCGAACGCGAGGGCCGTGCAGGTGGCGACGACGGCGGCCGCCCGCAGGCAGGCGCGGGTGCGGGGGGCGAACCGGGCGGAAAGATCGGAAATCGGCATGGGCGAATACGGGAAAAGCAGGGGCTCGGGCAGGACGCGCGGGGGCGCCGAAGCGCACATTGTAGAGACAAGTCGGGGCAGGCCCCTTGCAATCCGCCTTACTGTTGCATTGCACGCCGCGCACGCGATTCGCGGCGCTACAATGGTCGCCGTGTTTGACTCGCCCCATGGATGCGTGGCCCGATGCGGATTCTGCTTGTCGAAGATGATCGAATGATTGCCGAGGGCGTGCGCAAGGCGCTGCGCTCGGACGGCTTTGCGGTCGACTGGGTGCAGGACGGCGACGCCGCGCTCACCGCGCTCGGCGGCGAGACGTACGATCTGCTGCTGCTCGACCTCGGTCTGCCGAAGCGCGACGGCATCGACGTGCTGCGCACGCTGCGCGGGCGCGGGCTCGCGCTGCCGGTGCTGATCGTCACCGCGCGCGACGCGGTCGCCGATCGCGTGAAGGGGCTCGACGCGGGCGCCGACGACTACCTCGTCAAGCCGTTCGATCTCGACGAGCTGGGCGCTCGGATGCGCGCGCTGATCCGCCGCCAGGCCGGGCGCAGCGAGTCGCTGATCCGCCACGGCGCGCTGACGCTCGATCCCGCATCGCACCAGGTGACGCTCGACGGCGCGCCCGTCGCGCTGTCCGCACGCGAGTTCGCGCTGCTCGAGGCGCTGCTCGCGCGGCCGGGCGCGGTGCTGTCGAAGAGCCAGCTCGAGGAGAAGATGTACGGCTGGGGCGAGGAGATCGGCAGCAACACGGTCGAGGTCTACATCCACGCGCTGCGCAAGAAGCTCGGCTCGGACCTGATCCGCAACGTGCGCGGGCTCGGCTACATGGTCGTCAAGGAAAGCTGACGCGTGCGGTCGATTCGTCATCAATTGCTGATCTGGCTGCTCGCGATCGTCGTCGCGGGCGTGGGCATGGCGGGCTGGCTCATCTACCGGCAGGCGCTCGCGGAAGCGAACGAGCTGTTCGACTACCAGTTGCAGGAAATCGCCGCGGCGCTGCCGTCCGAACCGTTCTCGCAGGTGTTCGGCTCGCGTACCAACGGCGACGAAGGCATCGTGATCCAGATCTGGAACCGCAACGGCGTGCTGATGTACTTCTCGCATCCGCGCGCGCCGATCGCGCCGCGCGCGGAGCTCGGCTTCTCGACCGAGCGTACCGATCGCGGCGAATGGCGCGTGTACGGCGCGATCGTCGGCGACAACGTCGTGCAGCTCGCGCAGCCGCTGTCGGTGCGCAACCGGCTGGCGGCGAACGTCGCGCTGCGCACGCTGTGGCCGCTGATCGTGCTGCTGCCGTTCCTCGGCGCGGCCGTGTGGGGGATCGTCGGGCGCGGGCTCGCGCCGCTCGGCCGCGTGACGCGCGCGGTCGAGGCGCGCCGGCCGGAAGCGCTCGATTCGCTGCCCGACGCGCGCCTGCCGCTCGAGGTGCAGCCGCTCGTGCGGGCGCTGAACGGGCTGCTCGCGCGGCTGGCGGCGGCGCTCGACACGCAGAAGGCGTTCGTCGCCGATGCAGCGCACGAGTTGCGCACGCCGCTCGCGGCCGTGCAGATCCAGGCGCAGCTCGTCGCCCGCGCGAAGGACGACGCATCGCGCCGCGAGGCGATCGCGGATCTCCAGGACGGCGTGTCGCGCGCGACGCGTCTCACCGAGCAACTGCTCGCGCTCGCGCGCGCCGAGCCGGACGGCGCGACGATGCGCGAACCGGTCGACCTGCAGGCGCTGCTCGCCGAATGCGTGGCCGCGCATGCGCCGCTCGCGCAGCGGCACGACATCGATCTCGGCTTCGAGGAAACGCGCGCGGCGAGCGTCGTCGCGGACGTCGGCGCGCTGCGCGTGATGTTCGGCAACCTGCTCGACAACGCGGTGAAGTACACGCCGGACGGCGGCCGCATCGACGTGTCGCTGACGCGCGACGCGGCCGGCCGCGCGTGCGTGCAGATCGCCGACAGCGGGCCGGGCATTCCGGCCGACGAGCGCGAGCGCGTGTTCGACCGCTTCTATCGCGACAGCTCGGCGCGGGCACGCACCGACGTGTCGGGCAGCGGGCTCGGACTCGCGATCGTCAAGCGCGTGGCGGCGCAGCAGGGCGCGACGGTGTCGCTCGGCGATGCAGCCGCGGGCGGCCTGCTCGTCAGCGTCGTGTTCCGCGATGCCGAGATGCCGGCCCCGGCCCCGCAGCCTTCCGAATCTGCCTGAAGGGCGGTTGCCGGCCGGATGCCGGCAGCCGCTTAAGCCCCGCTTAAGGCTGATTAAGCCTCCTTTAAGTCAGGGTCGTTACGCTGCGTCCTAACAACGAGGAGGTCCTACGATGAACACCCGATTCCTTGCGCGCGGCACCGTCGCGGTCGCCGTGGCGGCCGCCCTGTCGGCAGGCTATTTCGCCGGTACCCGCCGCGCCGATCCGCAGATCATCACGCCCGCGCAGGCCGCGATGATGCCGGCCGAAGCCGCGGCCAAGACCGGCATTCCCGATTTCTCCGGGCTCGTCGAGACGTACGGCCCGGCGGTCGTGAACATCAGCGCGAAGCACGTCGTGAAGCAGGTGTCGCGGCGCGCGCCGCAGCCGCAACTGCCGATCGATCCGAGCGATCCGTTCTACCAGTTCTTCAAGCACTTCTACGGCCAGGTGCCGGGCATGGGCGGCGACGCGCAGCCGGACGACCAGCCGAGCGCGAGCCTCGGGTCGGGCTTCATCGTCAGCGCCGACGGGTACATCCTCACCAATGCGCACGTGATCGACGGCGCGAACGTCGTCACGGTCAAGTTGACCGACAAGCGCGAATACAAGGCGAAGGTCGTCGGTTCCGACAAGCAGTCCGACGTCGCCGTGCTGAAGATCGACGCGAGCGGCCTGCCGACCGTGAAGATCGGCGACCCGGCGCAGAGCAAGGTCGGCCAGTGGGTCGTCGCGATCGGCTCGCCGTACGGCTTCGACAACACGGTCACGTCGGGCATCATCAGCGCGAAGTCGCGCGCGCTGCCGGACGAGAACTACACGCCGTTCATCCAGACCGACGTGCCGGTGAACCCCGGCAACTCGGGCGGCCCGCTGTTCAACCTGCAGGGCGAGGTGATCGGCATCAACTCGATGATCTACTCGCAGACGGGCGGCTTCCAGGGCCTGTCGTTCGCGATTCCGATCAACGAGGCGATCAAGGTGAAGGACGAGCTCGTGAAGACGGGCCACGTGAGCCGCGGCCGTCTCGGCGTGGCCGTGCAGGGGCTGAACCAGACGCTTGCGAGCTCGTTCGGGCTGCAGAAGCCGGACGGGGCGCTCGTCAGCTCGGTCGACCCCAACGGCCCGGCCGCGAAAGCCGGCCTGCAGCCGGGCGACGTGATTCTGTCGGTCAACGGTTCGCCGGTCGCCGACTCGACGTCGCTGCCCGCGCAGATCGCGAACCTGAAGCCGGGTTCGAAGGCCGACCTGCAGATCTGGCGCGACAAGTCGAAGAAGTCGATCAGCGTGACGCTCGGCGCGATGGCCGATGCGAAGCTCGCGTCGAACGACGGCGGGCCGGTGGAGCAGGGCCGTCTGGGTGTCGCGGTGCGGCCGCTGTCGCCTCAGGAGCGCACCGCGGACAACCTGTCGCACGGGCTGATCGTGCAGCAGGCCGGCGGGCCGGCCGCCAACGCGGGCATCCAGCCGGGCGACGTGATTCTCGCGGTCAACGGCCGGCCGGTCACGAGCCCGGAGCAATTGCGCGACGCGGTGAAGGGCGCGGGCAACAGTCTTGCTCTGCTGATCCAGCGCGATAATGCACAGATCTTCGTGCCGGTCGACCTGAGCTGACCGGCCACGGCCGACGGCCGGCCTGGCCGGCCGCGGCGGGCGCCGCCGCCGTTCGATCGCGCGACGCCGCGCCCCGTATGTGTTCCGACCCCAAGGAGAGAGCCATGCAATATCTACGCAACGTGTCCCGATTTGCCGTCGCCGCGGCGTTGACCGCCGGCCTCGCAGCCGGTGCGACCGGCGCGTACGCGCAGTCGGACGGCTTGCCGGCCGCGCGCCAGCAAGGCGACGTCACCTTCGTGTCCGGCGGCGTCGGGCAGGACGAATCGACGGCGTTCCAGCGCAGCGAGTCGCAGTGGCCGCTGGCGCTGCGCTTCACCGGCAAGGGCGGCGAGTTCCTGGCCGACGTGCATGTCCGGATCGTCGACGGCAAGGGCGCCGAAGTGCTGAAAACCGATGCGCGCGGGCCGTACATGCTCGTGAAGGTGCCGCCGGGGCGCTATACGGTGCATGCGTCGTACCAGGGCAGCGACGAATCGCGCGCCGTCACGGTCGGCGCGAAGGGCGGCGCGAAAGCCGCGTTCCAGTGGAGTGCGCAGTAGCCCGCCGCGTGCGGCCGGGCCCCCGGTCGCGCAATCGGACGAAGTTTCGCCCATAATGAAAGCCACGGCATGCGTGCCGTGGCTTTTTCGTTTCCTGCCCCGGCCAGGCGGCCGCCCGAAGGAGAAACGATGTCCGATGCAGCAGATCCTCGACTCGAAATCGTGCCGAACCGTCATCGCGTGCGCGTGATCCATCGCGGCATCACCTATGCCGATTCGCATGGTGCGCTGACCGTGCGCGAGGCGGGGCTCCCGGACATCCATTATCTGCCGCGCGGCGACGTCAACATGCGCCGGCTCGTGAAATCGGGCGTCACGACGGCTTGCCCGTTCAGGGGGCAAGCCGTGCATTTCGACTTGCAGACGGAAGACGGCGTGATCGAGAACGCCGCATGGAGTTACGAAGAACCGAAGGAGGCGGCGGCCGTGCTTGCGCACTACGTCGCGTTCGATGTCGCGCGGGTCGACAGTCTCGTCGAGACGTCCTGATGCGACGCGTGTTCATCGGGGAGGCGTCATGGAACTGAACGACACGTTACGCGTACCGCTCGCGCCGCCTGTCGTGCGGGATGCGCTGGAGGATCTCGCGCTGCTGCGGGCGAGTTTCGACCATTGCGAATCGTTCGTGAAACTCGCGCACGGCGAGTTCGCGCTGACCATCACGGTGCCGCTCGGCCCGCTGCGCGCCCGCTACGACGTGCGCGCGCATGCGGCCGCCGAGCAGGGCGACGCCGAAGGTCAGCCGCGCCGCGTGCTCAACTTCAAGGCGCGGGCCGACGGCCTCGGCGCGCTGCGCGGCCAGGTCGAACTCGTGCTGATGCCGGATGGCGACGCGAGCGCCACGCGAATCGAGTACGTGGTCTGGGCGACGGCAAGCGGGCCGCTCGCCGAACTGCCGGGGCGGCAGATCGACAATGCGCTGCGCGAATGGACCGACACGTTCTTCCGCGAGTTCTGCGCGGTCGTGCAGGCGAAACACGGTCTCGCGCCGAATCGCGCGAGCGCCGCCGCGCCGCGCCGCCAGCATGTATTTCTGCGGCCGGCATCGCTGGTGGCCGCGACGAAGCGTTCGCTGCCGCATCATCTCGGCGGCGCGCTGAGCGGACGTGCCGCGAGCGCGCTCCCGCATCGCGATTCCGGCACGGTGCCCGTGTGGGCCTGGGCGGCGATGATCGTGTTCGTCGCGCTGCTGCTGTACGCGGCGCGCTGGATCAACGGCGGCTGATCGGCGTTCGGCCGCCCGGTTCCGCTTCCCGGCCTGTTCGCGGCCCGCACGGCGGGCGTCACTGCGCCGCGTCGGCCCCGATTCCGGCGCCGCGAAATTCCCTTCGATACGCAGACGGCGACGTGCCGAGCGCGCCCGCGAAATGCTGGCGCAGCGACACGCTCGAGCCGTAGCCGGCCGCCTGCGCGATCGCGTCGATCGATTGTCCGGTGGTTTCGAGCAGATGCTGCGCGCGCGCGAGCCGCTCGGCCTGCAGCCATGCGGTGACGGTCGTGCCCGTCGCCTGGCGGAAGTGGCGCGTGAACGTGCGCCGGCTCATGAGCACGCGTTCGGCGAGCGAATCGACGCTGTGCGCGGCGTCGAGATGGGCGCGCACCCAGTCGAGCAACCCCGCGAGCCGCGCGTCGCGCGGATGCGCGGCGACCGGCTGCGGCACGTACTGGGCCTGTCCGCCCTGACGGTGCGGCGGGATCACGAGGCGGCGCGCGATCCGGTTCGCGGCGTCCGAGCCGAAGCGCCGCCGCACGACGTGCAGGCAGCAGTCGAGGCCTGCCGCCGTGCCGGCCGACGTCATCAGGTTGCCGTCGTTCACGTACAGCACGTCGGGGTCGAGTTTCACGCGCGGAAAGCGCCGGGCGAAATCGTCGGCCCACGCCCAGTGCGTGGTGGCCGGGCGGCCGTCGAGCAGGCCGGCCGCGGCGAGCACGTAGGCGCCGAGGCACAGGCCGACGAGCTCCGCGCCGCGCGCGGCGACCGCGCGGACCGCATCGAGCAGCGCGTCGGGCGGCACTTCGTCCGGGTCGCGCCAGGAAGGCACGATGACGATGTCCGCATCGTCGAGCGCATCGAGCCCGTACGGTGCGGTAATCGTGAAGCCACCCGTCGTCGCGAGCGGGCCGCGCTCGGCCGAGCAGACGCGGAACTCGAACGCGGGCGACGCGGCCGCGTCGCGTTCCTTGCCGAACACGACCGACGGCACCGACAGGTGGAACGGGCTGATGCCGTCGTACGCGATCACGGCGACGACGGTCGGAACGGACGGGGCGAATGGGGTGGGCGCGGCGGTGGCGAGCATGACGGGCTCCGGCAAGGCGATGGCCCGATTCTATCGAAGAATGGCTATCGGGCCACTATCGGCACAAGCCGCCCGGCTCGACAATGCATCGCATCGCACTGCTGGCCGCCCCGCTCCGGGGCGGGGCAGCGCCTCCCGACCAGGAGCCCGCCATGTCGACCGCCGTCCCGCATTCCACTTCCCGTCCTGTTGCCCGCCGTGCACTGATCGTGATCGACGTGCAGAACGAATACGTGACGGGCAACCTGCCGATCGAATATCCGCCGCTCGACGTGTCGCTCGCGAACATCGGCCGCGCGATCGACGCCGCGCACGCGACCGGCGTGCCGGTGATCGTGGTTCAGCACGTCGCGCCGGCCGGCGCGCCGATCTTCGCGCCCGGTAGCGACGGCGTCGCGCTGCACGCGGTGGTGGCCAGCCGGCCGTACGCGCACCTGATCGAGAAGGCGCAGGCGAGCTCGTTCGCCGGCACCGATCTCGCCGCGTGGCTCGACGCGCACGGAATCGACACGCTCGCGGTGGCCGGCTACATGACGCACAACTGCAATGCGTCGACGGTCTATCACGCGGCGCATGCGGGGCTGAAGGTCGAATACCTGAACGACGCGACAGGCGCGCTGCCTTACGAGAACGAAGCGGGAGCGGTAAGCGCCGAAGAGATTCACCGCGCGTATGGCGTGGTGTTTCAGTCGAATTTCGCGGCGGTGATGTCGACCGACACGTGGATCGCGGGACTGGCCGGCGCGCCGATGCCGGTGCGTGATTCGGTGGCCGCGTCGAACCGGCGGGCCCGCGCGCAGCGCGCGAAGGCGGCCTGACGCGGCACGGTGACGGCGACGGGGCGCGCCATGCGCCCGCGTGGTCAGTCGCGGTCCTTCAGCATCGCCGGACTGTAGCGCAGCATGTCGAAGCAGCCGTCGACGAGTTTTTCCGCATGCTGCTCGGCGTCGATCTCGTCGGGCAGCATCAGCATGTCGCGCACGAAGCCGCTGACGAGCGTGTGCAGCATCAGCGTCGCGCGCCACGTGTCGAGCCGCTCGGGCAGCAGCTTGAGCCCCACGGCCACCGCGAGATCGGCGTCGATCATGTGCAGCGCCTCGCTCATCCCCGCGCGGTTGCGCTGCAGCAGCGGCTCCATGTCCGCGACGTATTCGCACTTCATGAACAGGATGCTGAACACGCGGCGCAACTGCGGGTCGCGCTGCACGCCGAGCAGGCACCAGATCAGGATCTGGCGCACCTTCTCGAGCGGATTGCCGCCCGGCGCGTCGAGCGGCATCCGTTTCAACTCGTCGATCGGCAGGAACACGCGGTCGAACATCGCATCGAACAGTTCGCTCTTGTTCGCGAAATGCCAGTAGATCGCGCCGCGCGTCACGCCGGCGTGCTGGGCGATGTCCGCGAGCGACGTGTGCGACACGCCTTTCTCGAAGAACACGTGTTCGGCGGCGTCGAGAATGCGATTGCGCGTCTCGAGCGCCTCCTCCTTGGTACGTCTGACCATGTGCAGGCCTGATTGGATCGATCTTGAGTGAATATGGGGTCCGCAACCCCTCGTCGCCGTCATGCAGACAGGCTATGCTTGCTGCGGGTAACAATCTGTAAGACTGGACCGCGGGCGGAATACAAACGGGCTTTTTACATACATTCGTGAATGTATATACAATACCACCCTACGATCGAATGACCCAAGTGGCAATCAGTTAATATCCCACTCTGCTGATTCCCGCCCCTAGTACCAGTCCGCAGTTCGCGGCATCCCCGTCGGCACGGAGGTCTCGTGCCGACGTGCTGTATCTGGCAGTCCAGTAATTCAGGTGTTCGATCTGCGCCGCGAGGCGCATCCGTGTTGCGCTCCGGTCGGGCGCCGCACTTATTCCATTGGTTATACACAGAGGTCGCTCCATGCGCGTCGAACGGGTTCCATACCGCTTAATCACTGTCGCGACGGCCGCCGTTTTCCTGGCCGCGTGCGGGAAAAAAGAATCGGCACCGCCGCCGCAAACGCCGGAAGTCGGCGTCGTCACCGTCCAGCCGCAAGCCGTACCGGTCTTCACCGACCTGCCGGGCCGCACCAGTGCATTCCTCGTCGCGCAAGTGCGCGCGCGGGTCGACGGCATCGTGCTGCGCCGCGAATTCACCGAAGGCACCGACGTCAAGGCCGGTCAGCGCCTCTACAAGATCGATCCGGCGCCGTACATCGCGGCGCTGAACAGCGCGAAGGCGACGCTCGCGAAGGCGCAGGCGAACCTCGTCACGCAGAACGCGCTGGTCGCACGCTACAAGGTGCTGGTCGCTGCGAACGCTGTCAGCAAGCAGGACTACGACAACGCGGTCGCCACGCAAGGCCAGGCCGCGGCGGACGTCGCGGCCGGCAAGGCGGCAGTCGATACCGCGCAGATCAACCTCGGCTATACGGATGTCGTGTCGCCGATCAGCGGCCGCGTCGGCATCTCGCAAGTGACGCCGGGCGCTTACGTGCAGGCGAGCCAGGCGACGCTGATGTCGACCGTGCAGCAGCTCGATCCGGTGTACGTCGACCTCACGCAGTCGAGCCTCGAAGGGCTGAAGCTGCGTCAGGACGTGCAGAGCGGCCGTCTGAAGACGAGCGGCCCGGGCGCGGCCAAGGTGTCGCTGATCCTGGAAGACGGCAAGACCTACTCGGAGCCGGGCAAGCTGCAGTTCTCGGATGTGACGGTCGACCAGACCACCGGCTCGGTGACGATCCGCGCGGTGTTCCCGAACCCGGGCCGCGTGCTGCTGCCGGGCATGTTCGTGCGCGCACGGATCGAGGAAGGCGTGAACGAGAACGCGTTCCTGGTGCCGCAGATCGGCGTCACGCATGACCAGAAGGGTCAGGCGATCGCGATGGTGGTGAACGCCAGCAACAAGGTCGAGCCGCGTCCGCTGAAGACCACCGGCATGCAAGGCCAGAACTGGATCGTCGAAGGCGGTCTGCAGGCGGGCGATCACGTGATCGTGCAAGGCGTCGACAAGGTGCGCCCGGGCGCGACCGTGAAGACGGTCCCCGCGCAGCTCGCCCCGGCGGCCGATGCCGCCTCGGGTGCCGCTGCCCCCGCCGCGCCGGCCGCTGCCGGGTCCGGCGCCGCTGCCGCTTCCGGTGCCGCCGCATCGGGCGCCGCGCCGGCGAGTGCTGCCGCCGCGTCGAGCGCGCAATAACAGGGAGCCTGTTTCATGGCAAAGTTTTTTATCGATCGCCCGATCTTCGCGTGGGTGATCGCCATCATCCTGATGCTGGCCGGGGTTGCGGCGATCTTCACGCTGCCGATCTCGCAGTATCCGACGATCGCGCCGCCATCGATCCAGATCACCGCGAACTATCCGGGCGCTTCCGCGAAGACGGTGGAAGACACGGTGACGCAGGTGATCGAGCAGCAGATGAGCGGTCTCGACAACTTCCTGTACATGTCGTCGACCAGTGACGACTCGGGCAACGCAACGATCACGCTGACCTTCGCGCCGGGCACCAACGCCGACATCGCGCAGGTCCAGGTGCAGAACAAGCTGTCGCTCGCGACGCCGGTTCTGCCGCAGGTCGTGCAGCAGCTCGGTCTGTCGGTCACGAAGTCGAGCAGCAGCTTCCTGCTGGTGCTCGCCTTCAACTCCGAAGACGGCAGCATGAACAAGTACGACCTCGCGAACTTCGTGGCGTCGCACGTGAAGGATCCGATCAGCCGGCTGAACGGCGTCGGTACCGTCACGCTGTTCGGCTCGCAGTACGCGATGCGGATCTGGCTCGACCCGAACCGCCTGACCAACTACGGCCTCACGCCGGTCGACGTCAGCTCGGCGATCACCGCGCAGAACGTGCAGATCGCGGGCGGCCAGATCGGCGGCACGCCGGCCACGCCGGGCACCGTGCTGCAGGCGACGATCACCGAATCGACGCTGCTGCAGACGCCGGAGCAGTTCGGCAACATCCTGCTGAAGGTCAACCAGGACGGCTCGCAGGTTCGCCTGAAGGACGTCGCGCAGATCGGCCTCGGCGGCGAAAACTACAACTTCGACACGAAGTACAACGGTCAGCCGACCGCGGCACTCGGTATCCAGCTCGCGACCAACGCGAACGCGCTCGCGACCGCGAAGGCCGTGCGCGCGAAGATCGACGAGCTCGCACCGTTCTTCCCGCACGGCCTCGTCGTGAAGTATCCGTACGACACGACGCCGTTCGTGAAGCTGTCGATCGAGGAAGTGGTCAAGACGCTGCTTGAAGGTATCGTGCTCGTGTTCCTCGTGATGTATCTGTTCCTGCAGAACCTGCGGGCGACGATCATCCCGACGATCGCGGTGCCGGTCGTGCTGCTCGGGACGTTCGCGATCATGTCGATGGTCGGCTTCTCGATCAACACGCTGTCGATGTTCGGCCTCGTGCTCGCGATCGGCCTGCTGGTCGACGATGCGATCGTGGTGGTCGAGAACGTCGAGCGCGTGATGGCCGAAGAGGGGCTGTCGCCGAAGGAGGCGACCCGCAAGGCGATGGGCCAGATCACCGGCGCACTCGTCGGCGTGGCGCTCGTGCTGTCGGCGGTGTTCGTGCCGGTGGCGTTCTCCGGCGGCTCGGTCGGCGCGATCTATCGTCAGTTCTCGCTGACGATCGTGTCGGCGATGGTGCTGTCGGTGCTGGTCGCGTTGATTCTGACGCCGGCCCTGTGCGCGACGATCCTCAAGCCGATCCCGCAAGGGCATCACGAAGAGAAGAAGGGCTTCTTCGGCTGGTTCAACCGCACGTTCAACAACAGCCGCGACAAGTACCACGTCGGCGTGCACCACGTGATCAAGCGCTCGGGCCGCTGGCTCATCATCTATCTGGTCGTGATCGTCGCGGTCGGGCTGCTGTTCGTGCGCCTGCCGAAGTCGTTCCTGCCCGATGAAGACCAGGGCCTGATGTTCGTGATCGTGCAGACGCCGTCGGGCTCGACGCAGGAAACGACCGCGAAGACGCTCGCGAACATTTCCGACTACCTGCTGAAGGACGAGAAGGAAATCGTCGAATCGGCGTTCACGGTCAACGGCTTCAGCTTCGCGGGTCGCGGCCAGAACTCGGGTCTCGTGTTCGTCCGCCTGAAGGACTACTCGCAGCGTCAGCATGCGAACCAGAAGGTGCAGGCGCTGATCGGGCGGATGTTCGGGCGTTACGGGAGCTACAAGGACGCGCTCGTGATCCCGTTCAACCCGCCGTCGATTCCCGAGCTCGGTACGGCCGCCGGCTTCGACTTCGAGCTGACGGACAACGCCGGTCTCGGCCACGACGCGCTGATGGCCGCACGTAACCAGCTGCTCGGGATGGCATCGAAGGACCCGACGCTGCAGGGTGTGCGTCCGAACGGCCTGAACGATACGCCGCAGTACAAGGTCAACATCGACCGCGAGAAGGCGAATGCGCTCGGCGTGACGGCGGATGCGATCGACCAGACGTTCTCGATCGCGTGGGCGTCGAAGTACGTGAACAACTTCCTCGACACCGACGGCCGGATCAAGAAGGTGTACGTGCAGGCCGATGCGCCATTCCGGATGACGCCGGAAGACATGAACATCTGGTACGTGCGCAACGGGTCGGGCGGGATGGTGCCGTTCAGCGCGTTCGCGACCGGTCACTGGACGTACGGTTCGCCGAAGCTCGAGCGCTACAACGGTGTGTCGGCGATGGAAATCCAGGGGCAGGCCGCACCGGGCAAATCGACCGGTCAGGCGATGGCCGCGATGGAAACGCTCGCGAAGAAGCTGCCGGTCGGTATCGGCTACTCGTGGACGGGCCTGTCGTTCCAGGAAATCCAGTCCGGTTCGCAGGCGCCGATCCTGTACGCGATCTCGATCCTCGTCGTGTTCCTGTGTCTCGCGGCACTGTATGAAAGCTGGTCGATTCCGTTCTCGGTGATCATGGTCGTGCCGCTCGGCGTGATCGGTGCGCTGCTCGCGGCCACGATGCGCGGCCTCGAGAACGACGTGTTCTTCCAGGTCGGCCTGCTGACCACCGTGGGCTTGTCCGCGAAGAACGCGATCCTGATC
The DNA here is from genome assembly GCF_014211915.1 of Burkholderia cenocepacia. Taxonomy (NCBI): domain Bacteria; kingdom Pseudomonadati; phylum Pseudomonadota; class Betaproteobacteria; order Burkholderiales; family Burkholderiaceae; genus Burkholderia; species Burkholderia cenocepacia. The sequence continues at coordinate 3,427,194 of NZ_CP060039.1, read as the reverse complement.
GTCGAGTTCGCACGCGAACTGCAGCAGACGGAGAAGATGGGGCCGATCGAGGCCGCGCTGGAAGCGGCGCGCCTGCGGCTGCGTCCGATCCTGATGACGTCGCTCGCGTTCATTCTCGGCGTGATGCCGCTCGCGATCAGCAACGGCGCGGGTTCGGCCAGCCAGCACGCGATCGGTACGGGCGTGATCGGCGGGATGATCACGGCGACGTTCCTCGCGATCTTCATGATCCCGATGTTCTTCGTGAAGATCCGTGCGATCTTCAGCGGCGAGAAGGAAGACGTCGACGAGGCGCTGCGCCTGGCTCAGGAGCACTCGCACCACGAAGAGAAGCCGGGCAACGGCGACGAAGGCAACAAGGGACAGTGATGATGCAAAAACACGCTTTGACTGCAATCGCAGTCGCGCTCTTTGCCACGGGCTGCACGATGGCGCCGCACTACAAGCGGCCCGACGCACCCGTCGCGCAGGCGTACCCGGCCGGCGGCGTCTACGCGACGCAGCCGGGTGCGGCCGGCGCGCGCAGCGCGAACGGCCAGGCGGCGACTGCCATCGGCTGGCGCGAGTTCTTCGTCGATCCGCGCCTGCAGCGGCTGATCGAGATCGCGCTGAAGAACAACCGCGACCTGCGCGTGTCGGTGCTGAACATCGAGGCGGCGCGCGCGCAGTACCAGATCACGCGTGCGGGGCTGTTCCCGACGCTCGATGGTACGGGCACGGGCAGCATCCAGCGTTTCCCGGCCGGTGTATCGCAGACGGGCCAGCCGCTGATTTCGCGCACCTACAACGTCGGACTGTCGGCATCGTGGGAGCTCGACCTGTTCGGCCGCGTGCAGAGCCTGAAGGATCAGGCGCTCGCGCAATATCTGTCGACCGCGTATGCACGGCAGGCGTCGGAAATCTCGCTGGTGTCGCAGGTGGCGGATCAATACCTGACGCTGCTGTCGACCGATGACCTGCTGAAGGTCACGGAGGACACGCTGAAGACCGCGCAGGCGTCTTACGACCTGACCAAGCTGCAGTTCGACAACGGTACGGGCTCGGAGCTCGAGCTGCGTCAGGCGCAGACGGTCGTCGAGACGGCGCTCGCGAACCAGCAGGCGCAGGCCCGTGCCCGCGCGCAGGCGTTGAACGCGCTGGTGCTGCTGATCGGCGAGCCGCTGCCGGACGACCTGCCGGCGGGCATGCCGCTCGACGCGCAGAACCTGCTGACGGACGTGCCGGCCGGGTTGCCGTCGGACTTGCTGACGCGTCGTCCTGACGTGATGCAGGCCGAGCAGACGCTGCTGGCCGCGAACGCGAACATCGGCGCGGCGCGCGCGGCGTTCTTCCCGAAGATCTCGCTGACGGGCGCGTTCGGCACCGCGAGCCCGACGCTGGGCGGCCTGTTCAAGGCCGGCACGGCGGCGTGGTCGTTCGCGCCGAGCATCGCGTTGCCGATCTTCGAGGGCGGGCAGAACATCGCGAACCTCGATCTCGCGAACGTGCAGAAGCGCATCGAGATCGCGAACTACGAGAAGGCGATCCAGTCGGCGTTCCGCGAAGTGTCGGATGGCCTCGCCGCACGCGGCACGTACGACCAGCAGATCGCGGCGCTGGAGCGCAACGAGCACGCGCAGCAACGTCGCTTCGACCTGTCGGACCTGCGTTACAAGAACGGTGTCGACAGCTACCTGTCGGTGCTGACCGCGCAGACGGATCTGTACTCGGCACAGCAGTCGCTGATCAGCGCACGCCTGGCGCGCTGGACGAACCTGGTCGACCTGTACCGCGCACTCGGCGGCGGCTGGATCCAGCATGCAGGCGAAGCGCCGCGCGCGCCGGATGCGCCGGTCGACTACGACAAGGCGGCTGTTCCGGCGCCCGCGTCGGCAACGGCGACGAACGGGTAAGTGCAAAGAAGGGCAGGCGCGGTTTACCGCGCTTGCACGTCGAACCGGCTGTATGCGGAAACGAGAACGCCACGGACGAAAGTCCGTGGCGTTTTCTTTTGTGTTGTCGAATCGTGCGGGAAATCAAGCAAAACGCCACGGCATGCCGTGGCGTTTTTCGTTACCGCTTCGCGCCATCGTCCGGGGCGGCGCGATCAGTGGTGCACGTCGGCGGGCCGCCCATCGAAATCGTGCCCTGCGCGCCGAATCTCGCAGCGCGCATCCTTTTCGCCTTTCACACCGTTGAACACGATGTTCAGGATCACGGCCGTGGCCGATGCCAGCAGGATGCCGCTGTGCAGGATCGGTGCGAGCGCGGGCGGCAGCTTCGAGAAGAAGTGCGGCGACACGACCGGCACGAGGCCCATGCCGACGCTCACGGCAACGATGAACAGGTTGTGCGAGTTCTGCACGAAGTCGACCTTCGACAGCACCTTGATGCCGTTCGCGGCGACCATCCCGAACATCACGATGCCTGCGCCGCCGAGCACGAACGGCGGCACCGACGCGACGACCTGCGCCATCTTCGGGAACAGGCCGAGCAGCACGAGGATCACGCCGCCCGTCGCGCACACGAAGCGGCTCTTCACGCCCGTCACGCCGATCAGGCCGACGTTCTGCGAGAACGACGTATGCGGGAACGAGTTGAAGATGCCGCCGATCAGCGTGCCGAGGCCGTCGACGCGCAGGCCGCGCACGAGGCGCTCCTGGTTGACCGGGCGATCGACCATGTCGCCCACCGCGAGGAACATGCCGGTCGATTCGATGAACGTGACGAACATCACCGTGACCATCGTCACGATCGACAGCGGGTCGAAGTGCGGCAGACCGAAGTGGAACGGCATCACGAAACCGACCCACGGCGCATGCGCGACGCCGTCGGTGTTCACGCGGCCGAGCGCGAAGGCGATCACGAAGCCGGCGACGATGCCGAGCAGCACCGAGATGTTCGCGACGAAACCGCGGCCGTACTTGTTGATCAGCAGGATCAGCGTGAGCACGAGCAGCGACAGGCCGAGATAGACGGGGCTGCCGTACTCGGGGTTGCCGACGCCGCCGGCTGCCCAGTTGATGCCCACTTCCATCAGCGACAGCCCGATCACGGCGATCACCGTGCCGACGACCACGGGCGGGAAGAACCGCAGCAGCTTGCCGATCATCGGTGCGAGCACGATGCCGATGATGCCGGCCGCGATGGTCGAACCGAAGATGTCGAGAATGCCGAGGCCGGGGTTCGTGCCGATCGCGATCATCGGGCCGACGGCCGCGAACGTGCAGCCCATGATCACGGGCAGGCGGATCCCGAAGATCCACAGGCCGAGCGTCTGGATCAGCGTGGCGATGCCGCACGAAAACAGATCGGCGCTGATCAGGAACGCGATCTGGTCTTTCGGCAGCTTGAGCGCGGCGCCGACGATAAGCGGCACGGCGACGGCGCCGGCGTACATGACGAGGACGTGTTGCAGGCCAAGCGTTACCAGCTTGCCGGTCGGCAGCACCTCATCGCACGGATGGACCGTGTTCGATTGCATCTGTCTCACTCCATGATCTTGTTTTCGGGGTGATACGAAGTTATTCGGAATGAATCCATGCAACAAGAGCACTGGGTTCTATTCCGTTCTTTGCTGGTTCGATATGCCATTTCGGTATGGAACAGGGGGACGATCATCGGGAAACTGCCGCGGGAGTGAGGTTCACCGGTTTTATAGCGCTTCAAAATAGCGCCGGCCCCCATGTCAAATATGGCGCGCTTTATGGTGTGTATCGGGTGCGCCGCATAGTGGCAAAAAGCGGTGTGTGGAAATCGCGCCGGGTTAACCCGCGAACGGCCGCTTTTGCGTGCAAGGTGCGGCCCGGTGGAACGCGCCGATCCGACCGCACGTTCGATGCGTCGAGGCGGCGGCAAAAACCGGGGCGCCCATCGCGATCCCGTTATCATCGACATCCGTTCACACGAATCTCCTTCACGTCATGCGCCTGCTCGGAATCGACCTCGGCACCGGCTCCGTCAAACTCGTCACGCTCGATGCCGACGGCGTCGAGCGCGCGGTCGCGAGCGAACCTTATGCGTTGTCGTCGCCGCGGCCGGGCTGGGCGGAAATCGCCCCCGACACGTGGTGGCAGGCGCTGGTCCGCGCGGCCGCGCGACTGCCGGCCGACGAGCGCGCGCAGGTCGCGGCGATCGGTTTTTCGGGCCAGATGCATGGCGTCGTGCTGATCGACGCGGCCGGCCAGCCGGTGCGGCTCGCGCTGCTGTGGCCGGACACGCGCGCGGTGCGCGAGGCGGACGCGGCCGGCTGGGCCGCCGCCGGATCGTCCGTCCCACCGAATCCCGTCGCGCCCGGCATGGCGGGCCCGCTGTTGCGCTGGCTGGCCACGCACGAACCCGACGCGCTGCGCGTCGCGCGCTGGGCCGTGCAGCCGAAGGACTGGCTGCGCATCGCACTGGGCGGCGACGTCGCGGCCGATCCGAGCGACGCGTGCGCAACCGCGCTCGCGACGCCCGACGGTGCGTGGGACAACGCATTGATCGACTCGCTCGGCTTGCCGACCGACCGCTTCGCGCCGGTGCGTGCGTCCACCGCGCGCTGCGGCGTGCTCGGTGCGCAGGCCGCGGCCGCGCTCGGCCTGCCGGCCGGCGTGCCGCTTGCGACGGGCGCGGCCGATACCGCGTGCGCGGCGCTCGGCAGCGGGCTGGCCGTCGCAGGCGACGCGCTGCTGACGACCGGCAGCGGTGGGCAGATCGTCGTGCTCGCGGATACGTTGCCGCCCGCGCGGCGCGGCTTGCATCGCTATCGTGCGGCAACCGGCGGCGGCTATTACACGATGGCGGCGATGCAGAACGTCGGGCTCGCGCTCGAAGCCGTGCGCGGCTGGCTCGGCTACGCGCGATGGGCCGATGCGTATGACGAAGCGTTCGCGCAGCCGGCGTCCGAACGGCTGTGCTTCCTGCCGTACCTGACCGGCGAGCGTTCGCCGTGGATGAACCCCGATGCGCGCGGCGGCTGGCTCGGCCTCGGGCTCGGCGACACGCGCGGCGCGATGATGCGCGCCGCGTTCGAAGGCGTCGCGTTCGCGTTGCGCGCGGGGCTCGATGCGATCCGCGACGCCGATCGCGGCGACACGGTGACGACGCTGCGTCTCGCGGGCGGCGGCTCCGTCGATCCGCGCTGGCGCCAGTTGCTCGCCGACGCGCTCGGCGCGTCGCTGCACGCGATCGATTGCCCGAACGCCGCGACGCGCGGCGCCGCGCTGCTCGCGGGCGTCGCGATCGGGCATTGGCGTGAAGATGCGTTGCGCGCGCTGGCGCCGGGCGCGTCGCCGGTCGCGGCCCCGCACGACGATCGCCAACTGGCTGCTCGCCACGCGCGCTTCGTCGATCTGTACGCACGCACGGATGCATGGTTCACGACGGGCGTTTAAACTCGAACACTTGTTCTTTTGCGCCAGCGATGACGCATCCTGGCAAGCCGGCGACCGTTTCCCGCACGCGATGCGCGACGGGAGCGGCCATCATGGCGAGCACGAGATTCTTGCGCCGTGCCACGCGGCACGGCTTCGACCGCTTTGCACGAAACCCCGGCCGGCGCCGCACGCCGGCCCGGGCCGATCTCACCGACACACAGGAGTGACACGATGAAAACGAAAGCCGCGATTGCATGGAAGGCGGGTGCGCCGCTGACGATCGAGGAAGTCGATCTCGAAGGGCCGCGTGCCGGCGAAGTGCTGATCGAAGTGAAGGCGACGGGCATCTGCCACACCGACTACTACACGCTGTCGGGCGCCGATCCGGAAGGGATCTTCCCGGCGATCCTCGGCCATGAAGGCGCGGGCGTGGTGGTCGACGTCGGCCCCGGCGTCGGTACCGTGCGCAAGGGCGACCACGTGATTCCGCTCTACACGCCCGAATGCCGCGAGTGCAAGTTCTGCCTGTCGCGCAAGACCAACCTGTGCCAGAAGATCCGCGCGACGCAGGGCAAGGGCCTGATGCCGGACGCGACGTCGCGCTTCTCGCTCGACGGCAAGCCGCTGTTCCACTACATGGGCACGTCGACGTTCTCGAACTACATCGTCGTGCCGGAGATCGCCGTCGCGAAGGTGCGCGAGGACGCGCCGTTCGACAAGATCTGCTACATCGGCTGCGGCGTGACGACGGGCGTCGGCGCGGTCGTGTACTCGGCGAAGGTCGAGGCCGGTGCGAACGTGGTCGTGTTCGGCCTCGGCGGGATCGGCCTGAACGTGATCCAGGGCGCGAAGATGGTCGGCGCGGACAAGATCATCGGCGTCGACATCAACCCGAAGCGCGTCGAGCTCGCGAAGAAGTTCGGGATGACGCATTTCATCAACCCGAACGAAGTCGAGAACGTCGTCGACCACATCGTGCAACTGACCGACGGCGGCGCCGACTATTCGTTCGAATGCGTCGGCAACGTGAAGCTGATGCGCCAGGCGCTCGAATGCACGCACAAGGGCTGGGGCCAGTCGTTCATCATCGGCGTGGCGGCGGCGGGCGAGGAAATCAGCACGCGTCCGTTCCAGCTGGTGACGGGCCGCGAGTGGAAGGGCTCGGCGTTCGGCGGCGCGCGCGGGCGCACCGACGTGCCGAAGATCGTCGACTGGTACATGGAAGGCAAGATCAACATCGACGACCTGATCACGCACACGCTGCCGCTCGAGCGGATCAACGAAGGCTTCGACCTGATGAAGGCCGGCGAGTCGATCCGCTCGGTCGTGCTGTACTGACCGGGAGCGCACCGCCATGCTCGAACTCGTTTCCTCGCATGCGTGCCACGGCGGCGAGCAGCGTTTCTACCGTCACGATTCGGCGGCCATCGGCCTGCCGATGAAGTTTTCGGTGTATCTGCCGCCGCAGGCCGCGCACGGGCGCGTGCCTGCGCTGTTCTATCTCGCCGGGCTCACGTGCACCGACGAGACGTTCGCGATCAAGGCCGGCGCGCAGCAATACGCGGCGCAGCACGGCATCGCGCTCGTGATGCCCGACACGAGCCCGCGCGGCGCGGGCGTGCCGGGCGAGACGGATGCGTGGGACTTCGGCGTCGGCGCGGGTTTCTACGTCGATGCGACCGAAGCGCCGTGGTCGACGCATTACCGGATGGAGTCGTACGTGACGGGCGAGCTGCGCGAGCTGGTCGCGGCCGAGCTGCCGATCGACGGCGCGCGGCTCGGCATCTTCGGCCACTCGATGGGCGGGCACGGTGCGCTGACGCTCGCGTTGCGTCATCCGGGCTTGTACCGGTCGGTGTCGGCGTTCGCGCCGATCGCCGCGCCGACGCGCTGCCCGTGGGGCGAGAAGGCGTTCTCCGGCTATCTCGGCGCCGATCGCGAGACGTGGAAGGAGCACGACGCGAGCGAGTTGGTCGCGCGCGCCGATGCGCCGAAGTTCGCGGACGGCATCCTCGTCGATCAGGGGCTGGCCGACCAGTTCCTCGCGAACCAGCTGAACCCCGACGTATTCGAAGCCGCGTGCGCGAAGGCCGGTCAGCCGCTGACGTTGCGCCGCCATCCGGGCTACGACCACGGCTACTACTTCATCTCGACGTTCATCGCCGATCACCTTGCGCATCACGCGCGCGTGCTGGCGCGGTGAGCGGGAACCGACACACGTCGTGCATATGGCGCGCCGCGACGTAGTCGCGGGCGCATGAAAAAACGCCGGCGCTGCCCTCGGGCACGCCGGCGTTTTCATTGGCATCGGGAGGCGATGCGCCGCGCCGATCAGTTGCGTCGCAACAGGCTCGCGCCGTACACGAGCGCCGACAACGCCGTAATCCAGAAGCTCGTCGGCCAGTCGGTGTGATACGCGAGCACGATGCCGACCCACGCTTCGAACAGCGCGAACAGCGCGGCGAGCAGTACGCCCGTCGACAGTCGCGTCGACACGTTCTGCGCGGCCGCGGCCGGCCCCACCAGCAGCGTGAACACGAGCAGCACGCCGACGATCTGCGTGGCAGCGGCCACCGCGAGCGCGCACACCGCGAGGAACAGCATCGACACCGTGCGCAGCGACACGCCCTTGGCTTCGGCCAGTTCGGGCTGCAGCGACGCGAACAGCAGCGGCCGCGCGATCAGCGCGAGCGCGGCGAGGCTCACCGCGCCGATGCCCGCGAGCACCGCGAGCGTGTCGTGGCTGACCGCGAGCACGTTGCCGAACAGCAAGGCGGTGACCTGCGTCGCGAACGACGTGTAGAAGTGCAGGAACAACAGGCCGAAGCCGAGTGCACCCGACAGGATCACGCCGATCGCGACGTCGCGGCCCGCGAGCTTTTCGCCGAGTGCGCCCATCCCGATCCCGGCCGCGAGCGTGAAGCCGACCATCCCCCAGATCGGCGAGATGCCGAGCAGCACCGCGCCCGTCGCGCCGGTGAAGCCGACGTGCGACAGCGCGTGACCGGCGAAGGTCTGCCCGCGCAGCACCAGGAAATAGCCGACGATGCCCGCGAGCACCGCGACGATCCCCGACGCCGCGAAGGCGTTGATCATGAAGTCGTATTCAAACATCGTGCGAATGCCCGGGATGAGCGTGTCCGTGGTGATGATGGCCGTGGCCGCCGCCCCCGCCGTGCGAATGGCCGTCGTCGTCCTCGTGTTCGTGATCGTGCTTCTCGACTTCGACGTCGCCCGACATCACGAAGATCTTGCCGTTCACGCGCATCACGTCGATCGGCGAGCCGTAGAGGCGCGACAGCACGGGCTTCGTGATCACCTCGTCGACGGTGCCGAGCGCCGCGACGCCGTTGCCGAGATACAGCACGCGGTCGAGCGCGTTCAGCAGCGGGTTCAGTTCGTGCGCGGAGAACAGCACGGTGATGCCGAGCTCGCGCTGCACGTTGCGCACGAGTTCGACGACGCCGCGCTGGTGGTTCGGGTCGAGGCTGATCAGCGGCTCGTCGAGCAGCAGCAGCTTCGGATTGCCGAGGAGGCATTGCGCGAGCAGCAGGCGCTGCCGTTCGCCGCCCGACAGTTCGGACAGCGGCCGGCGCGCGAGCGACGGGCCGCCGACGAGGTCGAGCACGCGATCGACGTCGCGGCGCGTGGCCGCGTTCGTGTGCGGCAGGCCCCACCGGTGGCCGTCGGCGGCCATTGCGACGAAGTCGTAACCGCGCATCCGGCGGTTCGCGAGGCCGCTCCTGATCTGCGGCATGTAGCCGATCGATGCGTTGCCGCGCGCGACCGGCACACCGCCGACCGACAGCGTGCCGGCCGACACGGGGACGAGGCCGAGCACCGCGCGCATCAGCGTCGTCTTGCCCGCGCCGTTCGGCCCGAGCACGCCGACGAATTCGCCGGGCTCGATCGAGAAGCTGACGTCGCGCAGGATCGTGCGGCCGCCCAGTTCGAGCGTGACGCGATCGAGTGCGAGTGCGTGGGGAGTGGCGGTCATGGTGTGACGGTGGTCTGTTACTTGCCGGCGGAAAGCGCGTTGCCGAGCGCGTCGAGCTGGCCGCTCATCCATTGCTGGAAGGTCTTGCCGGCCGGCTGCGTCTCGGTGACGCTGACGGTCGGCACACCGCCGTCGCGCGCGATCTTCAGCATGCGCTTGGTCATCGGCTCCTCGGCCTGGCTGTTGTAGATCAGCACGCGCACCTGCTTCTTGCGCAGGTCGCCCTCGAACGCGGCGACGTCCTGCGCGCTGGCTTCGGTGTCGTTCATCGTTGCGAGCTGGAAGCGCTGGTTGCGCATGTCGAGGCCGATCGCGTCCGACATATAGCCGAACACGGGCTCGGTGGCCGTCACGGGCACGCCCTTGTACTTCGCGCGCAGTGCGGCGATCTTGTCGTCGACGGGCTTCAGCGATGCGACGAACTTCTGCAGGTTCGCCTCGTATTCGGCCTTGTTCGCCGGGTCGGCGCGGCCCAGCTCGGCCGCGATCGCGCGTGCGGCCGCCGGCATCGTCGCCGGGTCGTACCACAGGTGCGGGTTGTCGCCGGCCTTCTTGCCGACGAGATCGGCGACGACGATCGTCGCGCGCTTCGCCTGTTTCGACGCGCCGAGCAGTTTGCCCATCCACGGATCGTAGTCGGCGCCGTTGTAGATCACGACCTGCGCGTGCTGGAGCGCGCGGGCCGTCTTCGGGCTCGCTTCGAACAGGTGCGGGTCCTGATCGGGATTGCTGAGGATGCTGGTGACCGCGACGTGGCGGCCGCCGATCTGCGACGCGACGTCGCCGTAGAAATTCTCCGCGGCGACGACGTTGACGGTCGCGGCCTGCGCGACCACCGGCGCGGCGAACGACAGCGCGGCGACGGCGGCGGCCAGCCAGCGGACAGGCGACAGGGCGCGCCGCGGCGCGCGCTTCAGGGCAATGGACATGGAACTCCTCGTTGGAAGGGCGGCGCGCACGCCGCGCGATTCGGCGTCAGCGCTGCGCGGGCTTGCGCTTGCAGTGCCCGCACAGGCCGCTCAGCTCGACGACCTGGTGGTGGACTTCGAAACCGTGCGCGGGCTCGCTCGCGGACAACTGCTTCGCGAGGTCGCCGCCGGGAATCTCGACGGTGTCGCCGCACGAATCGCAGATCAGGAACTGGCCTTCGTGCGGCACGCCGATCTCGCAGCAGGCGAAGAACGCGTTCTTCGATTCGATCCGGTGGATGAAGCCGTGCTCGACGAGGAAATCCAGCGCGCGATAGACGGTCGTCGGCGGCACGCGGCCGCGCTGCGGTTCGAGTTCGGCAAGCAGGTCGTACGCGCCGATCGGGCGCTGTGCGGCCAGCACGCGCTCGTAGACCTGGCGGCGCAGCGGCGTCCACGCGAGCCCGTGCTCGGCGGCGAATGCGTCGGCCCGGGACAGCCGGGCGTCAATGGACGATGAGGTAGCCATGGCGTGAAGCAGGGCGATGAAACAAAGTACGGCGATGATATAACGTATCGTCGCGTCGTGCAGCGCGAATTCGGTTTTCCGCCTCGCTCCGCCCACGCTCCGTCCCCTTCATCGTCGATACCACCGCGCCGCACCGTGCGTCTTGCGCCTTGCCGCGCGGGCACGGCGGGGCGTCGTCGTGCGCCGCCGTGCCGCAGCGCGTCATAGAAAGCCGTCACGTCGCCTTGACAGCGCGCATCGCGTATCCGATCATTCGATCACTAACAGAGCAATTGATCGGTAGATGAGCGTTCGCTCACCTCGACCGTCGTGCAACAGAACGAACCGGAGACAGCCAGTGAGACTGGAAGACAAGGTCGCGATCCTGACGGGCGCCGCAAGCGGCATCGGCGAGGCGGTCGCGCAACGCTATCTGGGCGAGGGCGCGCGCTGCGTGCTCGTCGACGTGAAGCCGGCAGGCGGCTCGCTCGCGCGGCTGATCGAGGCCAACCCGGGCCGCGCGGTGGCCGTCACGGCCGACGTCACGCGTCGCGACGACATCACACGGATCGTCGCCACGGCGGTCGAGCGCTTCGGCGGCGTCGACATCCTGTTCAACAACGCGGCGCTGTTCGACATGCGCCCGCTCCTCGATGAATCCTGGGACGTGTTCGACCGGCTGTTCTCGGTCAACGTGAAAGGGCTGTTCTTCCTGATGCAGGCGGTTGCGCAACGGATGGTCGAGCAGGGGCGCGGCGGCAAGATCGTCAACATGTCGTCGCAGGCCGGCCGTCGCGGCGAGGCGCTCGTTTCGCACTACTGCGCGACCAAGGCTGCGGTGATCAGCTATACGCAGTCGGCCGCGCTCGCGCTCGCGCCGCACCGGATCAACGTGAACGGCATCGCGCCGGGCGTCGTCGACACGCCGATGTGGGAGCAGGTCGATGCGCTGTTCGCGCGCTACGAGAACCGGCCGCTCGGCGAGAAGAAGCGGCTCGTCGGTGAAGCCGTGCCGCTCGGCCGCATGGGCGTGCCGGGCGACCTGACGGGCGCCGCGCTGTTCCTCGCGTCGGCCGATGCCGACTACATCACCGCCCAGACGTTGAACGTCGATGGCGGCAACTGGATGAGCTGACGTGGCGCCGCTCGCACGCGCCCTCCGCCGGCCGGCCCGCGACGCAGCGGCCGCCGTCGCACGAGGAGGGCTCGCCTGATGGCCGAGATCGTCGTCGCCGGCGAACTGCTGGCCGAATTCGTCGCCGCCGAGCGCGGCCAGGGTTTCGATACGCCAGGCCTGTTCGAAGGACCGTTCCCGAGCGGCGCGCCGGCGATCTTCGCCGATCAGGCCGCGCGGCTCGGTGCGCGTGTCGCGTATGCGGGCTGCGTCGGCCGCGACGCGTTCGGCGATGCGATCGTCGCGCGGCTCGCCCGGGACGGCGTCGACGTCGCGCGCATTCGTCGCGTCGCTCGCCCGACCGGCACCGCGTTCGTCGCGTATCGCGACGACGGCTCGCGCAGTTTCGTGTTCACGTTGTCGACCAGTGCCGCGGCGTGCGTCGATGCGTCCGACGTCGACACCGCGATGTTCGACGGCTGCCGCTACTTTCACGTGATGGGCTCGTCGCTGACGAGCGAATCGGCGATCGCGGCCGTGCAGCGCGGCGTGATCGAGGCCGCGCGCGCCGGCGCCAAGGTGTCGTTCGATCCGAACGTGCGGCCCGAGATGCTGAGTTTCCGCCCGATGCGCGCGGCGCTCGACGAGATGCTCGCCGCGTGCCACCTGTTCCTGCCGAGCGAAGCCGACCTGCCGTTCTTCTGCGGCCCGCAGCCGGCCGAGCGCGCGATCGCGGGCCTGCTCGCGACGCATCCGCTGCTCGAGCGCGTCGTGCTCAAACGCGGCGCGCAAGGCAGCGTCGCGTTCGATCGCGCGCACCGTGCCGAAGCGCCGGCGTTCCCGGTCGACGAAGTCGACCCGACCGGCGCCGGCGACTGCTTCGGCGGCACGCTGGTCGCGAGCCTCGTCGCGGGCGTGGCCGTCGACGTCGCATTGCGCCGTGCGAACGCGGCCGGCGCGATCGCGGTCACGCGGCGCGGCCCGATGGAAGGCAACAGCAGCGCGGCCGAGATCGACCGCTTCCTGACCGAACGGGGGATCGCATGTCCGGCCTGACGACCGTTGCCGAACGCCCGCGCACCGCGCACGCGGACACCGTGCTGCGGATGATTTTCGACGCGAACCGCGCGGACGCGCAGCGCGGCATCTATTCGATCTGCAGTGCGCACCGGCTGGTGCTGGAGGCCGCGTGCGAAGCCGCGCGCGCGGACGGTTCGCCGCTCTTGATCGAGGCGACCTGCAATCAGGTCAACCATCTCGGCGGCTATACGGGCATGACGCCGGCCGATTTTCGTCGAGACGTCGATGCGATTGCCGCGCGCTGCGGGCTCGCGCCGTCGGCGCTCGTGCTCGGCGGCGACCATCTCGGCCCGAATCCGTGGCGGCACCGTCGCGCGGCCGACGCGATGCGGGAAGCCGCTGCGATGGTCGCCGCGTATGTCGAAGCCGGTTTCGAAAAGATCCACCTCGATGCGAGCATGGCGTGCGCGGACGATCCGGCACGGCTCGACGATCGCACGATCGCCGCGCGCGCGGCCGAGCTGTGCCGTGTCGCGGAAGACGCGGCGGCGCGCGTCGGGATCGCGCCCGTCTACGTGATCGGCACCGAGGTGCCGACGCCGGGCGGCGAGGTGAGCGGCGCCGCGAGTGACGATGCGATCGCGCAGATCGCCGTCACGCGCAGCGACAGCATCGCGGCGACGCTCGACGCGCACCGCCGCGCGTTCTCGGCGGCCGGGCTCGACGACGCGTGGACGCGCGTCGTCGCGATCGTCGCGCAGCCGGGCGTCGACTTCGACGATCGTCACGTGCTCGATTACGACAGCGCCAAGGCCGCGTCACTGGGCGCGAGTATCCTGCAGACACCGCGCCTCGTGTTCGAGGCGCATTCGACCGATTACCAGACGGAAGCCGCGCTCGCCGCGCTCGTGCGCGACCACTTCGCGGTGCTGAAGGTCGGCCCCGCGCTGACGTTCGCGCTGCGCGAGGCGCTGTTCGCGCTGACGTTCATCGAGGACGCGCTGATCGACGACGTCGCGCAGCGCTCGCGGTTGCGCGACGTCGTCGATGCGGCGATGCGCGCGCAGCCCGAACACTGGGCGCCGTACTACCGCGGCGACGAGACCGCGCAGCGGCTCGCGCGCCAGTTCAGCTACAGCGACCGCATCCGCTATTACTGGCTGCAGCCGGCCGTCGCGGCCGCGGTCGAGCAGCTGTTCGGCAACCTCGCGCGGCAGCCGGTGCCGGAGACGCTCGTCGCGCAGTGGCTGCCGGACGTCTACGCGGCGTGCCGCGCGGGCGGTCTCGCGAAGGAACCGCGCGCATGGGTGCGCCACCGGATACGCGACGTGATCGCGCACTATGCGCGCGCGTGCGGGATGCAGCGGCCGGCATGACGGGCCGCGAAGGAAACGACGCAACACCGATGCAAGACCGACGACATTTCGAACAATCACAGGAGACATGCCATGCAACGAAAGATGCTCGACGCCGCCGCACGCTGTTTCGCCGGAGCCGCGCTCGCGACGGCCGCCTGCGCGGCATCCGCCGGCACGCTGACGATCGCGACGCTGAACAACCCCGACATGATCGAGCTGAAGAAGCTGTCGCCCGCGTTCGAGAAGGCGAACCCCGACATCAAGCTGAACTGGGTGATCCTCGAGGAGAACGTGCTGCGCCAGCGCGCGACGACCGACATCACGACCGGCAGCGGCCAGTTCGACGTGATGGCGATCGGCACCTATGAAACGCCGCAGTGGGGCAAGCGCGGCTGGCTCGCGCCGATCACAGGGCTGCCGGCCGACTACGACCTGAACGACATCGTGAAGACCGCGCGCGACAGCCTGTCGTACAACGGCCAGCTCTACGCGCTGCCGTTCTACGTCGAAAGCTCGATGACGTTCTACCGCAAGGACCTGTTCGCGGCGAAGGGGCTGAAGATGCCCGACCAGCCGACCTACGACCAGATCGCCGAATTCGCGGACAAGCTCACCGACAAGTCGAAGGGCACCTACGGGATCTGCCTGCGCGGCAAGGCCGGCTGGGGCGAGAACATGGCATACGTGTCGACGGTCGTGAACACGTTCGGCGGGCGCTGGTTCGACGAGAACTGGAACGCGCAGCTCACGTCGCCCGAGTGGAAGAAGGCGATCAATTTCTACGTGAACCTGCTGAAGAAGAACGGCCCGCCCGGAGCGAGCTCGAACGGCTTCAACGAGAACCTGACGCTGACCGCGTCCGGCAAGTGCGCGATGTGGATCGACGCGACGGTCGCGGCCGGGATGCTCTACAACAAGCAGCAGTCGCAGGTGGCCGACAAGATCGGCTTCGCGGCCGCGCCGGTCGCCGCCACGCCGAAGGGCTCGCACTGGCTGTGGGCGTGGGCGCTGGCCGTACCGAAGACGTCGAAGCAGCAGGACGCCGCGCGCAAGTTCATCGCGTGGGCGACGTCGAAGCAGTACATCGAGATGGTCGGCAAGGACGAAGGCTGGGCGTCGGTGCCGCCGGGCACGCGTACGTCGACGTATCAGCGCGCCGAGTACAAGGCCGCCGCGCCGTTCTCGGACTTCGTGCTGAAGGCGATCGAGACGGCCGACCCGAACGATCCGTCGCTGAAGAAGGTGCCGTACACGGGCGTGCAGTACGTCGGGATTCCTGAATTCCAGTCGTTCGGCACGGTGGTCGGCCAGTCGATCGCGGGTGCGGTCGCGGGCCAGATGTCGGTCGACCAGGCGCTCGCCGCCGGACAGGCCGCGGCCGACCGCGCAGTGCGGCAGGCCGGCTACAAGAAGTAACGCGCAAGCCGTCGCGCGGCCCGCATCGTGCGCCTTGGTGCACGGCGCGGGCCGGCTAGGCTGACAGGCGGGCAGGCCGTTCGCGCCCGCGCATCAACCGGAGGGACTCCGATCATGCGTCACCTGCGTCTTCCCCTGAGTCACGCTCACGCGCCGTCGGTCGGCGACGCGTCGTCGCCGCCCGGCGCGCCGCGCCGTGCGCGCGGCGGCGCGAGCTGGCTCGTGTCGCCGTCCGTCGCGGTGCTGCTGCTGTGGATGTCGATTCCGCTCGCGATGACGATCTGGTATTCGTTCTCGCGCTACAACCTGTTGAATCCGGACGTGAAGGGCTTCGCCGGGTTCGACAACTACCGCTTCCTCGCGACCGATCCGTCGTTCCTGCCCGCGATCTGGCACACGCTGGTGCTGATCGGCGCGGTGCTCGCGATCACCGTGATCGGCGGCGTGCTGATGGCCGTGCTGTTCGACCGCAAGTTCTACGGGCAGGGCGTCGCGCGCCTGCTCGCGATCGCGCCGTTCTTCGTGATGCCGACCGTCTCCGCGCTGATCTGGAAGAACATGATCCTGCATCCGGTGTACGGGCTCGTCGCGAACGCGATGCGCGCGCTCGGGATGACGCCGATCGACTGGTTCGCCGATTACCCGTTGACCGCCGTGATCATCATCGTCGCGTGGCAGTGGCTGCCGTTCGCGTTCCTGATCCTGTTCACCGCGATCCAGTCGCTCGACCAGGAGCAGAAGGAGGCCGCGCGCATCGACGGCGCCGGCCCGATCGCGATGTTCTTCTACATCACGCTGCCGCACCTGAAGCGCGCGATCGCCGTGGTCGTGATGATGGAGACGATCTTCCTGCTGTCGATCTTCGCGGAAATCTATACGACGACCGGCGGCGGCCCCGGCGACGCGACGACCAACCTGTCGTACCTGATCTATGCGCTCGGCCTGCAGCAGTTCGACGTCGGCCTCGCATCCGCGGGCGGCATCATCGCCGTCGTGGTCGCGAACGTCGTGTCGTTCTTCCTGGTGCGGATGCTCGCGCGCAACCTGAAGGGGGAGTACGAAAAATGAGCGACCTGACCTTGGCAGGCCGGCGCACGCCGGCCGTGTTCGACCTCGTGCGGCGCGCGCTGCCCGGCACGCTTGCGTGGTTGATCGCGCTCCTGCTGTTCTTCCCGATCTTCTGGATGGCGATCACCGCGTTCAAGACCGAGCAGCAGGCGTACGCGTCGTCGCTGTTCTTCATGCCGACGCTGGACAGCTTCCGCGAGGTGTTCGCGCGCAGCAACTACTTCGGGTTCGCGTGGAATTCGATCCTGATCTCGGCCGGCGTCACGGTGATCTCGCTGCTGTTCGCGGTGCCGGCCGCGTACGCGATGGCGTTCTTCCCGAACCACCGCACGCAGAAGGTGCTGCTGTGGATGCTGTCGACCAAGATGATGCCGTCGGTCGGCGTGCTGGTGCCGATCTACCTGCTGTGGAAGAACGCGGGGTTGCTCGATACGGTGTCGGGGCTCGTGATCGTCTATACGCTGATCAACCTGCCGATCGCGGTGTGGATGACCTTCACGTACTTCAACGAAATCCCGAAGGACATCCTGGAAGCCGGGCGCATCGACGGCGCGTCGACGTGGCAGGAGATCGTCTACCTGCTGATGCCGATGGCGCTGCCGGGGCTTGCGTCCACCGCGCTGCTGCTCGTGATCCTGTCGTGGAACGAGGCGTTCTGGAGCATCAACCTGTCGAGCTCGAACGCGGCGCCGCTGACCGTGTTCATCGCGTCGTACTCGAGCCCCGAAGGGCTGTTCTGGGCGAAGCTGTCCGCAGCTTCCCTGCTCGCGGTCGCGCCGATCCTGATCGTCGGCTGGCTGTCGCAGAAGCAGCTCGTGCGCGGGCTCACGTTCGGGCGGTTAAATGAGCGGCGCAAGCAAAGGTGCGGCCGGGCATGGCGTCAACGTGCTGATCTGCGATTGCGACGGCGTGCTGATCGACAGCGAGGCCGTGGCCGCCGACGTGATCGTGCGCGAACTCGATGCGCGCTGGCCGGGCGTCGATGCGCGGCCGGCCGTGATGCCGCTGCTCGGGCTGCGCATCGAGCGCGTGCTGGCCGGCGCGAGCGACGCGGTCGGCCGCACGCTGTCGGCCGACGACGTCGACGCGATCCGCCGCGCGGTCGAGGCGGCGGCCGTCAACGCGCCGATGGTCGACGGTATCGATGCGGCGCTGGCCGCGATCGACCTGACGACGGCCTGCGCGAGCAACAGCTATCGCGCGTACGTCGAAGCGGCGCTCGCGCGCACCGGCCTCGCGCGCTTTTTCGGCGACCGGCTGTTCTGCGCGGATTCGGTCGCGCGGCCGAAGCCGGCGCCCGACGTGTATCTGGCAGCCGCACGCGCGCTCGGCGTGGTGCCCGCGCAATGCCTGGTCGTCGAGGACAGCGTGACCGGCATCACCGCGGCGGCCGCGGCCGGCATGACCGTGCTCGGCTTCGTCGGCGGCGGGCACGCGTCGGCGGCGCAGATCGATGCGTTGCGCGGCATCGGCGCGCGGCACGTATTCGACGACATGCACGAGCTGCCCGGCTACGTCGCGCGCTGGCAGGCGACGGGCGCGGTGCTGCCGAACTAGCAATCAGGAACGAAGGCGCGCCGCTTTCAACGCGGCGCATCACGAACGAACGGAGACAGATCATGGCAAGCGTGCTCCTGCGCAACATCGCGAAGCGCTACGACGACACCGAAGTGCTGCGCAACGTGAACCTCGACATCGCCGACGGCGAATTCGTCGTGTTCGTCGGCCCGAGCGGCTGCGGCAAATCCACGCTGATGCGGATGATCGCCGGCCTGGAAGACATTTCGAACGGCGACCTGCTGATCGACGGCGCGAAGGTCAACGACGTGCCGAGCGCGAAGCGCGGCATCGCGATGGTGTTCCAGTCGTATGCGCTGTACCCGCACATGACGCTGTACGACAACATGGCGTTCGGCCTGAAGCTCGCCGGCGCGAAGAAGCCCGAGATCGATCAGGCCGTGAAGCAGGCCGCGAAGATCCTGCACATCGATCACCTGCTCGACCGCAAGCCGAAGCAGCTGTCGGGCGGCCAGCGGCAGCGCGTCGCGATCGGCCGCGCGATCACGAGGAAGCCGAAGGTGTTCCTGTTCGACGAACCGCTGTCGAACCTCGACGCCGCGCTGCGCGTGAAGATGCGGCTGGAGTTCGCGCGGCTGCACGACGAGCTGAAGACGACGATGATCTACGTGACGCACGACCAGGTCGAGGCGATGACGCTCGCGGACAAGATCGTCGTGCTGTCGGGCGGCGCGGTGCAGCAGGTCGGCACGCCGAACGCGCTGTATCACGCGCCGGCGAACCTGTTCGTCGCGGGCTTCATCGGTTCGCCGAAGATGAACTTCCTGAAGGGCACGGTCGAATCGGCCGATGCGGGCGGCGTGCTCGTGCGCTTCGACAGCGGCGAGACGCAGCGGGTCGCGGTCGATGCGGCGGGGCTGCAGCGCGGCGCCGCGGTGACCGTCGGCGTGCGGCCCGAGCATCTGCTGGTCGATGCGGCGGCGGCGGGCGTCGCCGCGCGGACGATGGCCGTCGAGTCGCTCGGCGATGCCGCGTATCTGTATGCGGAATCGGCCGTCGCGCCGGACGGGCTGATCGCGCGGATTCCGCCGCTCGACACGTACCGCACCGGCGAGGCGCTGCGCGTGCATGCGCAGCCCGAGCACTGCCACCTGTTCGACGAACACGGGCAGGCGTTCCGGCGGCTGAGCGCGCACGCGAAGGCGGCGTGACGGCGGCGCGCCGGTTACAGCCGCAAATGCTCGGCCATGTAGTCGACGAACGCGCGCAGCTTGGGCAGCGGATGGCGGCCCGACGGCCATAGCACGTAGAACGGCGTGCGGCTCGCGACGTGATCGTCGAGCACTGCGCGCAGCCTGCCGTCGGCGAGCGTGTCGCGCACGAAGAACTCGGGCAGGCACGCGATGCCGAGCCCGCGCAGCGCGAAGCACAGGCGCGTCTCGGCGTTGTTGCTGACCATCGAGACGGGTACCTCCGGCGGTGTGCCGGCGCGCGGCGCGCGCAGCGGCCAGATCTCGAGCTTGCCGCTGCTCGGGAATCGGTAATGCAGGCAGCGGTGCTGCGCGAGGTCGGCCGGCGTGCGCGGCGTGCCGTGCCGTTCGAGATAGTCGGACGACGCGACCAGGTGCTGGCGGAAGTGGCCGAGCAGCCGCGACGACAGCCGGGAATCGGTCGGATGGCCGGTGCGCAGTACCACGTCGAAGCCTTCGTCGATCACGTCGACGATCCGGTCGCTGAAATCGATGTCGAGCTCGATCTCCGGATACGCGGCCATGAAATCGGCGAGCACCGGCAACAGCAACGTGCCGATCGTCGGCAGGCTCACGCGCAGTCGCCCGCGCGGCGCCTCGACGCTCTGCGTCAGTTCCCGCTCGGCCGCGTCGATTTCGGCGATCACGCGCCGGCATCGTTCGAGAAAGCGCGCGCCTTCGGCCGTCAGCGTGATGCTGCGCGTGCTGCGGTGAAAGAGCCGCACGTTCAGGCGTGCCTCGAGCCGCGCGATGCGCTTGCCGATCGCCGATGCCGACAGTCCGAGCGCTCGGCCGGCCGCGACGAAGCTGCGCGTTTCCGCGACCTGGACGAACACGACGAAGCCGCCAAGATTTTCCATGCAGGTTCCCGATTGCGGACACCCATGTCCGGAGTGTCCGGAACTCTAACCCGATTTTTCTTCTCGTGCCGGCTCCCTACGATGGGCGTTCCTTCACTGTTCGAGGTCACGCCATGTCATCACTGCCTGTCGCCGCCCGCCGCGCCGAACCGGATGCCGCGCTGCGCGCCCGGCTCGATGCCGTGCTCGACCGCGCGCTGGCCGATGCGCGCGCGGTTGGCGCGGTCGTGCTGGTCGCGCGCGACGGCGAATTGCGTTATGCACGCGCGGCCGGGCTGGCCGATCGCGAAGCCGGCACGCCGATGCGCGAGGACACGCTGTTCCGGCTCGCGTCGGTATCCAAGCCGATCGTGACGGCCGCCGCGATGCGGCTGGTCGCGGCATCGAAGATCGGGCTCGACGAGCCGGTCGCGCGCCGGCTGCCCGCGTTCGCGCCGATGCTCGCGGACGGCACGCCGGCGAACATCACGCTGCGGCATCTGCTGTCGCATACGGCCGGGCTCGGCTATCGCTTTCTCGAAGCCGACGCCGACGGTCCGTATGCGCGCGCGGGCGTGTCCGACGGGATGGATCGCGCGAGCCTGTCGCTCGCCGAGAACGTGCGGCGCATCGCCGGCGTGCCGCTGCAGTTCGCGCCCGGCACGTCGTGGGGCTACTCGCTTGCGACCGACGTGGTCGGTGCGCTGATCGAGGCGGTCGACGGCCGGCCGCTCGTCGACGCCGTGGCGGCGCTTGTGACGACGCCGCTCGGCATGACCGACACGGCATTTTTCACGCATGACGCGGCGCGTCTGGCGACGCCTTACGTCAGTACGCCCGACGTGCCGCGCCGGATGGCGGACGACGATCTCGTGCCGGTGTTCGACGGCACGGTCGGTATCCGCTTCGAGCCGGCGCGCGCGTTCGACGCGACCGCGTGGCCGTCGGGCGGCGCGGGCATGGTCGGCACCGCGCACGATTGCCTGACGCTGCTCGATACGCTGCGCACGGGCCTCGACGGCTGGCTCGCACCGCGCTGGATCGACGAGATGGCGCGGGTGCAGCCGGGCGCGCACGACTTGCCGGATGCGCCGGGATTCGGTTTCGGACTCGGTTTTTCCGTGCTGCATGACCCGGTGGCCGCGCAATCGCCGGAGTCGGTCGGCACCTGGCGCTGGGGCGGTGCGTACGGGCATGCGTGGTTCGTCGACCGCGCAGCCGGGCTGACGGTCGTCGCACTGACCAATACGTTGTACGAAGGGATGCACGGGCGCATCGTCACCGACGTGCGCGATGCGGTATATGGCATCGACGACCGGAGCGCGGCATGAGCGAGTGCGTATCCGTCTCCGACCGCGCTGTCGATCGTGCGGCAGATGCGTCCACGCCGGCTCGTGCACGTCTGCCCGTCGCGAACCTGCTCGCGCTGGCCACCGCCGGCTTCATCACGGTGCTCACCGAAGCGTTGCCGGCCGGCCTGCTGCCGCTGATGAGCACCGACCTGCACGTGACCGAGGCGTTGATCGGCCAGCTCGTGACCGTCTATGCGCTCGGCTCGATCGTCGCGGCGATCCCGCTCGTCGCGGCGACGCGTGCGATGCGCCGGCGCCGGTTGCTGCTCGCGGCGCTGGCCGGCTTCGTCGTGTCGAATGCGCTGACGGCCGCGTCGCCGTACTACGCGCTCACGCTGGCCGCACGGTTCGTCGCCGGGATGTCGGCCGGGCTGCTGTGGGCGCTGCTGGCGGGCTACGCGAGCCGGCTGGTCGACCCGTCGCTGCGCGGCCGCGCGATCGCGGTCGCGATGCTCGGCATACCGGCAGCGATGTCGATCGGCATTCCGGCCGGCACGGCGCTCGGCGCGATGTTCGGCTGGCGCGTCGCGTTCGCCGGGATCACGCTCGCGGCGCTGGCGCTGATCGGCTGGATTCGCCTGCGCGTGCCCGACTATCCGGGCCAGCAGGCCGGCGCGCGCGAGCCGGTGCTCGGCGTGCTGGCGCTGCCCGGCGTGCGGCCGGTGCTGACGGTGATGTTCGCGTACGTGCTCGCGCACAATATGCTGTACACGTACGTCGCGCCATTCCTTGCGGGCGTGCGGATGGGCGCGCAGGTCGATGTGGTGCTGTTCGTGTTCGGCGTCGCGTCCCTCGTCGGCATCGCGCTGACGGGCGCATGGATCGGCGTCGCGCAGCGGCGGCTGACGCTCGCGAGCATCGCGCTGTTCGCATTGGCGGCGGCGATGCTCGGCGCCGGGGCGGGGATGACGATCGTCTATGCGGGCGTCGTGCTGTGGGGGCTCGCGTTCGGCGGCGCGCCGACGCTGTTCCAGACGGCCACCGCGAACGCGGCGGGGGAGTCGGCCGACGTCGCGCAGTCGATGCTCGTGACGGTCTGGAATCTGGCGATCGCCGGCGGCGGCATCGCGGGCGGGATGCTGCTCGGCGCGACGGGCGCCGGCGCGATTCCGTGGGTGCTCGTCGCGCTGCTGGCGCTGGCGTGGGGCGGCGCGTGGTGCGCCCGCCAGCATGCGTTTCCGGCGCCGCGCGCGGCCTGAGCCGGCGCGTGCGATGGCAGCGTCAGGCCGCCTTCGCGGCGAGCGCGGCGCGCGCGCAGGCTTCGTCGGTGACGAGCCCCGACAGCCAGCCGCCGCGCAGCGCGGCAATCACCGCGTCGTGTTTCTTCGGGCCGCCGGCGAACGCGATCGTCGGCAGCTTCGGCGGCGTGGCGAGCGCGACGCTCGTCACGCGCGCGCTGGTCGACACGGTGATCTGCGTGCCCTGCGCGTCGATCGGCACGCCGAGCAGTTCGGCCACCGCGCCGAGCGCGGTCATCTCGTCGCGCTCCTGTTCGGTGATGAAGCCGTCTTCGTAGAGCGGGCAGTGCGGGCCGATGTTGCCGATCCCGACGAACGCGACGTCGGCCTCGCCCGACAGCGCCTCGACGATCCGGTACAGCCGGTGATTGCACCATTGCGCGCGCTCGGCGTCGCTATCCGCGAACAGCGGTGCGGGCAGCAGGAAGTGCTTGCTGCCGGTTTTCTCGGAGATGTACTGCGCGACGTCGTAGCGGTTCGACGAGCCGTCGGCCGCGATCGCGCCGACCATCGACACGAGCCGGTGCTGCGGGCGGTCGATCTGCGCGATCTGCGCGACCGCGGCCTTCAGCGTCCGGCCGCTGCTGACCGCGATCACCATCGGCCGGGTTTCGTTCAGGTAGCGCTCCATCACCTGCGCGCCGGCGACCGCGAGCTTGCGGTCGATCGCGTCGGGCGCATCGGCGTCGACCGGCACGACTTCGCACATCGCGAGGCCGTAGCGTTTCGACAGCTGCGCGCCGAGATCGAGGCAGTCGGCGAGCCGATGGTCGACGCGCACGCGGATCAGGTTCTTCTCGACCGCGAACGCGACGAGGCGCTGCGCGACGGGGCGCGACACCTGCAGCTTTTCGGCGATTTCGTTCTGCGTGTCGCCCGCGACGTAATAGAGCCACGCGGCGCGCGTGGCGAGATCGAGTTTTTCTGAGGACTTGGACACGATAGCGATTCGGTTCGGATCTGGGGGCCGCCCCGCGGGCCGGCCGGCGGGCCGCATGACGGCATCCACTGTAACGCATGTCGCGCGGCTGGCCGGCGGCCGGCCGTGCGACGGAGCGCGCCTACGCGAGCCGTGCGCGCGACGGTTCGTACAGCGGCCGCACGTGACGGTACAGCGTGCGGAACGCATCGAGGCGTTCGCGCAGCCGCGCATGGCGGGCGGCGTCCGGTGCGTATTCGGCGCGCACCGGCGGTTTGGTCAGCACCGTCTGCGGATCGCCGCCGACGGCCAGCCAGCCGAGCCGTGCCGCGCCGAGCGCCGCGCCGGTTTCGCCGCCGCCGTGCTGACGCGTGCGCACGTTCAGCGCGTCCGCGATCAGTTGCGCCCAGAACGCGCTGCGCGCGCCGCCGCCGATCAGCGACAGCTGGTCGGTCTCGACGCCGGCCGCGTGCAGCGCGTCGAGGCCGTCGGCGAGGCCGAGCGTCACGCCTTCGAGCACCGCGTAGCCGAGGTGCGCGCGCTCCGTTGCATGCGTCATCCCGAAGAACACGCCCTGCGCGTACGGATCATTGTGCGGCGTGCGCTCGCCCGACAGGTAGGGCAGGAACAGCGGGGCGGCGGCGAGCGCGTCGGGGTCGAGCGCCTCGACTTCGGCGAGCAGCGTGGGCTCGTCGGTGCCGGTCAGCTTGCAGACCCAGCGCAGGCAACTCGCGGCCGACAGCACGACGCTCATCAGTTGCCAGCGATCGGGAATCGCATGGCAGAACGCATGCACGGCCGACGCGGGATTCGGCATGAAGCGGTCGCCGACCACGCTCAGCACGCCGGACGTGCCGAGCGACACGAAGCCGTCGCCCGCGTGGGTCGCGCCGATGCCGAGCGCGCTCGTCGCGTTGTCGCCGCCGCCGCCCGCAACCAGCACGGCCTCGGATAACCCCAACTCGCGTGCGACGTCCGCACGCAGCGTGCCGGATGGCGCATTGCCCTCGACGATGCGCGGCATCTGCCCGCGCGTCATTCCGCACGCGGCGAGCAGCGCATCGGACCAGTCGCGGCGCGCGACGTCGAGCCACAGCGTGCCGGCCGCGTCCGACGGATCGGACACTTTCGCGCCGGTCAGCCGGAACCGCAGGTAGTCCTTCGGCATCAGCACGCACGCGGTCGCCGCGAACACGTCGGGTTCATGCTTCGCGACCCACAGCAGCTTCGGCGCGGTGAAGCCGGGCATCGCGAGGTTGCCGGCCAGCGCATGGAGATCGGGCGCGCGTTCGGTGAGCAGCGCGCATTCGTCGGCGCTGCGCATGTCGTTCCACAGGATCGCGGGGCGCAGCACGCGATCGTCGCGGCCGACCAGCACCGCGCCGTGCATCTGGCCCGACAGGCCGATGCCGCGCACCTGCGCGAACGCCTGCGGGTGCCGTTCGCGCAGCGCCGCGAGCGCGGCGAGCGTGCCTTGCCACCAGTCGTCCGGATGCTGTTCCGCCCAGCGCGGATGCGGGCGCGACACGCTGAACGGCGAGCCGGCGGTGCCGACGACCGCGCCGTCCGGGGCGAGCAGCAGCACCTTCACTTCGGAGGTGCCGAGGTCGATGCCGAGATACATGAGCGATCCGTTCGGTCAGTGAGGAGCCGCTACTTTAGCCGTGCGGCACGGCCTGTGCCAAGCGGGTTCGCCCGGCTGCGCGGCCGGGCGCCGCGCGCGGGTCATCAGCGGGCGGCGAGCCAGGCGTCGACGCGCGCGAGCCCGGCGCGCAGCGCCTCGAACAGCGCCGCGTTGCCGGCGAGCGAGCCCCACAAGGCGCGGCTCGCGCACAGCGCGACGACCGGGTCGTCGGCTTCGACGATCGCGCGTGCGCTGCCGTCGTCCATCACGCCGTCCTGGTACGCATACGGCAGCGTGCCGCGCGCCCAGCGTTCGAGAAAGCGCAGGAACAGCGCGGGCAGCACGGCGGTGGCGACGGGTGCCGCGCCGCGCGCGAACGATTCGACGAGCGTCGGCGCGATGAAGCCCGGGATCTTCGAGAAACCGTCGGCCGCGACCCGCTGGTTCGTGTCGAGCACGTACGGATTGCCGAAGCGCTCCAGCACGACGTCGCGATAGCGTGCGAGATCGAGCGGGCTCGGCGTGAGGCACGGGATCACGTCCTGCGTCACGTAGTCGTGCGCGAAGCGGCGGATCGCCGGGTCATGCGTGCCTTCGTGGATGTAGGTATGGCCGGCGAGCGTGCCGGCCCATGCGATGCAGCTATGCGTCGCGTTGAGGATGCGGATCTTCGCTTCCTCGTACGGATGCACGTCGTCGACGAGTTCGGCGCCGGCCAGTTCCCAGCGCGGCCGGCCGGCCGCGAAGCGGTCCTCGATCACCCACTGGATGAACGATTCGCCCATCACCGGGCACGCGTCGTCGATGCCGGTGGCCGCGAGGACGCGCTCGCGCACGTCGGCGGTCGGGCGCGGCGTGATGCGGTCGACCATCGCGCTGGGCGTCGCGACGTGCGCATCGAACCATGCGAGCAGGCCGCCTTCGCCGCGCCGTTCGAGGAATTCGCGCATCCCCGCGCGAAACCGCGCGCCGTTGTTGCGCAGGTTGTCGCAGCTTTGCAGCGTGAGCGGGCCGGCGCCGCGCTTCACGCGTTCGGCGAGCAGCGCGGCGAGCGCGCCGTACAGCGTCGTGCGCGCGCCCTGCAGGTCGGCGGCGAGATCGGCGTTCGCGATGTCGAGCCGGTTGTGTTCGTCGAGGTAGTAGCCGCCTTCGGTGACGGTGAACGACACGATCCGGCAGGCCGGATCAGCGCCGGCGTCGATCAGCGCGGCGAGGTCGATCGACCACGGCAGCACGCGCGTGATCGCACCGATCGTCTCGTACGCGCGCTCGCCTTGCGGCGTGACGGTTTCGAGCGTGTACGCACCGTGCTGCGCGGCGAGCACGTCCATCGTCGCGCGCATGTCGTCGCGGATGTTGCCGACGGTCAGCGACCAGCGTTCGTCGGCCGGCACGGCCGCGTTCACGCGATGCAGATACCACGCCTGGTGCGCGCGGTGAAACGAGCCCGCGCCGATGTGCAGCAGCACGGGCGCGTGGGCGGCGGGCGATTCGCTCATCCGGTGTCTCCTGTTCCAGCCTGTCTATCCTGCCGAATACGATCTTTTGCTCTTTGTGTGAGCGAATGATCGTATTCGGGCGGACGAAAGTCAAGGCGGGGACACGGCATTTCGATGGTGCGCTGCGGCGCCGTGCGGGGCAGCGCAGACGCGGAGCGCCGCTGGAAAAGGGCGTCAGCGCCCTTCGCGCGTGAGTGCGACGAGTTCGTCGAGCAGCTTGCCGGCCGGCCCGGGGAGGATGCCGTGACGGCGCCGGAATGCGGTGAGCGTGCGCACCGCGACGACTTCGCGCACGGGCAGCGTGTCGATCGTGCCGGCGCGCCGTTCCGCCCCGTACATCGGCTCGGCCATCCAGCAGAGGAATCCCGCATGTGCGACCAGGCTCTTCAGCGTCGTGACCGAACGTGTCTCGACCGCGATGTCGGGCAACGGCAGCCCATGTGCGTCGAAGGTCGCGCGCATGTGGTCGAACGGCGCGGTGCCGCGCGGCGGAATCGCCCAGCGTGCGTGCAGCGTATCGGCGAGCGTCGGCGGGCGGCCGAGCGCGCGCAGCGGATGGTGCGGCGCCGCAACGATATGGCTGCGGTCTTCCCAGCGGCACTCGGGAATCGCGACGATCTCGTCGGTATCGGGCCCGTGCGCGGACAGCGCAAGATCGATCTCGTGCTTGATCAGCCCTTCCGCGAGCCGGTCCCACACGCCTTCGATGATTTCGACGCGCAGGTTCGGCCAGCGATCGAGCACGCGGCCGACCGCGACCGGCAACACGAGGCTCGCGATGCTGCCCACCGTGCCGACCTTGATCGTGCCCTTCGCGAGCCCGCGCATCGCGTCCAGTTCCTCGCGCGCATGCTCGGCCTCGTGCTGCAGCAGCGTCGCGTGCGGCAGCAACGCTTCGCCGAACGCGGTGAGCTGCACGCCCTTCGAATGGCGTTCGAACAGCGGCGCGCCGACCTGATCCTCGAGCCGCTTCAGGATCCGGCTCAGCGCCGGCTGCGTGACGTGCAGTGCGTCGGCCGCGCGGCCGAGGCTGCCGCACGCGACGATCGTGGTGAACGCACGCAACTGTCGGAGATCGAACGTCATGCTGGAACGTAATGGCTTTGCGCAGAAAATACAGTATCCGTGAATGGCTTGCGCTTCGATACTGTGGAAACCGCCAAGCCATCGAGGAGACGCCCGAGCATGTCCGGCACCCCGTCCCAATCCGCCGCACCCGTCACGGTTCGCGACGCCGTGATCGACCTGTTCCGCCAGTTCGGCATCGACCGCGTGTTCGGCAATCCCGGCTCGACCGAGCTGCCGATGTTCCGCGACTTCCCTGCCGATTTCCGCTACGTGCTCGGCCTGCAGGAGGCCGTCGTGGTCGGGATGGCCGACGGTCACGCGCAGGCCACCGGCAATGCGGCGGTCGTCAACCTGCATTCGGCGGCGGGCGTCGGCAACGCGATGGGCAATCTCTTCACCGCGTTCAAGAACCGCTCGCCGCTGATCGTCACCGCGGGCCAGCAGGCGCGCGCGATTCTGCCGTTCGATCCGTTCCTCGGCGCGACACAGGCCGCCGAGCTGCCGAAGCCGTACGTGAAATGGAGCATCGAGCCGGCACGCGCGCAGGACGTGCCGGCCGCGATCGCGCGGGCGTACCGCATCGCGATGCAGGAGCCGCGCGGCCCCGTGTTCGTGTCGATTCCGGTCGACGACTGGGATCAGCCGGCCGAATTGCTGCCGCGCCGTGACGTGAGCAGCATCGTGCGGCCCGATCCCGACGCGCTCGCGCGGCTTGGCGACGCGCTCGACGCGGCGCGCCGCCCGGCGTTCGTGGTCGGCGCGGCCGTCGATCGCGCGGGCGCATGGGACGACGTCGTGCGCCTCGCCGAGCGGCACCGGGCGCGCGTGTACGTCGCGCCGATGTCGGGACGCTGCAGCTTTCCCGAGGATCATCCGCTGTTCGCCGGCTTTCTGCCCGCGATCCGCGAGAAGATCGTCGCGCGGCTCGACGGGCACGATCTCGTGTTCGCGTTCGGCGCGCCTGCGTTCACCTATCACATCGAGGGCTTCGGCCCGCACGTGCCGCCGGGCGCGACGCTCGTGCAGCTCGTCGACGATCCGGGCGTCGCCGCGTGGACGCCGTCGGGCGACGCGGTGGTCGGCAATGTGCGGCTCGCCGCGCGCGATCTGCTGGCACGGCCCGCGCCGCCCGAGCGGCCGATGCCCGCGCCGCGCGCGCCGCGGCTGCGCGTCGACGCGCCTGCTGCCGGCGAACGCATGTCGGTCGCGTTCGCGCTGCAGACGCTCGCCGACGTGCGCGACGCGCACGACATCGTCGTCGAGGAGGCGCCGAGCGCGCGGCCGGTGATGCAGGAACATCTGCCGTTCACGCGCAGCGGCACGTTCTACACGATGGACAGCGGCGGGCTCGGCTACGGGATGCCGGCCGCCGTCGGCGTCGCGCTCGCGCAGCCGGGCCGACGCGTGATCGCGCTGATCGGCGACGGCTCGAGCCTGTATTCGATCCAGGCGCTGTGGAGCGCCGCGCAGTTGAAGCTGTCGATCGCGTTCGTGATCCTGAACAACCGGCGTTACGCGGCGCTGCAGGATTTCGCGCCCGTGTTCGGCTTCGGCCCCGGCGATCCGGTGCAGGGCACCGATCTGCCCGACCTGGATTTCGTCGCGCTCGCGCAAGGGATGGGCTGTCGCGGCGTGCGCGTCGCCGAAGCGGCGAAGCTGCGTGACGCGCTGACCGACGCGCTGCGCGCGGCGACGCCGGTCGTCGTCGAAGTCGAGATTGCCTGACGCGCCGCGCGCGTCTTTCCGGAGATTCCATGCAAACCGTAGCGATGCTGATCGGCGGCGAACGCCGCCACTCGTCCGGCGGCGCGACCTTCGTGCGCCGCAACCCGCTCGACGGCGAAGTCGCGTTCGAAGCGCCCGCGTGCACCGTCGACGATGCGCTCGCGCACGGCGCGACGCTGCGGTGCGGCGGCCGGGCCGGCATCGCCGCGTTCACCGACCTGCGCTGGATCACCGTGCAGACGGCCCCGCGCCACTATCCGTTCTGACGAGGCGCCGACGATGAGAATTGCAATTCTGGGCGCGGGCGCGATGGGCTCGCTGTTTGGCGGGCGGCTCGCCGAAAGCGGCGAAGCCGTCACGCTGATCGACGTGAACGATGCGCATCTCGATGCGATCCGTCGCGACGGGCTGCGCATCGACGATGACCGCGGCGAACGGCGCGTTCGCACGCTGCAGGCCGTGCGGCCGGAAGCCGCGAATGCGCACGCGGCCGCAGCACTCGACACACCGTTCGACCTGCTGATCGTTTTCACGAAATCGCTGCACACGCGGGTGGCGCTCGACGGCGTGCGTGCGCTGCTGAGCTCGGACACGTTCGTGCTGACGCTGCAGAACGGGCTCGGCAACGTCGAGACACTGAACGCGTTCGTGCCGCTCGAGCGCATCCTGGTCGGCGTGACGACGTGGCCGGCCGACGCGGCCGGCCCTGCGCACGTGCGCTCGCACGGCGCCGGCACGATCCGCATGATGACGGCCGACGGCGCGGCACGTCCCTTTGCGACAGCCGTGGCCGACACGCTGTCGCGCGCGGGGCTCGCGTGCACGCTCGACGCCGACGTATGGGCCGCGATCTGGGAGAAGGTCGCGTTCAACGCGGCGCTCAACACGCTGTGCGCGACGACGGGCTGCACCGTCGACCAGCTCGGCCATCATCACGACGGGCCGCGGCTTGCGCTGGCGATCGCGGCCGAGACGGCCGCCGTCGCGCGCGCGAAGGGCATTGCGGTCGACGGCGAGCGCATCGCGCGCAACGTCGAGCATGCGATTTGCGACCATCGCGGCCATCGCCCGTCGATGCTGCAGGACGTGCTCGCGGGCCGCCGCACCGAAATCGATGCGATCAGCGGCAAGGTCGTCGCGGCCGCGCGTGAAGCGGGCGTCGCGGTGCCGCATGCGGAGACGCTGCTCGCGCTGGTCCGCTTGATCGACGCACGGACGAATTGAGCAACAGGCCGGCGGCCGGCTGGCGCCGCATGACGATACGGATGCCGCGCCCGCGGGGCGATGGCGCCGGATCGTGAAGGGTGGAACGAGACACCGGCGCCGATCGATGGGCGCCGCTCGACTGCACAGCATGAGATTCGGGCACGCGTGCGCGCGCCAGCCCGGACAACCGGAGACGCCATGAAAACCATCGAATGCCGTTGTCTTGTCGCGCACCGTTCGCGCATCTTGCCGCCGCCGCGCGGTGCATCGGAGGCCGCATGAGCACGCCCGACGCACTGAATGAACGGCCGTCGTCGATCGACATCGGCACGACGCTCGACGACGGCCCGTTCACGCTGATGCAGCGCTGCGTGGTGCTGCTCGCCGCGCTCGCGATCGTGCTCGACGGCTTCGACGGCCAGTTGATCGGTTTCGCGATTCCGGTGCTGATCCGCGAATGGGGCATCACGCGCGGTGCGTTCGCGCCGGCCGTCGCGGCGGGACTGGTCGGGATGGGCATCGGCAGCGCCTGCGCGGGGATCGTCGCGGACCGCTTCGGCCGCCGCCAGGCCGTGATCGGCAGCGTGTTCCTGTTCGGTATCGCGACCTGCGCGATCGGGTTCGCGCCCGACGTCGCGACGATCGCGATGCTGCGTTTTTGCGCGGGGCTCGGGATCGGCGGCGCGTTGCCGACGGCCACGACGATGACCGCCGAATACACGCCCGCGCGGCGCCGCACGATGATGGTGACCGCGACGATCGTCTGCGTGCCGCTCGGCGGGATGCTGGCCCGCCTGTTCGCGCACGAGGTGCTGCCGCGCTACGGCTGGCGCGGGCTGTTCTTCGCGGGCGGCGCGTTGCCGCTCGTGCTCGGCTTCGTGCTGGTGCGCGCGTTGCCCGAATCGCCGCGCTATCTGGCGCGGCGCCCCGCACGCTGGCCGGAACTCGGCGCGCTGCTCGCGCGGATGCAGCGGCCGGTCGCGCCGGGCACCGTGTTCACCGATACGAAGGACGCCCGTGCGCCGGGCAGCCGCGGCGGCTTCGGCGCGCTGTTCGCGAGCGGCCAGGCGCGCGACACGATCGCGCTGTGGTGCGCGTTCTTCATGTGCCTGCTCGCCGTGTACGCGGCGTTCAGCTGGTTGCCGACGATGCTCGCGGCGAGCGGGTTGAGCGTGTCGGTCGCGGGCTCGGGCCTCACCGCGTACAACCTCGGCGGCGTGATCGGTGCGCTGCTGTGCGCATGGGCGATCGCGCATGCGGGGTCGCGCTGGCCGCTCGCGCTGTGCAGCATCGGCGGCGCGGCGAGCGCGGTATGGCTGATGGGCGTCGATGCCAGCCGCCATACCGGCTGGCTGATCGTCGGGCTCGGTCTGCACGGGCTGTTCGTCAACGCGGTGCAGTCGACGATGTATGCGCTGTGCGCGTACATCTATCCGACGGCCGTGCGCGCGACGGGCACCGCGAGTGCGCTCGCGTTCGGCCGGCTCGGCGCGATCCTCAGCGCGTTCGCGGGCGCGATCGTGATCACGGCGGGCGGCGCGGGTGCGTACCTGACGATGCTGGCCGTCGCGATGGGGGTGGTGTGCATCGCGCTGCTCGTGATGCGGCGGCACATTCCGCGGCTGTCGCGCGCGGCGCAGCCGCGCGAAGGGGAGGCGCTCGCCCGCACGTCGTCGTGATCGTCGTGACGGCGGGCGCGTGGCGTGCGTTACAGCGTGGTGCGCACGTGCCAGAGCTCGGGGAACAGCACGACGTCGAGCATCTTGCGCAGGTACGGCGCGCCGCTCGTGCCGCCGGTACCCTGCTTGAAGCCGATGATGCGCTCGACCGTCGTCACGTGACGGAAGCGCCACTGGCGGAACGCATCCTCGAGATCGACGAGTTCCTCGGCCATCTCGTACAGCTCCCAGTGCTGCTGCGGATGACGATAGACCTCGAGCCACGCGGCCTCGACCGTCTCGTCGTGCCGCGTCGGCTGGGTCCAGTCGCGCTCCAGCCGCTCTGCCGCGATCGGGAAGCCGCGCCGCGCGAGCAGTCGCACGACTTCATCGTAGAACGACGGCGCCTCGAGCGTCGCGCGCACCTGTTCGAGGATGTCGGGCCGGTGCGCATGCGGCTGCAGCATCTGCGCGTTCTTGTTGCCGAGCAGGAATTCGAGCTGGCGATACTGGTACGACTGGAAGCCCGACGACTGGCCGAGGTACGGGCGCATCGCCGAATACTCGGACGGCGTCATCGTCGACAGCACGTTCCACGCCTGCACCAGTTGCTCGAGGATGCGCGACACGCGCGCGAGCATCTTGAACGCCGGCGGCAGCGCGTCGGTGCGCACCGCATCGAGCGCGCCGCGCAATTCGAACAGCGCAAGCTTCATCCACAGCTCGCTCGTCTGATGCTGGATGATGAACAGCATCTCGTTGTGATCGGGCGACAGCGGATGCTGCGCGTCGAGGATCGAATTCAGCGACAGGTAGTCGCCGTAGCTCATCGACTTCGAGAAATCGAGCTGCGCGTTGTGCCAGCCGGCTTGAGCGTCGGCCTCGCCCGGCACGTGCGGGGCTTCGTGCGCGGCTTGCGCCGGTTGTGCGGCGCGTGCGCCCGAGAACGGGCAGCCTGCCGGCGCGTCGCCGCCGGGGGCTGCATATGACCAGAATTCACGACTTTCTCCAGATTTGAATGACGAACGCGTGGCGCGCTTCGCATGCAACTGCGGCATGCAACGGCGGCGCGCCGCGCAAGACGGGTCAGGTCACCGCGCCGCGTTCGGCGAATTCGGGTGCCTTCCACGCGTCGGTGGCGAGGATGTCGCGCAGCGTCTCGACCGCATCCCACACGTCGGCGAAGCGCGTATAGAGCGGCGTGAAGCCGAAGCGCAGCACGTACGGCTCGCGGTAGTCGCCGATCACGCCGCGCGCGATCAGCGCCTGCATCACTTCGTAGCCGTGCGGATGCTCGAAGCTCGCCTGCGAGCCGCGCTGGTGATGCGCGCGCGGCGTGACGAGCTTCAGCGACAGGCCCGCGCAGCGCGCCTCGACGAGCGCGATGAACGCGTCGGTCAGCGCGAGCGACTTGCGGCGGATCGCGTCCATGTCGGTCTGCAGGAACACGTCGAGCCCGCATTCGACCATCGACATCGACACGATCGGCTGCGTGCCGCACAGGAAGCGCGCGATGCCCGGATCGGGCGCGAAGCCCGGCTGCATCGCGAACGGCGCGCGGTGGCCCCACCAGCCGGACAGCGGCTGCGAGAAATGCGCGAGATGGCGTTGCGGCACCCACACGAACGCGGGCGAGCCGGGGCCGCCGTTCAGGTACTTGTACGTGCAGCCGACCGCGCCGTCCGCGCGCGCGCCGTTCAGGTCGACCGGTACCGCGCCGGCCGAGTGCGCGAGATCCCACAGCATCAGCGCGCCGGCGTCGTGCACCAGCTGCGTGACGGCCGGCATGTCGTGCATGTAGCCGGTGCGGTAGTTCACGTGCGTGATCATCGCGACGGCCGTGTCCGCGCCGAGTGCGCCGGGCAGGTCGGCGGGATCGTCGATCAGGCGCAGCTCGTAGCCGCCGCCGAGCTGCTCGATCAGCCCTTGCGCGATGTACAGGTCGGTCGGGAAATTCGAGCGCTCCGACACGATCACCCGGCGCTCGGGCGCGCGCGCCGCCTGGTGGCGCAGCATCGCCGACAGCAGCTTGAACAGGTTGATCGAGATGGTGTCGGTCACGACCGTTTCGCCGGGTGCGCCGCCGATCAGCGTCGCAAGCTTGTCGCCGAGGCGGCGCGGCAGCGCGAACCAGCCGGCCGTGTTCCAGCTGCGGATCAGGCCTTCGCCCCATTCGGTGCCGATCACCTGCTGCGCGAGGGCGGCCGATGCGCGCGGCTGCGCGCCGAGCGAGTTGCCGTCGAGGTAGATCACGCCGTCGGGCAGCGAGAACTGGTCGCGCAGCGGGGCCAGCGGGTCGTCGCGGTCGAGCGCGAGCGCATCTTCACGGGTCTTGATCATCATGATGTGGGGTCGTAGGTCGGGTAATCAGGAAGCGTGCGCGGGCAGCGCGCGCAGCACCGCGCGCACGGGGCTCGCGTCGAGCGTCGCGAACTTCAGCGGCAGCGCGATCAATTCGTAGTCGCCGGGC
Source organism: Burkholderia cenocepacia (assembly GCF_014211915.1). Classification (NCBI taxonomy): domain Bacteria; kingdom Pseudomonadati; phylum Pseudomonadota; class Betaproteobacteria; order Burkholderiales; family Burkholderiaceae; genus Burkholderia; species Burkholderia cenocepacia. Next base: position 3,392,103 of record NZ_CP060039.1, on the reverse strand, counting down.
GGCACGTCGTCGAGCACGATGCCTTCGAGGATCGCCATCCGGTGTGCACGCACGCGGTGATGTGCGTCCATCGTCTTCGATTCCTGCGGGTCGAGCGACGGCGTATCGATGCCGATCAGCTTCACACCGTGCGCGGCGAGCAGGTCGACGGTATCGGGTGCGACCGCGCAGAAATTGCTGTCCCATTGTTCGACCGCGGCGCGCGCATACGTGCGCAGCAGCACGCGCGGCGGTACACCGTCGAGCGCGGCTTCCACATCGGCTGGCCGCACGACGGGCGACGCGCCGATGCAATGCATCACGCGGCACGGGCCGAGATAGGTATCGAGCGGCACCGCGCCGATCGGCGCGCCGTCGGCATCGTAGTGCAGCGGCGCGTCGCAGTGCGCGCCCGTGTGCGGCGACAGCGTCAGGCGCGCGACGTTGACCGGCGAGCCGGCCTCCATCCGCCATACGCGTTCGACGGCAACCGGCGTATCGCCCGGCCACACGGGGTGGCGGGGCCGACCGGCGGCGAGATGTCCCAGAGTGTGTCCATGGCATGACGAAGCGTGAGTCGATCCTTCGAATGATAGGTGGACGCTCGCAGAAAGTGCTTGCGAAATAAACATGGACAATCCGCCGGATTGGCAGATAATTCGACTCAGAGGGAAAACGGGGACCAAAAATGCACGCGATCACGCTCGATGCCACCGACTGCCGGATTCTGGCGGTACTGCAGGAGGAGGGCAGAATCAGCAATCTCGACCTGGCCGAACGCATCTCGCTTTCGCCATCCGCCTGCCTGCGTCGCATGCGCCTGCTCGAGGAGCAGGGCGTGATCGAGCACTATCGCGCGTGCCTGAGCCGCGAGAAGCTCGGCTTCGAGCTCGAGGCGTTCGTGCAGGTGTCGATGCGCAACGAAGAGAATCAATGGCACGAGCGCTTCGCGGAAGCGCTGCGCGAATGGCCGGAGGTGGTCGGCGCGTTCGTCGTGACGGGCGAGAGCCACTATCTGCTGCGCGTGCTCGCGCACAACCTCAAGCACTATTCGGATTTCGTGCTGAACCGCCTCTACAAGGCGCCGGGCGTGATGGACATCCGGTCGAACATCGTGCTGCAGACGCTGAAGGACGAAGCCGGCGCGCCGGTCGGCCTGGCGCGCACGGGGGCGATCAAAGCGGTGTGAGGCCGTGGAAGCCGCCGCCGTGGAACACGAGCGGCGGGGCCGTTTCCGATACCGCGCGCACGCCGCAGCGTTCCACTTCGCCGACGAAGATCACGTGGTCGCCTTCGTCGTAGCGGCTGCGGTTGTGGCATTCGAACCACGCGAGCGCGCCGTCGAGCACCGGCATCCCCGAGTTGCCGGCCGCGTGCGCAATCCCTTCGAAACGATCGCCCTTGTAGGTCGAGAAGCGCTTGCACAGGTCGAGTTGCGACGCCGCGAGCACGTTCACCACGTAATGGCTGTTGCCGCGGAACACGGGCGTCGACGCCGATTTGTGCGCGAGGCTCCACAGCACGAGCGGCGGATCGAGCGACACCGAATTGAACGAACTGGCGGTGATGCCGATCAGCTGGCCGGACGGCGCGCGCGTCGTGATCACCGTCACGCCCGTCGCGAACTGGCCGAGCGCCTGCCGGAAGGCGGCCGCGTCGAAATCCGGCGGATTGGCGTGACTCATCGGGCAGCCATCCGGAACGGGACGGGCGGGCGCGACACGACACGGGCGTGACGGGCGCGGCGGACGAAAAATGACAACGCGGTCGATTGGGAAGGGGTGCGCATGGCCCGATTTTAGCGGAATCGGGGCCGCCGGACCCGGTCGGGCGGCGCATCGCGACGGCAGGGTGGCGTAGCGAACACTACGGCGCGCGGCCGGCAGCGCCGTTCCGTCACGTTTTTTAACGGTGCGGCCATTCCATTCGGTGCCGCGTTGCGCGAACGGGTCCTCGCTGCCCGCACTATCGCGCCGCCGCCAGCCCGAGCGACAGCGCTCCCGTCACGATCAGGCTCGACGCCCACACCGCATCGAGATTGAACCAGCTCCGCGCCACGAACTTCAGCCCGAGATAGCGGTACACGAGCCACGCGAGCCCGCCGCCGGCGGCGATCATCGCCGCCGCGTGCACGGCCGCGACGACGAGCGCCATGCCGAGATGCGCATCGACGAGCAGCGCCGCCGCGCGGTGGCCGGCATCCCGGTCGAGCCCGCACAGGCCGAGGTAGATCGGCACGAGCATCAGCCCCGCGCCGTGCGCGAGCGCGACCGCGAACGACCACAGGCCGAGCCGCGCCGGCGCGATCCGTGCGAGCGCCCGCGGATGCCGGCGCCGGATCAGCAGCACCGCGCCGAAGCCGATCACGAGCGCGCTCGCGCCGATCCGGATCGCCGTCTGCCACGCGAGCAGCGCGGCAAGCAGCCCGAACGGCAGCATCACCGCGAAGACGGCCAGTGCATGGCCGAGCGCGAGATACCCGAGCGCCGCGACGAGCGCGCTGCCGCGGCGCGTCATCAGCGCGTTCGATACCGCGAGCGGCCAGCCCATGGCCGGGTTGAGCCCGTGATAGACGCCGCTCGCGAGCACGGCCGCCCACAGCGCGAACGACGCATGAAGGCCGGTGCTCAACGCTTGACCGACGGATAGCAGAACGAGTCGGTCGAGCAGTCGCCGCCTTCGAGCCGGATCTGGTGCGCACGATAGCCGTCGGGGAATTCGACCCAGTAGTCGTCGGCGAGCGTCAGCCCGCCGTCCGGCCCCGCGTGCGCGAGCACCTGCGCGGCCGGCACGCCGTCCGGATAGAACTGGTCGTCCCACGTCGAATAGAGCGAGTTGGTCCAGTACACGCGCCGGCCGTCGCGGCTGATCTCGACCATCTGCGGGCCGCCCGCGAACGTGCGGCCGTTCGGGTGCGGTGCCCGGCGCGCGATGCCGCCGATGCGCACCGACCCCGCGAGCACCGGATTGTGCGGGTCCGACACGTCGTACTGGCGCATCTCGCCGGTACCCCAGCACGACACGTACAGGAAGCGGTCGTCGAGCGACAGGTCGATGTCGGTCACGAGCGGCGGCACCGCGCCGAATCCTTGCAGCAGCGGCGGCAGCTCGTCGGCCGTGGCCGGCTCGGCCGGGATCGTCGCGGTTTTCTTCACGTGGAACTTGCCGCCTTCGCGCCACCAGGTCCAGATCGAGCCTTCGAGATTGGTCGTATCGACCACGACGCCCACGAATCCGTATTCGCGCACCGGATCGTGCGCGGGCCGCACCTCGAGCGCCATCTGGTGCTGCGCGCCGAGATCGATCGTCTGCACGTTGCGCCGCGCGCGCAGGTCCCAGAAATGCAGCCGGTGCCCGTACTTGTTCGCGAGCAGATCCTCGGGGACGATCCCGTTCTCGAATTGCGGCGGTAGCGCCCATTCGCTCGACACCATGTAGTCGCGCGGCAGGTTCCACCAGAAGTCGTAATGCTTGTCCTGCGGGCCGCGATCGATCTCCCAGCGGCCGAGCACGTCGAAGGTCTCGCAATCCATGATGAAGATGCCGGGCGCGCCGTCGGTGCCGTCGTTGCCCGCGCCGCCGAGCGTGCTCACATAGATGCCCTCCGGCCCGCAATGCACGGTGTGCGGCCGCGAATAGCCGGTCTTCGCGAAGATCTCGTCGGGCTCGATGATCTTGTGGATGCGCGCCTGCGTCGGGTGCGGCTTCGTGTCGATCACGTAGATGCGCGACGAGCGCAGGCCGGGGATGATCAGGAAGCGGCGCTCGAGGAACGCATGGCCGGTCAGCGGCGACAGCGACGACGAGCACGCATTCCAGCCGAAGTGATGAAACTCGTCGCCGGTGTTCGGCATCGTCACCGTATGCACGATCTTGCCGTACGTCGACGAGCCGGGCTTCACGTCGATCACGGCGAGCGCGTCGGGTCTGGAAAAATCGGGGCTCAGCAACAACGTATAGGCAAACTCCTCCGCCGGCGCCTGCATCGCAAGCTCGGGCGAAGCGTGAAACGTCGGATCGGGCCGCATGCTCATGGTGATGTCCTCTGAATGGTGTCGAATCGTGGACGCACGGCCGTTCGTTGCGGGCGTGCGGACTGCGGTGGCCGCGCGGCGCGCATCATGCCGGCGCGGCGATCGGCCGGCGGACGCGCGCGTCGGCGACGCGCGCGATGCCGTGCATCAGGTCGTGAAAGCAGGAAAAGGCGAGAGGTTGGCGCGCCGCGCACTCGGTGAAACGGGCGCGCACCATCGCGATGGCGCGATGGACGTAGCGGCGACGGGGCCCGCGACGCGGGCGATGTCTGTTAAGGCGTGCATATCGATGTTCCGGCAGATGATGTGGGCATCGGGGTCGGGCATGCATCGGACGCTGCGCGGGCGCGACGGGTTGGCCGTCGCTTGCGCGTGCCTAAGTGTAGACGAGAAACACGCGGCGGGGCGCGTGCGGCGCCCTGTCCGATCTGCCAGTTGTGTGCACGAGTGAGATACTTGACGAAGTGCCGCTGCCTCCCGCCTCGCGGGCGGGCAGCGGCGATGCGAAACGATGGCGCGGCATTGGCGTGCCGGATGCCGTCATCCACGAGGGACTGATTTCATGGGGAACGAGATGCTTGAAACCGCAACGCTCGGAGGCGGGTGTTTCTGGTGCACGGAGGCCGTGTTTCTCGACGTCGACGGCGTGACGGCCGTTCAGTCGGGTTATGCGGGCGGCCATACGCGCAACCCTGGCTATCGCGACATCTGCGAAGGCGACACCGGCCACGCGGAAGTCGTCAACGTGACGTTCGATCCGGCGCGCATCGGCTATCGCGAGATCCTCGAGATCTTCTTCGCGACGCACGATCCGACCACGCTGAACCGGCAGGGCAACGACGTCGGCACGCAGTACCGGTCGGTCGTGTTCACGCATTCGGATGCACAGCGCGACACGGCGCTCGACGTGATTGCCGAGCTCGAGCGCGAACAGGTGTTCGGCCAGCCGATCGTCACGCAGGTCGTGCCGCTTGACGGCAATTACTGGCCGGCCGAGGACTATCATCAGAACTATTACGCACGCAATCCGGGGCAGGGCTATTGCTCGGTCGTGATCGGGCCGAAGCTCGCGAAATTCCGGCAGAAGTTCTCGCACCGGCTGAAGTCGCTGCGCGGCGCGTAAGCGTCGGCAGCGGCGGAAACCGCGGTCACGCCGCCTCCTTGCGCCACTGTGCGCACGCGGCGGCGATTTCGCGTGCGAGCGCGATGCACGACAGCGGCGCGGAGCCTTCCGCCTTGTTGTTGATCGTGATGATCACCGGCTGCCCGGCCAGCGCGTAGCGCGCGGCCAGTTCGGCGAGCGCCGAGCGGGTGGCCGGGTCCTCGTCGACGAGCTTGTCGAACGGCTCGTATTTCGCCTTCGCCTGCTCGTACTTGAAACCGCCGTGCAGGCTCCAGCGCACGATCAGCGGGCCCGGCGCGTCGCCGTCGAGCAGCGCGAGCGCGGCGGCCTGGCGCAGCGGGTCGGGCATCCGCGCGTGCAGGCCGACGCAGTAGCGCACGCCGAGCGCGGCCAGCGCGCGGATGAAGCGCGGCGTGAGCAGGCTCGCGTCGCGGATCTCGATCGCGTAACGCGTGCCGTCGGCGTCCGGCGGCAGCGGCGGCAGCGCCGCGAAGAACGCCGCGAGCCGGTCGATCAGCGCGGCCGGTTCCGCGAGCAGTTGGTCGGGCAGCGGCGAGAACTGGAACACCAGCACGCCGGCTTTGCGGCCGAGCCCGTCGAGGCACGGCTGGACGAATTCGCGGGTCGCGAGCTGGGCATCGAGGAAAGTCGGGTTCGGCCCGGACGGCTCGCCGCGCCGGCCGCGGATCACCGCGTCGGTCACCGCGGCCGGCGCCTTCACGACGAAGCGGAAATCGTCGGGCACCTGTTGCGCATAGCGCAGGTAGTCGGCCACTGACAGCGGGCCGTAGAACGATCTATCGAGGCTCACGCTCCTCAGCAGCGGATGCGCGCCGTACGCTTCGAGCCCTTCGCGCGACAGCTTCGTCTGCGCGAAATCGCCGTCGTAGACGATGCCGTTCCAGCCGGGGAAGTACCACGACGACGTGCCGAGCCGTACGTTCGGCGGCAGGCCGGCCGCGGCGGCGGCGACGTCCGCCGAGATCGGCGCGGGCAGCACGCCACGTTTGCGGCGGCCTTTCTTCGGCGCGGCGGCCGGCGGGGACGGTTCGTCCCACAGCAGGCCGGACGACGGGGCAGGTTCGTCGTCGGCGGCGGGACGGGAGGTCGTACGGGCGGGCGGTGGTGCCGGCCGTGCGTCTTCCGGCGTGTCCGGCATCACGTGCTCATCGGGGCTGGCGGGGCGCTCGTCGTCCGCTGGCGACGAGCGTGCGACATCCGTCGGCACGCCGAACAGGTCGAATTGCCCGTCGGCGTGCGACTCGTCGGTGTCGTCGCGCTGCTGTCGTTGCGGCGGCGCCTTGCGCCGCGTCCTGCCGTCACCCATGCATGCCCAGCGTGATGCGCCGCCTAGCGCGGCAGCGCGTGTTCGTACATGTAGCGCCGCGACCACGGCAGCGTTTTCGCGCTGCGTCCGGCCTTGCGGCACACGATCTGGAAGATCGACACGTCGTCGTGCTCGAACGCATACGCGCAGCCGGCGAGATACACGCGCCAGATACGGAATTTTTCGTCGTCGACGAGCTTTCTCGCTTCCTCGGCTTTCGCTTCGAAGTTTTCCGTCCAGATATCGAGCGTGCGCGCATAGTGCCGGCGCAGGCTTTCGACGTCAACCGCCTCGAGTCCGCCGCGCTGCGCCGCTTCGAGCGCGAGGCTGATGTGCGGCAGCTCGCCGTCCGGGAACACGTAGCGATCGATGAATTCGCCGCCGCCGAGCGCCGTTTCGCCGCTTTCCGCGTCGGTCGACGTGATCCCGTGGTTCATCGCGATGCCGTCGTCGGTGAGCAGGTCGTGCACGCGCGAGAAGTAGAGCGGCAGGTTCTTGCGGCCGACGTGCTCGAACATCCCGACACTCGTGATGCGGTCGAACTGGCCTTCGATCTCGCGGTAATCCTGCAGACGAATCTCGATCTTGTCTTCGAGCCCCGCGGCCTTCACGCGCGCGGTGGCGAGGTCGAACTGGTTCTGCGACAGCGTCACGCCGAGACACGTCGCGCCGAATTTCTGCGCGGCGCGCAGTACGAGCGCACCCCAGCCGCAGCCGATGTCGAGCAGCCGCTGGCCAGGCTGCAGCTGGATCTTCGTCAGGATGTGGTCGATCTTCTTGATCTGCGCGGTGGCGAGATCCTCGTCGCCGTTCTCGAAGTACGCGCACGAGTACACCATGTTCTCGTCGAGCCACAGCTGGTAGAACGCGTTCGAGACGTCGTAGTGGTACTGGATCGCCTTCTTGTCGGTGCTCTTCGTGTGATTGAAGTAGCGCTTCACGCGTGCGAGCTTGCTGGCGCTCGTCACGGTGCTGCGCGCGAGCGAGTAGCCGATGTTGATGATGTCCGACAGCTTGCCTTCGATGTCGATCTTGCCCTTCACGTACGCCTCGCCGAGATTGTCGAGGCTCGGTTCGAGCAGCAGCGGCAACGCCGACGCGCTGTTCACCTTCAGCGTGACCTGCGGCGCGCTGAAGGTGCCGAAATCGAGTTGATCGCCGTTCCACAGCACCAGTCGCGCCGGTATGTTCGCTTTCGCCCGTACTTCGTCCGCCCACTGTGCCAGCTTCTTTTCCCAGAACATTTGGATTCTCCGTTTGTTCGTTGAATCGAATACAGCCAAGTATCCTGACCGGCGCCCGCCGCTTGCGGCGCGGGCACCCGGATGCAACACGAGACACGACCGGCGCGCGCCGGCGCCGCGCTTACGGCGACAGGCGCGAGATCGTCCAGCCCGACGCCGCCGCGGCGTCGCGCGTATAGAGCAGGCGGTCGTGCAGCCGCGACGGGCGCCCCTGCCAGAACTCGATCGAGTCGGGCACGAGGCGGTAGCCGCCCCAGTGCGGCGGGCGCGGCGGGTTGTCGCCGTAGCGCTCGCTGACGGCCTTCTCGCGCGCTTCGAGCGTCGCGCGGCTGTCGATCACCGCGCTCTGCTCCGACGCCCATGCGCCGATGCGCGAGCCGAGCGGGCGCGACGCGAAATAGCGGTCGCTTTCTTCCGCGCTGGTTTTCTCGATCCGGCCTTCGATGCGCACCTGGCGCTCGAGCTCGATCCAGTAGAACAGCAGCGCGGCTTGCGGATGCACGGCGAGATCGTGGCCCTTGCGGCTTTCGTAATTGGTGAAGAAGACAAACCCGCGTTCGTCGACGCCCTTGATGAGCACGATCCGGGCCGACGGCCGGCCGTCGGCGCCGACGGTCGCGAGCGTCATCGTGTTCGGCTCGGGCAATTTGGCGGCGAGCGCCTCCTTGAACCAGCGATCGAACTGGGCGAAGGGGTCGGGGGCGGCATCGGCTTCGTCGAGCGAAGCACGTGAATAGTTGATGCGGAGATCGGCGAGAGTCGTCATGTTATGCAAACGCTTCAATCTGGGGCCAGTATAGCGAACGCGCGAGAATCGTGCGTGCACAGTGGCGCGTGGGAGCGGGGAGTTCAGGCAGAATAGAGGGCTGCACGACTTACGTTTTCCTTGCTGCCATGTCCTCCGCCGACGCTGCCCCGCCCAGTTCTTCCGATCTTACCCCGACCCCGCAAATCCAGCTTGACGTGGATCGCGCGCGGCGTTTCGGCGGCGTCGCGCGCCTGTATGGCGCGCCGGCGGCCGCCGCGTTCGAGCGGGCGCACGTCGCGGTGATCGGGATCGGCGGCGTCGGGTCGTGGGTGGCCGAGGCGCTCGCGCGCAACGCGGTCGGCACGCTGACGCTGATCGATCTCGACAACGTCGCGGAGAGCAACACGAACCGGCAGATCCATGCGCTCGACGGCAATTACGGCAAGCCGAAGGTCGACGCGATGGCCGAGCGCATCGCGCTGATCGACCCCGCGTGCCGCGTGAACCGGATCGAGGATTTCGTCGAGCCCGACAACTTTGACGCACTGCTCGGCGGCGGTTTCGACTACGTGATCGATGCGATCGACAGCGTGCGCACGAAAGTCGCGCTGATCGCGTGGTGCGTCGCGAAACGGCAGCCGTTGATCGTCGTCGGCGGCGCGGGCGGGCAGCTCGATCCGACGCGCATCCGCATCGACGATCTCGCGCTGACGATCCAGGACCCGCTGCTGTCGAAGGTGCGTGCGCAGTTGCGCAAGCAGCACGGTTTTCCGCGCGGGCCGAAGGCGCGTTTCAAGGTCAGCGCCGTGTATTCGGACGAGCCGCTGATTTACCCGGAAGCGGCGGCCTGCGACATCGAGGACGGCGCGGAGCCATCCGCGGCCGCGCACGTCGCGGGGCTCAACTGCGCGGGTTTCGGTTCGAGCGTGTGCGTGACCGCGAGCTTCGGTTTCGCGGCGGCCGCGCATGCGCTGCGAGCGATCGCGGCACAGGCGGCCGGCTGAGCGTGCAACGCGCGGGCAGGAAAGGGTGATGCTGCGGCGCGGGTAACGCGCGTCGAGCGATACGGCAGGTCAGCCGGGCCATCGTGGCCCGGCCTCTCGTGGCTCGGCCTTTCGTGGCCCGGCTCGTCGTACTTCAGTTGAGCGCCATGCTCAGCTTGCGTCGCCACGCGGCGACGAGGTCAGGGCGATCGCCGGCCAGTTCGAACACCGAGATCATCGTGCGGCGGCCGAGATCGTCGCCGTATGCGCGATCGCGCGTCACGATTTCCAGCAACTGTTCCAGTGCCCCTTCGTACGCGCGCCGCGCGATCAGGCTCTGCGCGAGGTCGAAGCGCGCGTCGAGATCGGCGGGATTCGCCGCGATGCGCGCTTCGAGCGCGTCGGTCGGCGGCAAGTCGGCCGTGGCGTCCAGCGCGTCGAAACGGGTCTTGATCGCCTGGTAGCGCGGATCGCCGTTCTGCACGGTTTGCGGCGACAGGCGCTCGGTTTCCGCGCGCGCGGCGTCGACCTCGTTGCGCGCGAGCAGCAGCTCGATCAGGTCGAGGCGCGCGTCGTCGTAGCCGGGGTTCAGCGCCAGCGCCGCTTCGAGGTGGGCGAGCGCATCGTCGAAGCGCTGTTCGGCCATCGCATATTGCGCGGCGCGGCGCTCGGCTTCCTCGGCCGCCGGCAGCAGCCGGTCAAGGAACGCGCGCAACTGGCCCTCGGGCAGCACGCCGACGAACTGATCGACCGGGCGCCCGTCGGCGAACGCGATCACGTGCGGGATGCTGCGCGTCTGGAAGTGCGCGGCGAGTTCCTGGTTCTCGTCGACGTTGACCTTCACGAGCTTCCAGCGGCCTGCGTAATCGGCCTCGAGCTTTTCCAGCAGCGGGCCGAGCGTCTTGCAGGGGCCGCACCACGGCGCCCAGAAGTCGACCAGCACGGGCGTGTCCAGCGACGCCTCGATGACGTCTTTCTCGAATGTGGCAAGCGTGGTGTCCATGTCGTTCTCTTCCGTTCGAATATCGTCAGGATGGGGGCGGCGCGCCGCTTTTTCAACGCGGCTTCGCTTCGGGCAGCGGAATCCACTCCGTCTCGCCAGGCACCTTGCCCATTTCCTGGCGCGTCCACGCCGCTTTCGCCCGCTCGATTGCCTCGCGGCTGCTCGCGACGAAATTCCACTCGATGAAGCGTTCGCCGTCCATCCGGTCGCCGCCGAGCAGCATCGCGCGCGCGCCGCTGGCGCTCGTCAGCGTGACCGTCGCGCCCGGCGCGAGCACGGCCATCTGTTCGGCCGGTACCGGCGTGCCGTCGATCGCGAGCGCGCCGTCGACCACGTAGACCGCGCGCTCCTCGTGCGACGCATCGAGTTCGAGCCGGCCGCCGGCCGCGAATTCGGCCGCGACGTACAGCGTGCGCGAGAACGTCGTCACGGGCGAATGCAGCCCGAACGCGTCGCCGGCGATCACCGTCAGCGCCACGCCGTTTTCGTCGCGCTTGGGCAGCGTGTCGGCCGCGTGGTGCTCGAACGACGGCTCGGTCGTCTCGTGCGCCTGCGGCAGCGCGACCCAGGTCTGGATGCCGTGCACGGTGTGGCCGCTCGCGCGCTGCGCGTCCGGCGTGCGCTCGGAGTGGACGATGCCGCGGCCGGCCGTCATCCAGTTCACGTCGCCCGGCACGATTTCCTGCAGCGAGCCGAGGCTGTCGCGGTGCAGGATCGCGCCGTCGAACAGGTAGGTGACCGTCGCGAGCCCGATGTGCGGATGCGGGCGCACGTCGAGCCCCGTGCCGGCGGGCAGCGTGGCGGGCCCCATGTGATCGAAGAAGATGAACGGGCCGACGAGGCGTGCGGCGAGCGCGGGCAGCGTGCGGCGCACCTGCAGGTTGCCGATGTCGCGCACGTGCGGCTTCAGCAGGGCTTTGATCGAGTCGGTCATGGGGGCCTCGTGGTGAACGGCTGGATTGCCGGTCATTGTACTGGCGGCGCGGCGCTGCGCGTGACGGGGGAGCGCGAAACGCGCGCGGCGCGATGCACCCGCGGCAGGCACGCGTCGTGCGGCATCCTCCGCCGTGCGCAGGCCGCCGCGCCCGCCGCCGATTCCATACGCGCCGCGCGGGTATCGGGCCGGGCGGCGAAACCCGGTAGACTGACCGGCTTCATACCGACAATTCGACAATCGAGGAGACGCCGATGATGGCCCCGAAGGACTTGCTGCTCGCGCTGGTCGTGATCCTCGCGTGGGGCGTGAACTTCGTCGTGATCAAGGTCGGCCTGCACGGCATGCCGCCGATGCTGCTCGGCGCGCTGCGCTTCACGCTCGCGGCGGTGCCCGCGGTGTTCTTCGTGCGCCGGCCGCAGATTTCGTGGCGGCTGCTGGTGCTGTACGGTGCGACGATCCAGCTCGGCCAGTTCGTGTTCCTGTTCACCGGCATGTACGTCGGCATGCCGGCCGGCCTCGCGTCGCTCGTGCTGCAGTCGCAGGCGTTCTTCACGCTGGTGTTCGCGATGCTGTTCCTCGGCGAGCGGCTGCGCGTGCAGAACCTGGTCGGGCTCGCGATTGCCGCGGGCGGGCTCGTCGTGATCGCCGCGCAGGGCGGCCGCGCGATGACGCTCGCGGGCTTCCTGCTGACGATCTGCTCGGCCGCGATGTGGGCCGTCGGCAATATCGTCACGAAGAAAGTCGGCAAGGCGAACCTCGTGTCGCTCGTCGTGTGGGCGAGCCTCGTGCCGCCCGTGCCGTTCTTCCTGCTGTCGCTGTGGTTCGAGGGGCCGCAGCGGATCGCGACCGCGCTCGCCGGGCTCGACGGCGCGTCGATCTTCGCGGTCGTTTATCTCGCGTTCGTCGCGACGCTGCTCGGCTACGGGCTGTGGAGCCGCCTGCTGTCGCGCTACCCGGCCGCGCAGGTCGCGCAATTCTCGCTGCTGGTGCCGATCATCGGGCTCGCGTCGTCGGCGCTGCTGCTCGACGAGCATCTGACGCAGGCGCAGTTGATCGGTGCCGCGCTCGTGATGGGCGGGCTCGCGGTGAACGTGTTCGGCGGGAAACTGCTGAGCCGCTTCGCGGCGTCGTGACGCGCCGGCACGCACTGCGTGCCGGCGGCAGGGAAGCGGTGGCGCTCAGGCCATCCGGCTCTTCGCGAGCGGCGGATTCGCGGCGAAATAGCGCTTGATGCCGCGGAAGATCGCGTCGGCCATCTCGTCGCGATAGCTGTCGTCGTTGAGCCGGCGCTCTTCGTCCGGGTTGCTGATGAACGCGGTCTCGACGAGGATCGACGGAATGTCGGGCGCCTTCAGCACCGCGAACCCGGCCTGCTCGACCGAGCCCTTGTGCAGCTTGTTGATGCCGCCGACTTCCTTCAGCACGTAGTTGCCGTAGCGCAGCGAGTCGCGGATCTGCGCGGTCGTCGACATGTCGAACAGCGCGCGGTTCACGGCCGCGTCCGCCGTCTTGATGTTGATGCCGCCGATCAGGTCCGACGAATTCTCCTTGTTCGCCATCCAGCGCGCCGCGGCGCTCGTCGCGCCGTGGTCGGACAGCGCGAACACCGACGAGCCGCGTGCGGACGGCGTCGTGAACGCATCCGCGTGGATCGACACGAAGAGATCCGCGCCGACGCGGCGCGCCTTCTGCACGCGCACGTTCAGCGGCACGAAGAAGTCGGCGTCGCGCGTCATCATCGCGCGCATGTTCGGCGCGGCGTCGATCTTCGCGCGCAGCTTCTTCGCGATGTCGAGCGCGATGTGCTTCTCGTACGTGCCGTTGCCGCCGATCGCGCCCGGATCCTCGCCGCCGTGGCCCGGGTCGATCGCGACCGTCAGCAGACGCACGGTGCCGCCCTTGCCGGATTTCGGCGCGGTGAACTTGTAGGTGTCGCCGTCGTCGTCGCTGTCGTCGCGGCGCGCGATGACGGGCGGCGGCTTGACGGCCGGTTTCGCGGGCGTCGACGGCGTGCCGGCCGCCGGCGGCGCGTGCGGCGTGGCTGGCGTGTTCTGCGCGAAACGCTGGAAGAATGCGTCGCTGTTGTCGCCCGCGCCGGGCGGCGGGGTGCCGGGGCCCGCCAGCGTGGACGGCGGCTGCATCTGCTGCGCGCGCGCGGTGTCGTTGAGCGCCTGTTCCTTGCGTTCCGTCTGCGCGATCAGGTCGGACAGCGGATCGGGCGCGACGGCCGGATACAGGTCGAACACCAGCCGGTACTTGTACGTGCCGACGGGCGGCAGCGTGAACACCTGCGGCTTCACCGAGCCTTTCAGGTCGAACACCATCCGCACGACGTGCGGCTGATACTGGCCGACGCGCACCGACTGGATCTGTGGATCGTTCGGCGCGATCTTCGAGACGAGGTCGCGCAGCGCCTGGTCGAGGTCGAGGCCGCTCAGGTCGACGACGAGACGGTCGGGGCCCTGCAGCAGCTGTTGGCTATTCTGCAGCGGCTGGTCGGATTCGATCGTGACGCGCGTGTAATCGCGTGCGGGCCACACGCGCACGCCGAGCACCGACGACGCGTGCGCGAGCCGCGGCGCGACGAGACCGAGCACCAGCGTCGACGCCCCGCGCGCAGGATCTGACGGCGCCGCCAGTTGTGCGTCGCGGTGGCCGCCGATTCGATCGAGCGGAACGGTTTGATCAACATCTTTCGAGACATGCCTTTCCTGAAGCGCTGTACGCCCGGACGGTGAGGGCACGGCCGTCGCCATCCACGTCGAGCGAGAAAACCAGATCGGGCACGCCGAGCAGGGCGCCCGCCTGTTGCGGCCATTCGACGAGGCAGATCGCGGTGGAATTGAAATATTCGCGAAAGCCTGCGTCGGACCATTCGGCCGGATCGTTGAATCGATACAGATCGAAGTGATAGACCTCGAGTTCCCCATCGCTGCGTTCGAGCGCGTATGGCTCGACGAGCGTATAGGTCGGGCTGCGCACGCGCCCCTGGTGGCCGAGGCCGCGCAGGATCGCACGCACGAGGGTCGTCTTGCCCGCGCCGAGATTGCCGACCAGCTGGATCTGCAGCCCGTCGAACGCATGCGCGCGGTCGAGCTCGAGGCGCGCCGCGTCGAGCGCGTGCGCGAAGCGGGTGCCGAAGGCCTCGGTTGCCGCTTCGTCGGCGAGCGCGACCACGCGCTCCGCGAGCGGGGCGGGCAACGTGGCATGAGGCGGTTGGCTGGACGTGGCTGGCATTCTCGTAAAATAGTGCGATGAACCGACTACCGGAACGCGCCGCATCCGACAGGCCTTCGACTCGTGACGAAGGCGCGGCGCCGTGCGCGCTCGACGATGCGGCGTTGACTGCGCTCGCCGCTCGCATCAGGGCGTGGGGGCGCGAATTGGGTTTCGGGGCGATCGGCATCAGCGATACCGATCTCTCGGATGCCGAAGCGGGCCTCGCCGCCTGGCTGGAAGCCGGATACCACGGCGCAATGGATTATATGGCGAAACATGGGATGAAACGCGCGCGGCCGGCCGAACTTGTGGCCGGTACGCGACGTGTGATCTCTGTGCGGCTCGCCTATTTGCCGGCCCAAACGCTCGACGACGGCGCGGCCGGCGGCGAGTCCGGCGCGCTCGTGCCGCACGACTGGCGCGCACGCGAACGGGCGCGGCTCGACGATCCGCAGGCGGCCGTCGTGTCGATCTATGCGCGCGGCCGCGACTATCACAAGGTGCTGCGCAACCGGCTGCAGACACTCGCGGAGCGCATCGAGCACGAGATCGGCGGATTCGGCTACCGCGTGTTCACCGATTCGGCGCCCGTGCTCGAGGTCGAGCTCGCGCAGAAGGCCGGAGTCGGCTGGCGCGGCAAGCACACGCTGCTGCTGCAGCGCGATGCCGGCTCGCTGTTCTTTCTCGGCGAGATCTACGTCGACCTGCCGCTGCCGACCGACGCGCACACGTTGCCCGACACCGCGCCCGAGACGCCCGGTGCGCACTGCGGCAGCTGCACCCGCTGCATCGATGCGTGCCCGACCGGTGCGATCGTCGAGCCGTACCGCGTCGATGCGCGCCGCTGCATCTCGTACCTGACGATCGAACTGAAAGGCAGCATCCCCGAGCCGCTGCGGCCGATGATCGGCAATCGCGTGTACGGCTGCGACGACTGCCAGCTCGTGTGCCCGTGGAACAAGTTCGCGCAGGCCGCGCCCGTCGCCGATTTCGACGTGCGGCACGGCCTCGACCGCGCGACGCTCGTCGAGCTGTTCGCGTGGGACGCGGAGGCATTCGACACACGGATGCAGGGCAGCGCGATCCGGCGCATCGGCTACGAAAGCTGGCTGCGCAATCTCGCGGTCGGGCTCGGCAATGCGCTGCGCGCCGGCGCGGACCGGCTCGCGCCGCCCGCGCGCGATGCGATCGTCGCCGCGCTGCGCGCCCGGGCCGACGATCCGTCGCCGGTCGTGCGCGAGCATGTCGAATGGGCGCTGCGAGCTGCGTGAAGGCGGCGTAAAGTGTCGTCGGCGCGCGCGCAGGGCCGCGCGCATCCCCCGGTCAGGAGAATTCAATGTTCAACGCAGTCATCGACGCGCCGTTCGGCAAGGTCGGCATCCGCACGGATGCCGCGGTGGTGCGCGAGATCGTCTATCTGCCCGAATCGATGAAGTCGGTCGGTCCGGATTCGGCGCTCGCGAAGCGCGCGGTCAAGCAGATCGAACGTTATTTCGAGCGCGCGTCCGCACGCTTCGACCTGCCGCTCGCCGACGTCGGCAGCGCATTCCAGCACCGGGTGTGGGACGCGATCAGCGATATCCCGCCCGGGACGGTGCTGACCTACGGCCAGGTCGCGAAGCGGATCGGCAGCGCGCCGCGCGCGGTCGGCCAGGCGTGCGGCGCGAACTATTTCCCGCTCGTGATTCCGTGCCATCGCGTCGTCGCGGCGGGCGGTCTCGGTGGATTCGCGAACCACGACGACAACGGCTATTACCAGCAAGTGAAGCGCTGGCTGCTGACGCACGAGGGCGTGCCGTACTGATGAGCGAACCGATGATTTCCCCCGCCGCCGACAACGACACCGACGCCGCATCGCCCGCGCTGCTCGCGAGCCGCGCGTCGATCGACGTGTTCTGCGATGCGTTGTGGCTCGAGCACGGGCTCGCGCGCAACACGCTCGATGCGTACCGGCGCGACCTGGCGCTGTTTTCCCAATGGCTGGCCGCGACGCACGACGCGCCGCTCGACTCGGCCGACGAGGCGATGGTGACGGGCTATATCGCCGCGCGCAGCGACGGCAAGGCGACGTCGTCGAACCGGCGGTTGTCCGTGTTCCGCCGCTATTACGGCTGGGCCGTGCGCGAGCATCGCGCGAGCGCCGATCCGACGCTGCGGATCACGTCCGCGAAACAGGGGGCCCGGTTCCCGTCGACGCTGTCCGAGGCGCAGGTCGAGGCGCTGCTCGGCGCACCCGATATCGGCACGCCGCTCGGCCTGCGCGATCGCACGATGCTCGAGCTGATGTACGCGAGCGGGCTGCGCGTGAGCGAGCTCGTGACGCTGAAGACGGTCGAGGTCGGCCTCAACGAAGGCGTCGTGCGCGTGATGGGCAAGGGCTCGAAGGAGCGGCTCGTGCCGTTCGGTGAAGTCGCGCACGGCTGGATCGAACGCTACCTGCGCGACGCGCGGCCGGCGCTGCTCGGCGCACGCGCGGCCGATGCGCTGTTCGTGACCGCGCGCGGCGACGGCATGACGCGCCAGCAGTTCTGGAACATCATCAAGCGTCACGCGCAGCAGGCCGACGTGCGCGCGCACCTGTCGCCGCACACGCTGCGGCACGCGTTCGCGACGCACCTGCTGAACCACGGCGCCGACTTGCGTGTCGTGCAGTTGCTGCTCGGCCACAGCGACATCTCGACCACGCAGATCTATACGCACGTCGCGCGCGAGCGGCTCAGGACGCTGCACGCGCAGCATCACCCGCGCGGCTGACGCGCGACGCGGGCATGTGGCTCGGCGTGAGCCGCAATGTGGACTCGCGTGCCGTCGCGTCGGCCGCGTCAGACCAGCTCGCGCAGCCGGTGCTTGAGCACCTTGCCGGTCGACGCGGCCGGCAGCGCATCGAGCACGCGGATGTGCGCAGGGCGTTTGTAAGCGGTGAGCCGATCCGCGCACCATGCGTGCAAGGCTGCCTCGTCCGCCGCCGCGCCCGGCACCAGTTCGACGAACGCGAGCACTTCCTCGTTGCCGTCGATCGCGCGGCCGATCACGGCCGCCTGCACGACGTCCGGATGCGCGTTCAGCACCTGCTCGACCTCGACCGGATACACGTTGAAGCCCGAGCGGATGATCAGCTCCTTGCTGCGGCCCGCGATCGTCACCGCGCCGTCCGCTTCCTGCCGCGCGAGATCGCCGGTGCTCAGCCAGCCATCGGCCGACACGGCCGCGCGCGTCGCGTCCGCGTTGCGGTAGTAGCCGAGCATCACGTTCGGCCCGCGCACGCGGATCTCGCCGACTTCGCCCGGCGGCACGTCGCTGCCGTCCGGCGCGACGATCCGTACGTCGACGCCCGGAATCGGCACGCCGACCGAACTGTCCGTGCGCGGCGCGTCGAGCGGCGTTTGCGTGACCGTCGGGCTGCTTTCGGTCATCCCGTAGCCGTTGTGCAGCGGCACGCCGTACACGTGCTCGACGCGGGCCTTCAGGTTCGCATCGAGCGGCGAGCCGCCCGAATACGCGAAGCGCAGCCGCGGCGCGCGCCACGCGTGGCCGTGCGTGTGCAGGTGTTCGAGCAGCTTCGCGTGCATCGCGGGCACGCCCTGGAAGATCGTCACGCCTTCGTCGGCGAGCGCGACCCGGACGGCTTCCGGCGAGAAGCGCGGCGCGAGCCGCAGCGTCGCGCCCGCATACAGGCTGCCGAGGCATACCGACGCGAGCCCGTACACGTGCGACACGGGCAGCACCGTGTAGACGACGTCGTCTGGCGACACGCGGCGTAGCATGCTCGACGTCGCCGCGATGAACAGCAGGTTGCGGTGCGACAGCATCACGCCTTTCGGTGTGCCGGTCGTACCGGTGGTGTAGATCAATGCCGCGCATTGTGCGGCGCCGTCGGTGGCCACCGGCTCGGCGGGCGCGCTTGCGTCGACGTGATACGACCACGCGCCGATGTCGACCGGCAGCGCCGCGGCCGGCGTGGCGCCGAGCCGCTCGGCATGGGCGCGCGCGTCGGGCGATACGTCGGTCGTGAACGCGATCAGCTTCGGGCGCGCATGCGCGGCGATCGCGTCGAGCTCGGCGGCCGACAGCCGCGCGTTCGACACGAGCGCCCATGCGTCGAGGCGGGCGGCGGCGAACAGCAGCACGATCTGCGCGACGCAGTTTTCGGCGACGATCATCACGCGGTCGCCGCCTTCTACGCCGAGACTCGCCAGCCGCGCGGCCGCCGTGTCGACGGCCTGCGCCAGGTCGCCGTACGACAGCCGGCGCGCATCCTCGATCAGTGCCGGCTGCGCGGGCGACTGCGCGGCCCGGTGCGCGGGCACGTCGGCGATGCGGCGCGGCAGCGCGGCGAGCAGCGCATCGACATCGAGCGATTCGGATGAACGGATGGGCGAGGACATGGCGTCTCCAGATGAAGGGCCGGCGGCAGCCGACGATATTTGCGAACGATCGTGCCATGACGAGACGCGCGCCACAATCAGCCAATCGGGCAATAGCGCTTCACGATGTCTGCAATGATGATGGACGCAATCGTGACGGCGACGCGGTGGGCCGGCGGAAAACGGGCCGCGAGTATACCGTCGGCGCGGGCTCGCTACTGCGCGCCCGGCGATCGTTCGCCATTAAAATGCCGCCATGAGCAAATCCAGACACGTGTCCGAAACCCCTGCGACCCAGCTGCTGCGCCGTCATGGCGTCGCATTCGGCGAGCATCCGTACGAATACGTCGAGCACGGCGGCACCGGCGAATCGGCGCGCCAGCTCGGCGTCGACGAGCACAGCGTCGTGAAGACGCTCGTGATGGAAGACGAGCACGCGAAGCCGCTGATCGTGCTGATGCACGGCGACCGCACCGTATCGACGAAGAATCTCGCGCGGCAGATCGGCGCGAAGCGTGTCGAGCCGTGCAAGCCCGAGGTCGCGAACCGCCATTCGGGCTATCTCGTCGGCGGCACGTCGCCGTTCGGCACGCGCAAGACGATGCCCGTCTACGTCGAGTCGACGATCCTCGCATTGCCGACGATCTACCTGAACGGCGGCCGGCGCGGCTACCTCGTCAGCCTCGCGCCGGCGGTGCTCACGTCGCTGCTCGGCGCGCAGCCGGTGCAGTGCGCGAGCGTCGACTGAGGGTTTCACCTTCGTGGCACCCCGCGCCCGTTCGGTAGAATGGGCGCCGTTTCGGCCTGCCGGCTTGCCGCGCACGGCCGTCCCTTTCCCGATACGTTGAAAGAAGAGTCCTCCGCATGCAGATCCTGCTCGCCGCCCTCGTTGCCTACCTGATCGGTTCGGTGTCGTTCGCCGTCGTCGTCAGTTCCGTGATGGGGCTGGCCGACCCGCGTTCATACGGGTCGAAGAACCCCGGGGCGACCAACGTGCTGCGCAGCGGCAACAAGAAGGCCGCGATCCTGACGCTCGTCGGCGACGCGTTCAAGGGCTGGATCGCCGTCTGGCTCGCCCGGCACTTCGGCCTGCCCGACGTCGCGATCGCGTGGGTCGCGATCGCCGTGTTCCTCGGCCATCTGTACCCGGTGTTCTTCCGCTTCCAGGGCGGCAAGGGCGTCGCGACCGCGGCCGGTGTGCTGCTCGCCGTGCACCCGGTGCTCGGGCTCGCGACCGCGCTGACCTGGCTGATCGTCGCGTTCTTCTTCCGCTATTCGTCGCTCGCGGCGCTGGTGGCGGCCGCGTTTGCGCCGGTGTTCGACGTGTTCCTGTTCGGCATGCCGGGCCACAACCCGATCGCCTGGGCCGTGCTGGCGATGAGCGTGCTGCTCGTGTGGCGTCACCGCGGCAACATTTCGAAGCTGCTCGCGGGGCAGGAGAGCCGGATCGGCGACAAGAAGAAGGCGGCCGCGGACGGCGGCGCGCAGGACGGCGGGAAAGCCTGAGAAAGCGCGGCGCCGGGCGCGCCGCGTGTGCGGGGCCCGGCCGGATGACGCGACGGGCCGGCGGCCGGTCAGTCGCGGAAGTTGTTGAAGTCGAGCGGCGTGTCGGTCACGTCCTTGCGCAGCATCGCGATCGTGCTCTGCAGGTCGTCGCGCTTCGTGCCCGAGATGCGCACCGCGTCGCCCTGGATGCTCGCCTGCACCTTGATCTTGCTGTCCTTCACGAGGCGCACGATCTTCTTCGCGAGGTCGCCCGTCACGCCCTTCTTCACGGTGACGACCTGCTTGACCTTGTCGCCGCCGATCTTCTCGACCTTGCCGTAGTCGAGAAAGCGCACGTCGACGTTGCGCTTGGCCAGCTTGCCGATCAGCACGTCCTTGACCTGGCCGAGCTTGAAATCGTCGTCGGCGAACAGCGTCAGCTCGCGTTCCTTCTGCTCGACGCGTGCGTCGGAGCCCTTGAAGTCGAAGCGCGTCGAAATTTCCTTGTTCGACTGCTCGATGGCGTTCTTCACTTCGATCATGTTCGCTTCGGAAACGACGTCGAACGATGGCATGGCATTCTCCCTTGAGATGCGGGCACCCGGCTCACGCACGGGCACTCGCTATAATTGCGGACTGTTTGCCATTTTACCGATGCCCCTCCGTTTGCCCAAGGCCGGCCATGCGCCGCCCGGGCCGACGTGACCGCGAATGCCGATGCCCCCTGACGATTCCGCCCTGTCGCTGCTTCCCGACCATCCGCTCGCCGCGCACAACACGTTCGGCATCGCCGCGCGTGCGCGCTTCGCCGCGCGCATCACGCAGGCGGCGCAGTTCGAGGCGCTGCATCGCGACCCGCGGGTCGCGAACCTGCCGCAACTCGTGCTCGGCGGCGGCAGCAACATCGTGTTCACGCGCGATTTCGACGGCCTCGTGCTGCTCGACGAGATCGCGGGCCGCCGCATCCTGCGCGAGGACGACGACGCGTGGTACGTCGAGGCCGGCGGCGGCGAGAACTGGCACGCGTTCGTCGCGTGGACGCTCGAACACGGGATGCCGGGCCTAGAGAATCTCGCGCTGATCCCGGGCACCGTCGGCGCCGCGCCGATCCAGAACATCGGCGCGTACGGCCTCGAGATGAAAGCGTATTTCGATTCGCTGGTCGCGGTGGAGCTGGCGACGGGGCGCCGCGAGCGCTTCGACGCCGCGCGCTGCGCGTTCGGTTACCGCGACAGTTTCTTCAAGCGGGAAGGGCGCGGCCGCTTCGCGATCGTCGCGGTGACGTTCCGGCTGCCGAAGCAATGGACGCCGCGGCTCGGCTATGCGGACGTCACGCGCGAGCTCGACGCGCGCGGCATCACGCCCGAGGCGGCAACGCCGCGCGATGTATTCGATGCGGTCGTCGCGATCCGCCGCGCGAAGCTGCCCGATCCGCTGGTGCTCGGCAATGCGGGCAGTTTCTTCAAGAATCCGGTGATCGGCGCCGCGCAATTCGATGCGCTGCGCGCCCGCGCGCCGGATGTCGTGTCGTATCCGCAGCCGGACGGGCAGGTGAAGCTCGCGGCCGGCTGGCTGATCGACCGCTGCGGCTGGAAGGGGCGCGCGCTCGGTGCGGCGGCCGTGCACGACCGCCAGGCGCTCGTGCTCGTCAATCGCGGCGGCGCGACGGGCGCCGACGTGCTGGCGTTGGCGCGGGCGATCCAGGCCGACGTGCGCGCGCAGTTCGGCGTCGAGCTGGAGGCGGAACCGGTCTGCCTGTAACGCAGCGCGCGCCGGTTTTGGCGCGCCCAAACGAAAAGCGCCGATCGTCGACCGGCGCTTTTTTTACGCGTGTGCGTTGAGCGGCGCGTCAGTGCTTGAGGCGGCCGAGCAGCAGGAACTCCATCAGCGCCTTCTGCACGTGCAGGCGGTTTTCCGCTTCGTCCCACACGACGCTCTGCGGGCCGTCGATCACGCCGGCCGTCACTTCCTCGCCGCGGTGCGCGGGCAGGCAGTGCATGAAGAGGGCATCCGGATTCGCATGGCCCATCATTTCCTCGTCGACGCACCAGTCGGCGAATGCCTGCTTGCGCGCCTCGTTCTCGGCCTCGAAACCCATGCTCGTCCACACGTCGGTCGTCACGAGATCGGCGCCCTTGCACGCTTCGTTCGGATCGTCGAACACCTCGTAGAACGGCGCGCTGTCGGGCGACACGAGCTTCATGTCGAGCGCATAGCCGGGCGGCGTCGACAGGCGCAGCTTGAAGCCGAGGATCTGCGCGGCCTCGATCCACGTGTAGAGCATGTTGTTCGCGTCGCCGACCCACGCGACGGTCTTGCCGGCGATCGGGCCGCGGTGCTCGTAGTACGTGAAGATGTCGGCGAGCACCTGGCACGGGTGGTATTCGTTCGTCAGCCCGTTGATCACCGGCACGCGGGAATTCTGCGCGAAGCGCGTGATCACGTCCTGCTCGAACGTGCGGATCATGATGATGTCGACCATTCGCGAGATGACCTGCGCGGAATCCTCGACGGGCTCGCCGCGGCCGAGCTGCGTGTCGCGCGTGCTCATGAACACGGCGTGGCCGCCGAGCTGGAAGATCCCGGCCTCGAACGACAGGCGCGTGCGCGTCGAGCTCTTCTCGAAGATCATCGCGAGCGTGCGGTCGTGCAGCGGGTGATAGGTTTCGTAGTTCTTGAACTTGCGCTTCAGGATACCCGTGCGTTCGAGCACGTACTCGTAGTCTTCCAGCGAGAAATCCTTGAACTGCAGGTAGTGACGAATGGTTTTGGCGGTCATGAAACGAAATACGGCGGTCTCACCCGGCCGCGAGGCCGGACGGCGCCGCCGTCGGGTGTGGATAACTCAAAGCAGCATAAAGGATTTTCTGTGCTTTGACGAGCCGTGGAACGACGCGGGGCAGGATCGCCGCGCCCGATCCGCGGTGCGGGAAGAGGGCCGTCGGGACGACGCGCGATGGCGCGCTGCGGTATAATTCGAAAGTTTTCTCCAGCCCGGCAGGCAAGGCTTTTCGCGCTCTGCCGGACACAAGCCGTGCGCTGCACACATCCGGTGCAGTCCACCGGCGGCGCGCATCGACGCCCCGTTTTCGGGATATCGATCGGCTCGTGCCGCCGCCTCTCCAGCTTTGTGTTCGCGTATCCAGGCGCCGTTGCCTGGACATCGCCGGGCCGTCACTTGGGTAACCACATGGCTGAAACCCCTCCGACCGAATTTTTCATCCAGGGCATCACGAAAGACGGGAAAAAGTTTCGCCCGAGCGACTGGTCGGAACGTCTGGCCGGTGTGATGGCCTGCTTCGGGCCGGGGGCGAGCGGGCCGAATGCGCGTCTCAAGTATTCTCTGTACGTGCGCCCGACGATGCTCGGCGACCTGAAATGCGTGATCCTCGATTCGCGGTTGCGCGACATCGAGCCGATGGCTTTCGATTTCGTGCTGAATTTCGCGAAGGACAACAACCTCGTCGTGACCGAGGCGTGCGAATTGCCGGACTACAACACGAAGAAGTGACTGATGCCGACGGGCGAGGGCGCGAGTTGCGCCCGCCGGGCAACTGCCGCTGCGCACGATGCGCGGGCGGCAGGCGACAAAAAAGCCCGCCTAGGCGGGCTTTTTCGTGATCGCAGGAAACAGGAACGCCCGCCTGAGCGGGCGCACCGGAGTTACGCTGCTGCCTGCAGGCCCTTGACGGCTGCGGCCAGGCGGCTCTTGCTGCGAGCGGCCTTGTTCTTGTGAACGATCTTCTTGTCGGCGATCGTGTCGATCGTCTTCACGGCAGCCTTGAACAGCTCGGCAGCCTTTGCCTGGTCGCCGGCTTCAACAGCCTTGCGAACCGACTTGATCGCGGTACGGAATTTCGAGCGCAGCGCCGAGTTGTGCGAGTTTGCCTTCGCGGCCTGGCGGGCGCGCTTGCGTGCTTGTGCGGAGTTAGCCATGACGGTTCCTTATCCTGTCCTGTTTCCAGAGCTTGGAGCCTGACGGCCAAGCGCTGCTTTTCGATCCGTCCCCTGAGAACGATTGCCCAGGGGCGCATAAAAAAACGGTGATTTTAACCGAGGCCGGGACATGAAAACGGCAGTTGCCGTGCATGTACGAGCCCAGAAACCGGCGATTATAGCAACAAAATCAAGCGAGTGGCAAGTTCAACGTGATGTCGGCCGGATGGGGCCGCGGGCGGCCGGTGCGCTTTTCGGCATCGGCCGGTGGCCGGGTCGCGCAACGTCCGTATAATAAGCGCCCCATGAATCTATTCCGAGCCCTGCTGACGGTCAGCGGCTTCACGCTGCTGTCGCGCGTGACCGGACTGGCCCGCGAGACGCTGATCGCCCGTGCGTTCGGCGCCAGTCAATACACCGACGCGTTCTACGTCGCCTTCCGTATCCCGAACCTGCTGCGCCGCCTGTCCGCCGAAGGCGCGTTCTCGCAGGCGTTCGTGCCGATCCTCGCCGAGTTCAAGAACCAGCAGGGGCACGATGCGACGAAGGCGCTCGTCGACGCGATGTCCACCGTGCTCGCGTGGGCGCTGGCCGTGCTGTCGGTCGTCGGGATCGCGGGCGCGTCGTGGGTCGTGTTCGCGGTCGCGTCCGGCCTGCACAGCGACGGCCAGGCGTTCCCGCTCGCGGTCACGATGACGCGGATCATGTTCCCGTACATCGTGTTCATTTCGCTGACCACGCTCGCGTCGGGCGTGCTGAACACGTACAAGAGCTTCTCGCTGCCCGCGTTCGCGCCGGTGCTGCTCAACGTCGCGTTCATCGCCGCGGCCGTGTTCGTCGCGCCGCTCCTGAAGGTGCCGGTCTACGCGCTCGCGTGGGCGGTCATCGTCGGCGGCGTGCTGCAGTTTCTCGTGCAGCTGCCCGGCCTGAAGAAGATCGACATGGTGCCGCTGATCGGCCTGAACCCGCTGCGCGCGCTGCGTCATCCGGGCGTGAAGCGCGTGCTCGCGAAAATGGTGCCCGCGACGTTCGCGGTGTCCGTCGCGCAACTGTCGCTGATCATCAACACCAACATCGCGTCGCGGCTCGGGCAGGGTGCCGTGTCGTGGATCAACTACGCCGACCGCCTGATGGAGTTCCCGACGGCGCTGCTCGGCGTCGCGCTCGGCACGATCCTGCTGCCGAGCCTGTCGAAGGCGCACGTCGACGCCGATTCGCACGAATATTCGGCGCTGCTCGACTGGGGCCTGCGCGTCACGTTCCTGCTCGCGGCGCCGAGCGCGCTCGCGCTGTTCTTCTTCGCGACACCGCTCACCGCGACGCTGTTCAACTACGGCAAGTTCGACGCGCATACCGTCACGATGGTCGCGCGCGCGCTCGCGACCTACGGGATCGGCCTCGTCGGCATCATCCTGATCAAGATCCTCGCGCCGGGCTTCTATGCGAAGCAGGACATCAAGACGCCCGTGAAGATCGCGATCGGCGTGCTGATCGTCACGCAGCTGTCGAACTACGTGTTCGTGCCGCTGATCGGCCACGCGGGCCTCACGCTGAGCATCGGCGTCGGCGCGTGCCTGAATTCGCTGCTGCTGTTCCTCGGGCTGCGCAAGCGCGGCATCTACCAGCCGTCGCCGGGCTGGCTGCGCTTCTTCGTGCAGCTCGTCGGCGCGGCGCTCGTGCTCGCGGGCCTGATGCACTGGTGCGCGATCAGTTTCGACTGGACCGGCATGCGCGCGCAGCCGCTCGATCGCATTGCGCTGATGGCTGCGTGCCTCGTGCTGTTTGCTGCACTATATTTCGGTATGTTGTGGGTGATGGGCTTCAAATACGCTTACTTCAGAAGGCGCGCCAAGTGACGACCGCAATGACCCGCGTCCTCGACTACTTCAGCACGCTCGTGGCGGACGACGACAGTCTGCCCGTCACGGAAGCCGCGCTGTCGCTGGCGCAGGACGCGTATCCCGACCTCGACCTGCAGGGCACGCTGGCCGAACTCGACATGCTGGCGGCGCGGCTGCGCCGGCGGCTCGCCGACGATACGGACCTGAAGGGCCGCGTCGCCGCGCTGAACGACTTCTTCTTTCGCGAGCTCGGCTTCGCGTGCAATCACAACGATTACTACGACCCCGATAACAGCCACCTGAATGCCGTGCTGAAGCGGCGGCGCGGGATTCCGATCTCGCTGTCGGTGCTGTACCTGGAGCTCGCCGAGCAGATCGGCGTGCCGGCGCGCGGCGTATCGTTCCCCGGCCATTTCCTGCTGCGCGTGACGCTGCCGGATGGCGACCTGATCATCGATCCGACCAACGGCCATTCGCTGTCCGAAGCCGAGATGGTCGAGATGCTCGAGCCGTACGTCGCGCGGGCGGCGGGAGCGGTCGACAGCGCGTTGCGCGCGCTGCTGCAGCCCGCGACGAGCCGCGAGATCATCGCGCGGATGCTGCGCAACCTGAAGACGATCTATCTGCAGACGGAGCGCTGGCAGCGGCTGCTCGCGGTGCAGCAGCGGCTCGTGATCCTGCTGCCCGAGCAGCTCGACGAGGTGCGCGACCGCGGCTTCGCGTATGCGCGGCTCGACTACCTGCGCCCCGCGCTCGAGGATCTCGAGCAGTATCTCGGCGAGCGGCCCGAGGCGGAAGACGCGACCGTCGTCGAGTCGCAGGTCAGCGAATTGCGGCAACGGATGCAGCGCGACGGCGAGGATTGAGCCGCCAGCGCGCTGCTTCTTGTACATGGAAAAAACGCCCGCATCGCGGGCGTTTTTCTTGCGCGCGTGCCACAGGGGCGTGCAAATCGCGACAAGCGAAAAAAAGCCGCCCGGACCGGGCGGCTTGCGGTGCGCGACGCGCTGCTTACTTCAGTGCGTCGAACGCGCGCTCGCGGATTTCGTCGACGGTGCCCAGGCCCGAGATCTTGCGATACTGCGGCGCCTTCAGACCGTTTTCCTCGCCGCGCTGCGCCCAGTCGCCGTAGTACGTGATCAGCGGCTTGGTCTGAGCTTCGTACACTTCGAGACGCTTTTTGACAGTTTCTTCCTTGTCGTCGTCGCGCTGGATCAGCGGTTCGCCCGTCACGTCGTCGTGACCTTCGACCTTCGGCGGGTTGAACTTGACGTGGTACGTGCGGCCCGATGCAGGATGCGTGCGGCGGCCGCTCATGCGCTCGATGATTTCCGAGAACGGGACGTCGATCTCGAGCACGTAGTCGATCGCGACGCCGGCTTCCTTCATTGCGTCAGCCTGCGCGATCGTGCGCGGGAAGCCGTCGAACAGATAGCCGTTCGCGCAGTCGGATTCCTTCAGGCGCTCCTTGACCAGGCCGATGATCAGCGCGTCCGGCACGAGCTTGCCGGCATCCATGTAACCCTTCGCCTCGACGCCGAGCGGTGTGCCGGCCTTGACGGCCGCGCGCAGCATGTCGCCCGTCGAGATTTGCGGAATGCCGAATTTTTCCTTGATGAAGTTTGCCTGGGTGCCCTTTCCCGCGCCGGGCGCGCCCAACAGGATCAAACGCATGGTGATATCTCCAAGTATGTAGATTCGTGTGGCGAGACACAAAGGCGTCGGCGACAGCGGGCGCGGGGCTCGCCCGGCGCGTGGCGGACCGGTCTGATGCGGCGCGTCGGCCAGGGCGACGCGCGGCTGCCGGCAGGGCCACGGGCGGGGTCAAGCGAGGACGCGCTGGTCGCGGACGGCTCGCACAATCGCCTGATTATGCCACGGGTTATTTTGAACCCGGCTGAAAAAGGGCCTGCACGCGCGCGAGATCGGCCGGCGTATCGATGCCGGCTTCGGGCGCGGATTCGGTGATCAGCACCGCGATGCGCTCGCCGTGCCACAGCGCGCGCAACTGTTCGAGCTGCTCGGCCTGTTCGATCGGCGCCTGCGCGAGCGACGGATAGGTGCGCAGGAAACGCGCGCGATACGCATAGAGGCCGATGTGCCGATAGACCGGGAAAGCCGGTCCAGGCATGGCCGCGACGTCGGGCCAGTGCGGCTGGTACGCGTCGCGGCTCCACGGAATCGGCGCGCGCGAGAAGTACAGCGCGACGCTCTGCGCGTCGAGCGCGACCTTCACGACGTTCGGATTGAACACGTCGGCCGCGTCGTGGATCGGGTGAGCGGCGGTCGCGATCGCGCACGCCGGATGCGCGGCCAGGTGCGACGCTACGTCGCGCACGAGCACGGGGTCGATCAGCGGCTCGTCGCCCTGCACGTTGACGACGACAGTGTCGTCGCGCCAGCCGAAGGCCGCCGCGACTTCCGCGAGCCGGTCAGTGCCGGACGGATGGTCGGCGCGCGTGAGCACCGCTTCGAAGCCGTGATCGCGCGCCGCGTCGAGCACGCTCTGCGCGTCGGACGCGACGAGCACCTGTTGCGCGCCCGCTTCGCGCGCGCGCTCGGCGACACGCACGACCATCGGCTTGCCGCCGAGATCGGCGAGCGGCTTGTTCGGGAGCCGCGTCGACGCGAGCCGGGCGGGAATGACGGCGATGAAGGGTTGCGGGTGAGTCATCGGGGAGCGCTGGGAAGGACGGGGCGGGCGACGCCGGAAGCCGGTCGCCCGGCGGAGTGCGGCGACCCGGCCGGGGCCGGGCCGTCACGGTGTCGAATCGGGGCACCGGGCACCGGGCGCCGGGCGAGCGGCGCGGCGGTTCAGCGGCCGGCCGGATCGACCGGCGTGCCTTCGACGGTCTGGCGCGCTTCGTCGACCAGCATCACGGGGATGCCGTCGCGGATCGGGTACGCGAGCTTGTCCGCGTTGCAGATCAGCTCCTGCGCGGCACGGTCGTAGTGGAGCGGGCCTTTGCAGATAGGGCACACAATGATTTCAAGCAGGCGAGCGTCCACGGAGTTTCTCCACAACGAGGGCAATGAGGCGAGGGTCGAGCGCGGCTTCGACGGGGACCACCCACAGTCGGGCGTCGCGCCAGGAAGCGCCCAATTTTACTGCATCCTTCTCGGTGATCAGGATCGCATCGACGGCATCGTCGACGAATGGATTGTCGGCGAACGCGTAATGGTCAGGCAGCGCGCGGGTGGCCGGCGCGAGACCGGCCGCGCGCAGCGTCGCGAAGAAGCGTTCCGGCGCGCCGATGCCGGCCGCGGCGAGCACGCGTTCGTTCGCGAATTGCGACAGCGGGCGGCGCAGCGCGGGCTGGTCGAGGTGCCAAGCGGCGCCCGGCGTCAGCGCGAGCGCGTAGGTGTCGGGCCACGGCGGCAGCGCGCCGCTGTACGGATCGTTGACGAGCGTCGCGTCGCGGTGCCGCGACAGCGGCTCGCGCAGCGGGCCGGCCGGCAGCAGGAAGCCGTTGCCGCCGAGCCGGTGGTCGAATACGACCAGCTCGACGGTGCGCGCGAGGCGGTAGTGCTGCAGGCCGTCGTCGCTGACGATCACGTCGACGTCCGGATGCGCGGCGCGCAGCGCCTGCGCGGCCGCGACGCGGTCGGGGCACACCCACACGGGCGCGCCGGTGCGGCGCGCGATCAGCAGCGGTTCGTCGCCGGCCGCACCTGCGCGCGACGCCGGCGTGACGGCGGTCGGCGCCTTCACGTTCGCGCCGTAGCCGCGCGACACGACGCCGGGCGTGAAGCCGGCCGCGCGCAGCGCGTCGACGAGCGCGATCACGGTCGGTGTCTTGCCGGTGCCGCCGACGGTCACGTTGCCGACCACGACCACCGGCACGCCGACGTCCACCGGCTGCTTCCAGCCCTGCGCGTAAGCAGTGCGCCGCAGCGCCGCGCACAGGCCGAACACGCAGGCGAACGGCGTGAGCGCCCACGCGAGCGCGCCGCGCCGCTGCCATTCGCGTGTCAGGCGCGCTTCGAGTCGCGCGAGCGGGCCGCCGGGCGCGCTCATCGGGCCGGGCGCGGCGCGTCGTGCGCCGCGGCGAGGGACGGATTCGTCAAGGCGGATTCTCCGTTGGGCGGCGCATGCCGCAGGGTCCGTGGAAGGCGGCACTCTAGCGCGCCGCACGCCGGCGCGGCAAGCGCGACCGGCCGCCGCAGCGCGTGGGGCCGGATCGCGACGCCCTGTGGATAACTCTGTGAAGAACTCCCCGGTCGATTGCCTCAAACGCCCGTCCGGCGGGCCTCGAATCGGATGAGAATCATTCTGAAAGGTTTAAAAAATTAGAAAAATCAAGGTGTTACCGAGAATCGTCTGGTTTTTTTAGCGGTTTCCGAGCGTTTTACGCGGACGAATGCCAGAGTGTGGACACCTTCCGTGCGCGGCGGCGAATACGGCGGCGCTGGACGCCGCGCGCGTGTCGGACTATCGTGACGCCGCCAGCATTCATCCGACCGCCCATGCTTTCCGATTCCCCTTTTTCCGCCCCCGGCGCCACGCGCGGCGGCGACGAAGTGATTCCCGTTTCGGCGCTCAATCGTGCGATTTCGACGATGCTCGAGCGCTCGTTTCCGCTGCTGTGGATTTCCGGCGAAGTGTCGAATTTCACACGCGCCGCGAGCGGCCACTGGTATTTCTCGATCAAGGACCAGCAGGCGCAGATGCGCTGCGTGATGTTCCGCGGCCGCGCCCAGTACGCGGAATTCACGCCGCGCGAAGGCGACCGCATCGAGGTGCGCGCGGTCGTCACGATGTACGAGCCGCGCGGCGAAGTGCAGCTCAACGTCGAAGCCGTGCGGCGCACCGGGCAGGGGCGCCTGTACGAGGCATTCCTGCGGCTGAAGGCGCAGCTCGAGGCCGAGGGCCTGTTCGCTCCCGAGCGCAAGCGGCCGTTGCCGGCGCACCCGCGCGCGATCGGCATCGTCACGTCGCTGCAGGCCGCCGCGCTGCGCGACGTGCTGACCACGCTCGCCCGGCGCGCGCCGCATATCCCGGTGATCGTCTATCCGGCCCCCGTGCAGGGCGCCGGCTCCGCCGAAAAGCTCGTCGCGGCCGTGGCGACCGCGAATGCGCGGCGCGAGGTCGACGTGCTGCTGGTCTGTCGCGGCGGCGGCTCGATCGAAGATCTGTGGTCGTTCAACGACGAAGCGCTGGCGCGCGCGATCGCGGCGAGCGAGCTGCCGGTCGTCAGCGGCGTCGGGCACGAAACCGATTTCACGATCGCCGATTTCGCGGCCGACCTGCGCGCGCCGACGCCGACCGGCGCGGCCGAACTCGCGAGCCCGCAGCGCGCGCTGCTGCTGCGCGAGGTCGACGAACGCCAGCGCGCGCTCGCACGCGGCATGGCGCGCCGGCTCGAACAGCGCGCGCAGCAGCTCGACTGGCTCGCGCGCCGGCTCGTGAGTCCGGCCGAGCGGCTGCAGCGGCAACGCACGCACGTCCAGCAGCTCGCAGCGCGGCTGGCGTCGGCGGCGTCGCGGCCGGTGCGCGATGCCCGTGCGCGTTTCGCGCTCGCGCAGTTGCGCTGGCAGCGCGCGCGGCCCGATGCGTCGCAGGCGCGCCACGCGCTCGCGGGGCTGTCGCAGCGTCTGGCCAGCGCGTTGCAGCGCCGTCACGAACGCGACACGGCGCGTGTGTCAGCCTGTGCCGCGCGGCTCGAGGTGCTGAGCCCGCAGCGCACGCTCGAGCGCGGCTATGCGGCGCTGATCGATGCGCAGACGGGCCGCGCGGTGCGCGCGCCGAACGCGCTGAAGCCGCAGCGGCGCCTGACCGTGCATCTCGCCGAAGGCTCGGCCGACGTGTCGCTCGCCGACGTGCAGCCGCGGCTGACCGATACGATCTGACGCAAGAAGCGACGCGCGCGACACGCGAGGATCGTCGCAACGCATGCGGCGCGGCCGGGCACGAATGCTGCGCATCGTCCGGTTCGTCCTGCCGGACGTCGCGCCAGCAGCGCTTTTTCGCATACCGCGGATAAATGGCCCGTGAGTTTGCGGGGTTATTCGTCCTCGCCTACAATCGGACGCTCGGCAGCATCCAACACAGCCTCCCTACATACTCAACGAAGGAATCGCCATGGCTCATACGCTCCCGCCGCTCCCGTACGCTGAAGACGCACTCGCGCCGACCATCTCGCTCGAGACGATCCAGTACCACTACGGCAAGCACCATCAGGCATATGTGACGAACCTGAACAATCTGATCCCGGGCACGGAATTCGAAAACCTGCCGCTGGAAGAGATCGTGAAGAAGTCGTCGGGCGGCATCTTCAACAACGCCGCGCAAGTCTGGAACCACACGTTCTTCTGGAACAGCCTGTCGCCGAACGGCGGCGGCGCACCGACGGGCGCGCTGGGCGACGCGATCAATGCGAAGTGGGGTTCGTACGACGCATTCAAGGAAGCGT
The DNA here is from genome assembly GCF_014211915.1 of Burkholderia cenocepacia. NCBI lineage: Bacteria > Pseudomonadati > Pseudomonadota > Betaproteobacteria > Burkholderiales > Burkholderiaceae > Burkholderia > Burkholderia cenocepacia. The sequence goes on along the minus strand of NZ_CP060039.1, from coordinate 3,359,467 downwards.
TCACGAAGGCCGCGGTCGGCACGTTCGGTTCGGGCTGGGCATGGCTCGTGAAGAAGGCCGACGGTTCGCTCGACATCGTGTCGACGAGCAACGCAGCCACGCCGCTGACGACCGCCGACAAGGCACTGCTGACGATCGACGTGTGGGAACACGCGTACTACATCGACTACCGCAACGCGCGTCCGAAGTTCGTCGAAGCGTACTGGAACATCGTGAACTGGGACTTCGCAGCGAAGAACTTCGCGTAAGTCCGGCGCCTGCGCGCCGCTACGGCGCGCGGCATCGAAAAAAGCCCTCGTTTCGAGGGCTTTTTGTTTTTGCGCGGCCCGAACGTGCCGCGCCCGCCGGATCAGCCGGCGATGCCGAGCAGCCAGCCGAGCGCCGCGCTCGCGATCACGACGGCCCATGGCGGCACGCGCCAGAACACCAGCGCGACGAAGGCGACCAGCGCGGCGGCCAGGTCGCGCGGCGCGACGATCGTGTCGGTCCAGACCGGATGATAGAGCGCGGCGAGCAGCAGCCCAACGACGGCCGCGTTCACGCCGGCGAGCGCGGCCTGCATGTGCGCGCTGCGGCGCAGGCGTTCCCAGAACGGCGCGGTGCCGGCGATGAGCAGGAACGACGGCGCGAAGATCGACACGAGTGCGATCGTGCCGCCGAGCCAGCCGTTCGGCGCATCGCGCAGCGACGCACCGAGGAATGCCGAGAACGTGAACAGCGGCCCCGGCACGGCCTGCGCGACGCCATATCCGGCGAGAAACGCCGAATCGCCGACCCAGCCGGGCGCGACCACGGCCGCCTGCAGCAGCGGCAGCACCACGTGGCCGCCGCCGAACACGAGCGCACCCGTGCGGAAGAACGCATCGACGACGGCGAGCGTATCGGAGCGCAGCGCGCGGGCCGCGAACGGCAGCGCGACGAGCAGCGCTGCGAACAGCAGAAGCCACAGCACGCCCGCGCGGGACGACACGTGCAGCGGCAACGGTTCGTGCGCGTCGCGCGCCGGTTGCGGCAGCAGCACGAGACCGGCGGCACCAGCCACGACGATCACCGCGACCTGCGTCCAGGCGGCCGGCGCGAGCAGCGCGACGCAGGCGGCCGCGGCCATCAGCGTGACGCGCCGCGCATCCGGGCACAGCGTGCGCGCCATGCCCCATACGGCTTGCGCGATCACCGCGACCGACACGATGCGCAGCCCGTGCAGCGCGCCGGCTTCGATCGGCGCGCCCGTCGCGTGAACGCCGAGCGCGAACAGCATCATCAGCAGCGCCGACGGCAGCGTGAAACCGAGCCACGCGGCGAACATGCCGGCATAGCCGGCACGCGCGAGACCGATCGCCATCCCGACCTGGCTGCTCGCCGGCCCCGGCAGGAACTGGCACAGCCCGACCAGATCGGCATAGGTGCGCTCGGTGAGCCAGCCGCGCCGCGTGACGAATTCCGCGCGAAAGTAGCCGAGATGCGCGACCGGCCCGCCGAACGACGTGAGCCCGAGCCGCAGGAACGCGATGAAGACGGGCCACGGATGACGGGCGGGGGCGGGGAGGGTCGACGTGTTCAAGGCGGTGCGCGCGGCTGGCGGAACGAGTCGCCACGATAGCGCAACTCGGCGGCTGCGGGGCAGCGCGCAGCGTCGACAAAGGCCTGCCGAGGCCGTTGCGCGGCGTTCAGGACGCGCCGTCGCCGAGCCCGCTCGCGCGGCGCAATGCGTCGATGTCCACGAGCTCGATCTCGCCGACGTGCAGCCGCACCACGCCGTCGGCCTGCAACGCCTTCAGCAACTGGTTGGTGGTCTGCCGCGTCAGCGACAGCATCGACGCGAGCGTTTCCTGCGACAGCCGGATATGCGTGCGCCCGGCGCTGATGCCGCCGTAGCCTTCGGCGATCATCAGCAGCCGCGCGGCGAGCCGCTGCGCGGCCGGCATCACGCTCATCGACTCGACGGTCAGGAAGCTCAGGCGCAGCTTTTGCGCCATCAGCAGCGCGAACTGCCGCCAGTATTGCGGCGTCGTATCGAGGATCGCGAGCAGCGCGGCCTGGGGCACGTGCAGCAGCAGCGCGTCGTCGAGCGCGATGGCGTCGTGCGTGCGCGGCTGGCCGTCGAACAACGCGATCTCGCCGAACCACGTGACGGGCTCGGCCACCGTCAGCAGCGCTTCCTTGCCCTGCGGATCGACCGCCCCTATCGTGAGTGAACCGGCCAGTACCGCGTACAGCCCGCACGGCGGGTCGCCGCGCCGGAACAGCGCGTGGCCGGACGGCAAGCGGCGCAGCGTCGCGCGGGCGATCAGGTCGGCGCGCAGCGCGGGCGGCAGCCCGGCGAACCACGGGTTCGCTTCGATCTGCGGCAGGTACGGGGCGAGCGAAGAAGGCATGGGCACGCGATGTCGGGTAGCTGACAGAGGTTCTCGGGCGTGACGCGCATCATAGCGCTCAATAACCGATCAGGAGACGCCATGAAGACCCTCGAAGATCATCTTTCCCAGTATGCGGCCTACCATCGCGACGCGCGCAACATCGCGACGCATCTGGTCGGCATCCCGATGATCGTGTTCGCGGTCGAGGTGCTGCTGTCGCGGCCGGCGCTCGGGATGCTGGCCGGCATCGCGCTGTCGCCGGCGCTGCTGCTCGCCGTCGTGTCCGCGCTGTTCTACTTGCGTCTCGACCTGCGGTTCGGGATCGTGATGACCGGGCTGCTCGCCCTCGGCCTGTGGGCCGCGCAGTCGCTGGCGCCGCTGCGGACCGCGCAATGGCTTGCAATCGGCATCGGCGCGTTCGTCGTCGGCTGGATCGTGCAGTTCGTCGGGCACTGGTTCGAAGGCCGCAAGCCCGCGTTCGTCGACGATCTGGTCGGCCTGATCGTCGGGCCGCTGTTCGTCGTCGCCGAGGTCGCGTTCTTCGCGGGGCTGCGCGGCGACGTACGCCGCGAAGTCGAGCGGCGCGCGGGCCCGGTGCATGGCGGCGCGCATTCGCATGTCTGATGCGTCGGCCGGGCCGGTCTGCGTATTCGGCGCGGGCGCGATCGGGTGCTACCTCGGCGGCCGCCTCGCGGCAGCCGGCGCGCACGTCACGCTCGTCGGCCGCGCGCGGATCGGCGACGCGATTCATCTGCACGGACTCACGCTGACCGACCGGCGCGGCTATCGCGGGGCGCTCGCGCCGGCCGATGTCCGATTCGCCACCGATCCGGCCGCGGCGGCCGCCGCGCGGCTCGTGCTCGTCGCGGTGAAGTCGGCCGCCACGCGCGAGGCCGCCGCGCAACTGGCCGGCGTGCTGCGGCCGGGCACGATCATGATCAGCTTCCAGAACGGCCTGCACAACGCCGACGTGCTGCGCGACGCACTCCCGCAAGCGACCGTGTTGGCCGGCATGGTGCCGTTCAACGTGATCGAGCGCGGGCCCGGCGCGTTTCACCAGGGCTCGGCGGGGAGGCTGGCGGTCGACGCGTCGCCTGCGCTGCAGCCGTTCACCGGCCTGTTCGCGCGGGCCGGCCTGCCGCTCGTGCTGCATCGCGACATGCGCACCGTGCAGTGGGCGAAGCTGCTGCTCAACCTGAACAATGCGGTCAATGCGCTCGCGAACCTGCCGTTGCGCGACGAGCTCGCCCAACGCACGTACCGGCGCTGCGTCGCATTGGCCCAGCGCGAGGCGCTGCACTGGCTGGCGCGGGCCGCGATCCGGCCTGCGCGCTTGACGCCGCTGCCGGCCGCATGGATTCCGGCGATGCTCGATCTGCCCGATGCGGCTTTCCGCGTGCTCGGCGGCCGGATGCTCGAGATCGATCCGTTGGCGCGCTCGTCGATGTCCGACGATCTCGCGGCGCATCGTGCGACCGAAGTCGAATGGATCAACGGCGAAATCGTGCGGCTGGCCGGGCGCTTCGGCGCGCCGGCGCCGGTCAATGCGCGGCTGTGCGCGCTCGTCCACGACGCGGAAAGCGCGGCGTCACGTCCGGCGTGGCGCGGCGATGCGCTGTGGGCCGACCTGGCCGCGCAGGCGCCGCGTGCGGGCCACGTGCCGGCCGCGTAGGCCGGCGTCGCGGCGCTTGCCGGCGGCGCGGGCCGGGCGCAACGACTAAGATGCGGAGTGCGTCATCCGACGCCCTTGCGGAGCAATCGCCATGGTGGATCGCCCGACTCTCGATGCCTACGACGCCCATGCCGCGCAATACGCGCAGGACTGGCTCGACCAGGCTGCGCCCGACGACATGTACGCGCTGCTCGAACAACATTTCTCGCCGGGGCTGACCGCCGACGTCGGCTGCGGCGCGGGGCGCGACACGGCCTGGCTCGCGTCGCGCGGCTTCGACGTGCGCGGCTACGACGCGAGCGCCGCGCTGCTCGATGAGGCGCGGCGGCGCCATCGCGATCTGACGTTCGAACTGGCCGCGCTGCCGGCGCTGGCCGGCGTACCGTCCGGCGCGTTTCGCAACGTGCTGTGCGAAACGGTCGTCATGCATCTCGAACAGGCGGATGCAGCGGCGGCTGCCGCGCGGCTGGCCGATCTGCTGATGCCGGGCGGCACGTTGTACCTGAGCTGGCGGGTGGCCGGAAGCGGCATGTTGCGCGACGAGCGCGGCCGCCTCTATACGCCGCTCGATTCGGCGCGGATGCATGCGGCGCTGGGCGCGGGCGTGCACGTGATCGACGAACACGAGGTCGTCAGCGCGTCGTCCGGCAAGCGCGTGCACCGGCTGATCGTGCGCAAGGCGGGCCGCGACGGGTGAGCGCGCCGCGCCGGCGAACTCACTCGCGGCTGAGTGCCGCTTCCCAGTTGATGTCGACGCAGAGCACCTGCATGCCCGTCGCGGCCGGTGCGGCGATCGACGCGGTCACGCACAGGTGCGCCTCGTTGATCGACAGGTAGGGCGGCGTCAGATGCACGCCGCCGGGCGCGCGCATCGCGTCGATGAAGTACGGGCGGCGTTCCCAGCTCGCGCCTTCGGAATGCAGCAGCGGGCGGAAGCGCTTCGCACGTTGCGACACGCTGCCGCGCGCGAGCACGTTGTCGCCGATCTGGCGGCCCGACGCGTCGAGCAGGAAGCAGCGCGCGGTCTCGGGCAGCCCGAGCACGGCGGCGGCCGCATCGGTGAGCGATTCGCCCGCGCCGAGCCTGCGGCTCGCGTCCTCGAGCGCGGCCACGTACGGCGCGAGCCGTTCGGCCTGCGTGCGTTCGCGCTGCGCGACGCGCAGCCGCAGCGCGGCCGACAGCGTATCCATGCAGCCCGCGGCGGCCTGCGGCTGCACCGGATCGACGCTCGGCCCCGCGAAGTACTGGCCCTGTACGAAATCGACGTCGCATTCGAGCGCGATCAGCGCGTCGCGTTCGGTCGCGAGCCCGCCCATCAGCACGAGCTGGCCGGATTCGTGCAGCAGCGACACGAGCCCTGGCAGCACGCGTTCGAGATGCGAGTGCTCGCTCGCCTGCGCGAGGATGCCGCGGTCGAGCGTGACGATGTCGGGATGCAGATGCCACACGCGATCGATGTTCGAATGCTTCGCGCCGAACCCGACGAGCGCGATCAGGAAGCCGGCCTTGCGCAGCCCGTCGATGATCGCCGCATAGCGCGGCGTCTCGCCGCCGGCCTGTTCGGGCACCTCGAGCACCACGCGGTGCGGCGGCAGCCCGAGCGCCTTCAGGTTCGCGAGCAGCGCGTCGCCGTAGATGGTGTCCATCAGCGCGGCCGGATGCAGGCTCAGGAAGAGCCATTCGTCGTGGCTGTCGAACGCGTGGAAGTTACCGAGATGCAACGATTCGGCGAGCCGGCCGAGCTCGAGCAGGTCGCCGCGCCGCGCCGCCTGCGTGAACACCTCGTGCGACGCCACCTGGCGGTTTTCCTCGTCGTGCGCGCGCAGCGACGCGTGATAGCCGATCGCGCGCCGGTGCGACACCGAGAACACGGGCTGGAACACGCTGAACACGGTGTAGCCGCCGTACAGCACGGTGCGTCGGTTCCCGTCGTCGCCGGCGACCGGGCGGGGCGGCTGAAAGCCGGGGGGATCGATTTCGATCATGCTCATGATGTCGGCCGAAGGAAGACTCCCAGTTTACCTACAGAATACGCGAGCAAGAAGTATGCACGGCAGGCGCCGTGTGCGGCCGCCCGCCGCCGCCGACATGCGCACGCGTGCCGGGCCGCGTTGCACCGCGATGGTGCGTTCCGGCCCGATTCGGCGCGCGCCGCGCGTCACGCGCGCTCGGACGGGTCGGTCTTGCGCGCGGTGCTGCGGATCTCGGGCGCGAGCTGCGCGAAGATCCACGCGGACGCGGCCGTGATGATCCCGACGCAGATGAAGGTCGCATGGAACGCCGGCAGCGTGTTGCTCGGCGTCACCGTGCGCAGCATGCCGGTGAACGTTGCGAGCAGCGCGCCGGCGACCGTGACGCCGAGGCTCATCGACAGCATCTGCACGAGCGAGAACAGGCTGTTGCCGCTGCTCGCGCCGCCGGTGCCGAGATCCTTCAGCGTCAACGTGTTCATCGCGGTGAACTGCATCGAGTTGAAGCCGCCGAACAGCGCGAGATGCACGACCTTCACCCACACCGGCACCGTGTCGCGCATCAGCGCGAAGCTCGCCATCATCACGCCGACCATGATCGTGTTCGCGAGCAGCACCTTGCGGTAGCCGTGCTGCGTGATCAGCCGCGTGATGATCCGCTTCGAGAACATGCCGGCCGCCGCGACGGGCAGCATCATCAGCCCGGCCTCGAACGCCGAGTAGCCGAGGCTCACCTGCAGCAGCAGCGGAATCAGGTACGGCATCGCGCCGCTGCCGATCCGCGCGAACAGGTTGCCGAGCAGCCCGACGCTGAACGTGTGGATCTTGAACAACTCCAGCGAGAAGATCGGCTGCGGCGCGCGCACCGCGTACAGTCCGTACGCGACGAAGCACGCGAGGCTCAGGATCAGCAGCACCAGCACGGCCGCGTGCTGCATGCCGAGATCGGCGAGCCCGTCGAGCGACAGCGAGATCGCGACCATGCCGATCGTCAGCAGCAGATAGCCCTTCAGGTCGAAGCGGCCGGCGGCCGGGTTGCGCGAGTCGGGCATCGAATAGAAGGTCGCGATGCAGCCCGCGACGCCGACCGGCACGTTGATCAGGAAGATCCAGTGCCACGACGCGATCTTCACGAGCCAGCCGCCGAGCGTCGGCCCGATCAGCGGGCCGATCAGGCCCGGAATCGCGACGAACGACAGCGCGGGCAGGTAGCGTTCGGCCGGAAAGGTGCGCAGCACCGCGAGCCGCCCGACCGGCAGCAGCATCGCGCCGCCGACCCCCTGCACCACGCGGAACGCGACGAGTTGCGTCAGCGTATGCGCGTTCGCGCACAGCAGCGAGCCGAGCGAGAACACCAGGATCGCGCTGAAGAACACGCGCCGCGTGCCGAACGTATCGGCGAGCCACCCCGACACGGGAATCATCACCGCCATTGTCAGCGAGTATGCGATCACGACCGATTGCATTCGCAGCGGCGATTCGCCGAGGCTCGCGGCCATCGACGGCAGCGCCGTGTTGACGATCGTCGCGTCGAGCGTCTGCATGAAGAAGCCCGTCGCAACGAGCCAGAGCATCACGGTGAGGTTCTTTTCGCCAGGAGCGGCGGCGGGCGGGCGTTGGAACATGACGGCGGGGGCGGTGGCGCGGGACAGCCGACATTGTAGGGAAAGCCGCCGCGCCGTGCAGGTTCGGCGCGGTATGTCGTGTGGCCGCCGACCGGACCGGCCCGCGGGAAGCCTCTGTCCCCGTCGGCCGGCCAGTACAGTTCAGCCGAAAGTGTCTGCGGCCGTATCTGTCCGTGTGCCGTCACTGTCCGAAATACTGGCGTCATCGAACCCGTGCGACCAGGAGGCTGCCATGCGCGAACTGCGACTTTACGTGATGGACGGCGACGAGCCGGCCGGACGGTGGCGGATCGTCGATCGCACGCTGCTCGAAGTGGCCGAGGGCGACGTGTGGGTGACCGTCGAGGGCCGGCCCGACGATCACTGGCTGGGCGCGGGCGCATCGTTGACCTTGCTGCCCGGCATGCGCGCGTGGGTCAGCGCGGGGCCGCGCGGCGCGACGTTCGCATTCGGCCCGCTCGCGGCACCGGCCGTGCGCACAGCGTCTGCATGGTGGCGTCCGTTCGCCGTGTGGCGCGACGGCCGGCGTCACGCGGCCGCGTCGCTGCCGACGTAGCGGGCGCGCGGCCGGATCAGCTTCCCGTCCGCGTACTGTTCGAGCGCATGCGCGATCCAGCCGGCCGTGCGGCCGGCCGCGAACAGCGTGAATGCCGCGCCGTCGGGCAGCGCGAGCGTGCGCTCCAGCACCGCGAGCGCGAAATCGATCGTCGGCCGCAGGCCCGTCGCCGCTTCGACGCGTGCGGCGAGCGCGTGCGCGACGCGCAGCACCGGCCGCTCGGGCGCCGCCGCGTGCAGCGCATCGAGCAACGCCCGCGCGCGCGGGTCGCCGTCGGGGTACAGCGGGTGTGCGAAGCCTGACAGGGCGGTGCGGCCGCCGTCCGCGCGTTCGTCGTGCGCCAGCCGCAGCGCGAGGTAGCGATCGAGATCGGCGGCGCGGGCCGCTTCGTCGAGCAGCGTGCTGGCGCGGAACGTCTCACCGCCGTGGCGCGGCCCCGACAGCGCCGCGAGCCCGCCCGAGATCGCGCCGAACAGATGGGTGCCGGTCGACGCGATGCAGCGTACCGCGAAGGTCGACGGATTCAGTTCGTGATCGGCGCACAGCACGAGCGCGCGCCGCAGCAGGTCGGCTTCATTGCGCCGCCGCACGCGCCACGCGGCCGCGAGCTGTTGGTGCACGGGCGCGTCGCCCGGCGCGATGCCGGCGAGCGCGGCCGTCGCGACGCGCAGCAGCAGCGCCGCGGAATCGAGCTGTGCGTCGCGCCCCTGCGCCCACAGGCGCGGCAGCGACGCGGCGGTGGCCGGCAGCAGCACCAGCGTGCGTTCGAGCGGCGCGAGGTGCGCCCAGCGACGCGCCCAGTCGTCCCACTGCGCCGCGTCGAAACCGGTCGACGCGAGCGACGCGGCGGCCAGCCGCGCGGGCGGACAGTCCCACAGCCGCGCGGCCGTTTCTTCGAGTGTCGCCGCGTCGGCCAGCGCGATCGCATCGGCGCCGCGGTAGCGCAGGCGACCGTCGGCGATCTGCGTGATCCGCGATTCCAGGACCGGCACGCCCCAGTCGAGCGAACGTTCGGCGACGCCGCCCGCGCGCTTCGCATCGGCCCGGCGGCGCGCGAGCAGGCGCACTTCGTTGGCGTCGTAGCGGCGGCGCTTGGTCGCGCCGTCGGGCAGCGAGCGCAGCAGGCCGCGGCTCACGTACGCATAAAGGGTGCTCACGCTGACGCCGAGCATGCCGGCGGCTTCCTGCGCACTGAGGGACGTCATGCCGGTTGCTCCTGTCGCCGCGCATGAAGCGCGGGCGCGCTACAACTATTCGTTATGTGTTGATTCGTGCAATCAAGATTGATCGCGCCTGTCGCGAATTCTAGACTCGTTCCCGTCTCCTCAACGGCGTCTCCTTCACCATGACACCCGATTCCGCCTTGGCGCATCTTTGGCAACTCGCACGCGGCGAACGCGACGCGCTGGCCCGCACGACCGTGACCGGGCAGGACCCGACGCTGCCGTCGACGTTTCATGTCGGCACGCTCGCCGCCGCGACGATTGCCGCAGCCGGGCTCGCGGCAGCCGAGTGCCATCGACTGCGGACGGGCGTGGCGCAATCGGTCGACGTGTCGGTGCGCGACGCGCTCGTGGCGTTCCGCAGCGAACGCTACCTGCGCGTGGACGACGGCCCGCCGCCGGAGTTGCGTCATCCGGTGACCGGCTTCTTCGAGACGGGCGACGGACGCTGGATTCAACTGCACGCGAATTTCCCGCATCACCTGCACGGTATTCTCGACGTGCTCGGCTGCGGCCCGCAGCCCGCCGACGTCGCCGCGGCGATCCGTACCTGGGACGGCGCGGCACTCGATACCGCGCTGGCCGACGCCGGCCTGTGCGCGGCATTGATCAGAACACCTGAAGAATGGGCCGCGCACGAGCAGGCGCGCGCGATCGCGTCGCTGCCGCTGTTCGAGATCGAGCGGATCGGCGACGCGCCGGCCGAGCCGATCGGCCGCGGCGACGCCAGCCAGCCGCTGGCCGGCGTGCGCGTGCTCGATCTCACGCGCATCATCGCGGGCCCGGTCGCGGGCCGCACGCTGGCCTCGCACGGCGCGCAGACGCTGCTCGTCAACGGTCCGCACCTGCCGAACATCGCGCCGCTCGTGATCGACAACGGGCGCGGCAAGCGTTCGACGTGGATCGATCTGCGCGACGCGGCAGGCGTCGATACGCTGCACGCCCTGGCGCGCGAGGCGGACGTGTTTCTGCAGTCGTACCGCCCCGGCGCGCTCGCCGCGCGCGGTTTCACGCCGCAGGCGCTGGCGGCGCGGCGGCCCGGCATCGTCTACGTGTCGGTGTCGGCGTACGGGCATGCAGGGCCGTGGGCGCAGCGGCGCGGGTTCGACAGCCTCGTGCAGTCGGCGAGCGGCATCGCATGGCACGAGCAGCAGGCCGCGCAGGCGAGCGGGCCGCGCCATCTGCCGTGCCAGGCGCTCGATCATGCAACGGGGTATCTCGCGGCGTTCGGCGCGATGATCGCGCTCGCCCGGCGGGCACGCGAAGGGGGAAGCTGGCACGTGCGGATGTCGCTCGCGCAGACGGGGCGGTGGCTGCAGTCGTTCGGCGCGGTGCCGGACGGGCTGCAGGCGCCCGATCTCGCGCTGGCCGACGTGCGCGACCGGATCGACCGCATCGCGTCGCCGTTCGGCGCGCTCGACACCGTGCGGCCGGCCGAGCGGTTGTCGGCGACGCCGCCGTCGTTCGCGCGGCCACCCGTGCCGCTTGGCACCGACGACGCGCGCTGGCTGTGAGGGCCGGCGGCGCGGCTCGCGTTACTTGCGTAGTTCGACGACGAAATCGTAGTAGTCGTTGCGGCAGTAGGTATCGGTCAGTTCGATCGCGCGCTGGTCGGACGTATAGCCGATCCGCGTGATCAGCAGCAGGGCGTCGTGCGGGGCGATGCCCATCTGCTCGGCGATCTCGTCGGTCGCGTTCACCGCGCGGAAATGCTGCAGCGCGCGCACGATCGGCGTGCCGCGCGCTTCGAGATAGCTGTACAGCGAACCGGCGATCGCCTGCGGATCGGGAATCAGCGTCGCGGGGAACGTCGAGTTCTCGACGGCCATCACGATGCCGTCGGCGAGACGCAGGCGTTTCAGGCGCGTAACCGATGCGGCCGGCGACAGGCCGAGCTGGATCACTTCGTCGCGGTTGGCGGGCTGGATTTCGCGCGCGAGCCACTGCGAGCTCGGCTTGAAACCGCGGCGCTCCAGCATCTCGCTGAAGCTCGACAGCCGCGACAGCGGATCTTCGTAGCGCGGCTGGATGAAGTTGCCCGCGCCTTGCGTACGGCGGATCAGGCCTTGCTCGACGAGCAGCGCGATCGCCTTGCGCGCGGTGATGCGCGACACGCCGAGCGCTTCGGACAACACACGCTCGGAAGGCAGCGCTTCGCCGGCCGTCCAGCGGTTGTCGTGGATCGCATCGCCGAGCTTGCGGGCGAGCTGCAGGTAGAGCGGCGTATCGTTGTCGGGGTCGGGGCGCAGGTCCTGCCAGCGGTCGTCCGTGGGTGCCTTCATACAATGGGTATCGATCAGGTTGCGGCCATTCTAAGTCATCATGCCGCGCCGTTATAGCCGGTTTTTGCCGTGTAATAGGCCGGGGGCGCACCGATTGACTACACTGATGCGTCGTATCCGATGCTCCGGCCGCGGTGGGCGGCCACGAATCCGCAACGAGGACACGCATGACAGACACGATCGCCACGGTTGTCTTGCCGAACGGCGAGACGATTCCGAAGCTGGGCCTGGGCACCTGGGAAATGGGCGAGCGGCCGGCGCGGCGCGCGGACGAGATCGCCGCGCTGCGCGAAGGCATCGAACTCGGGATGACGCTGGTCGATACCGCGGAGATGTACGGCGACGGTGCGACCGAGGAACTCGTCGGCGACGCGCTCGCCGGCTTGCGCGACGACGTGTTCCTCGTCAGCAAGGTCTATCCGCACCATGCGAGCCGGCGTGGCGTCGTCGCCGCATGCGACGCGAGCCTCAAGCGCCTGCGTACCGATCGCCTCGATCTATACCTGCTGCACTGGCGCGGGTCGGTGCCGCTCGCGGAAACGGTCGAGGGCTTCGACGCGTTGCAGCGCGCGGGCAAGATCCGCCACTGGGGCGTGAGCAACTTCGATACGGCCGACATGGCCGAACTCGTCGACGAGGCGGGCGGCGGTGCGTGCGCAACCAACCAGATTCTCTACAACATCGCGCGACGCGGTCCGGAATTCGACCTGCTGCCGTGGCTGGCCGACCATCGGATTCCGGCGATGGCGTACAGCCCGGTCGATCACGGGCGGCTGCCGAAACGCTCGCCGCTCGACGAGATCGCGCGGCTGCGCGACGTGTCGGTGATGCGCGTCGCGCTGGCGTGGGTGCTCGCGCAGCCGGGCGTATTCGCGATTCCGAAGGCGTCGCGGATCGAACACGTGCGTGACAACCGCGCCGCGCTCGATGTCGTGTTCAGCGATGACGAGCGCGCGCAGCTTGACGCATATTTCCGTCCGCCGCGCAGCAAGCGCGCGCTCGAGATGCTCTGACCGACTTCGGCCGGGCAACGCGTCGGGTCAGTGGTTGCCGCCGGACGATCCGCCGTTGCCGTGACCGCCGCCATTGCCGTTGCCGGTGCCATGGCCGTTGCCGACCCCGTTGGCACCGCCGTTGCCGGCGCCGCCGCTGCCATTGCCGTTACCGTTGCCGCCGCCATTGCCGTGGCCGCCGGTGCCGTTGGCGCCGCCGCTCCCGCCGCCGTTACCCGCGCCTCCGCCGCCGTTACCGTTGCCGCCGCCGGCATTGCCACTGTTGCCGCCATTGCCACGGCCGTTGCCGACGCCGTTGGCGCCGCCGTTGCCGGCTCCGCCACTGCCGTTGCCATTGCCGTTGCCACCGCCATTACCGTGGCCACCTCCGCCGTTACCATGGCCGCCGCCGCCGCCGCCGCCGCCGCCGCCACCGCCACCGCCGCCACCGCCACCGCCACCGCCACCGCCACCGCCACCGCCGTTGCCGTTGCCGTTGCCGCCGCCGCCGCCGCCGCCGTTGCCGCCGCCACCGTTGCCATGGCCGCCGCCATTGCCGTTGCCACCGCCACCGTTACCATTGCCGTGGCCACCGCCGCCGTCACCATGGCCGCCGCCATTGCCGTGACCACCGCCGTCACCGTGGCCACCGCCACCCGAAGTACCGCCACCCGAGGTGCCTCCACCTGAAGTGCCGCCACCCGAAGTACCGCCACCCGAGGTGCCTCCACCTGAAGTGCCGCCACCCGAAGTACCGCCACCCGAAGTACCGCCACCCGAAGTACCGCCACCCGAAGTACCGCCACCCGAGGTGCCTCCACCTGAAGTGCCGCCACCCGAAGTACCGCCACCCGAGGTGCTTCCACCTGAAGTACCACCACCCGAAGTACCGCCACCCGAAGTACCGCCACCCGAAGTACCGCCACCCGAAGTGCCGCCACCCGAGCTGCCGCCACCTGAGCCACCGTTGCCGGACGCATTGCCTCCACGGCCCGTGCCGCTCGTACTGCCTGAGGTACCGCCTGTCGTTCCGCCGACGCCTGCAGGTCCGACGGCGCCGTTCCCGTTGTTTCCGCCGCTACCGTTCCCGCTCCCGCCACCGGTGCCGCCGCCGTTTCCACTGCCGCCCGCACCGGCACCGCCATTACCGACGCCCCGGCCGGCATAAACGTGCACCGCGCACGCAGCCGGATTGGCGGCGCACGGCGATGCGTTCTCGACCAGCGTCATGATGGTGTCCGCGCTGGCATTTGCGTCGGACACGGAGTCAGGTGTGGTGTTCTGTGCGACGGCATACGAGCAGCAGCACGCCAAAGCGGCCGCGGCCAGCAAGGTTGCACGAGGGCGCCGTCCCGCCGTGCGGAACGGTTGTTTCGTCTTATGCATCATGGCCTCCCCATGCGCGCGATGCCTCGTTGCCGCGCGACTATTCACGTGTGGTGCAGGGGGGCTTAAAAGATTCGTTGTCCTATCGTCAGCCGATGGCCTCCGGGCCAGCGCTTGACGCTGGCCGCGAACGCGGATCGGCACGCGGGCCCGCCGTGCGCATCCCACTCTGCGAGATTCGTGCCAGCGGCCGCGCGGGGCCGTGGCGCAAGGCGGGCGCAGTCACGTGACCACGCATGCAACGTCGTCGGGGAGGGTTTTGTTTCCGGAATGAAACGTCGGGGCGTCGTTCAGCGCGCCGGCGCGTCGGCCGCGCGTTGCCAGCGGTGGAACAGGATCGACGCGATCCAGCAGACGAGGAACAGCGCGACGATGCCATAGCCGATCGAGCCGAAGCGTTCGCCGAGCGCATCGAGCGTGTCGCGCACGGGGCCCGTCAGCGACAGCTTGTCGGCCAGCAGGCCGGCCGCTTCGATCCCGCCGATCGCCAGCGCGACGGCCGCCGACACGAACGTGATGCTCGCGTTGTAGAGCAGCTTGCGCTGCGGATCGTCCATCGCCCAGCCGTATGCCTGAATCATCAGCACGTTGTCGGTCGAGTCGATCAGCGTCATGCCGGCGGTGAAAAGCGCGGGAAACAGCATGACCGTATAGATCGGCAGCCCCTGGCTCGCCTGCGCGGCGGCAATCGCGAGCAGGCCGATTTCGGTTGCAGTATCGAAACCGAGCCCGAACAGCACGCCGACCGGATACATGTGCCAGCTCTTCGACACGAACCGGAACAACGGCCGTAGCAACCGCGAGACGAGGCCGGCGGGACGATGGTCGTGCGTGCCGTCGTGCGTGTGCCCGGACGCGCCGCGATAGCGTCGCCACACGTCGCGCAGGATCATCAGGTTCACGCACGCGAGCACCAGCAGGAAGGTGGCCGATACCGCCGTGCCGATCGTGCCGCCGATGTCGCGGAATGCATCGAACCGGTCGCGCAGCGCGAACGCGGTCAGCGCGATGCCGAGCGTCGCGGCGATCACGATCGTCGAATGGCCGAGCGAGAAGAACAGGCCGACGCTCACCGGACGCTGGCCGTCCTGCATCAGCTTGCGCGTCGCGACGTCGATCGCGGCGATGTGATCCGCGTCGACCGCATGGCGCAGCCCGAGCCCGTACGCGATCGCCGCGGTGCCGAACAGCAGCGGATGATCGCGCAGCACGGCGAGCGCCCACAGCCAGACGGCGACGTTCGCGGCGATCAGGCCGGCATAGAGGGTCAGCAGGCGGCGCAGGGCAGGGGTGGGCGGCATTGGGCGGGTTCCATCTGACGAATCGCCATCCATTGTGGCACGCGAAAAAAAGCCCGGCGCGCCGATCAAAAAGCCACGAACGCGATGCGCGCCGGAAGAAAAAAGCCCGTCCGGAACGAACCGGACGGGCTTTGCGCGCATGCGCCAGCGGGCGAGCGAGCGGCGCTTATTTCACTTTCGCGTTGATCACGGCTTCCGACACGTTCGCCGGCGTTTCCGCGTAATGCTTGAACTCCATCGTGTACGTCGCACGACCTTGCGTGGCCGAGCGCAGCGACGTCGAATAGCCGAACATTTCCGCGAGCGGCACCTCGGCACGTACCAGCTTGCCGCCACCGCCCGCGATGTCCTCCATCCCCTGCACGATGCCGCGCCGGCTCGACAGGTCGCCCATCACGTTGCCCATGAAGTCCTCGGGCGTCTCGACCTCGACGGCCATCATCGGCTCGAGCAGCACCGGCTTCGCCTTGCGCATTGCTTCCTTGAACGCCATCGAGCCGGCCATCCGGAACGCGTTTTCGTTCGAGTCGACGTCGTGGTACGAACCGAACGTCAGATGCACCTTCACGTCGACGACCGGGTAGCCCGCGAGCACGCCGCTCTTCAGCGTCTCGGTGATGCCCTTGTCGACGGCCGGGATGAACTCACGCGGAATCACGCCGCCCTTGATCTCGTCGAGGAACTCGTAGCCCTTGCCGGGGTTCGGCTCCAGCGTGATCACCGCATGACCGTACTGGCCGCGCCCGCCCGACTGCTTGACGAACTTGCCCTCGACGTCGGCCGCCGTCGTGCGCACCGTTTCGCGATACGCGACCTGCGGCTTGCCGACCGTCGCCTCGACGCCGAACTCGCGCTTCATCCGGTCGACCAGAATTTCGAGGTGGAGCTCGCCCATCCCCGAAATGATGGTCTGGCCGGACTCTTCGTCGGTCTGCACGCGGAACGACGGATCTTCCTGCGCGAGACGGTTCAGCGCGAGGCCCATCTTTTCCTGGTCGGCCTTCGTCTTCGGCTCGACGGCCTGCGAGATCACCGGTTCCGGGAATTCCATCTTCTCGAGGATGATCGGCTTGGCTGGATCGCACAGCGTGTCGCCGGTGGTCGCTTCCTTCAGGCCGACGGCCGCCGCGATGTCGCCCGCGCGCACTTCCTTGATTTCCTTGCGTTCGTTCGCGTGCATCTGCAGGATCCGGCCGAGCCGCTCCTTCTTGTCCTTCGTCGCGTTGAGCACGGTATCGCCCGACTCCACGACGCCCGAATACACGCGGAAGAAGATCAGCTGGCCGACGAACGGGTCGGTCATGATCTTGAACGCGAGCGACGAGAACGGCTCGTCATCGCTCGGATGACGTTCCGCCGGCTTTTCCGGATCGGCGAAGTCGTGGCCGAGGATCGCGGGCACGTCGACCGGCGACGGCAGGTAGTCGATCACCGCGTCGAGCATCGCCTGCACGCCCTTGTTCTTGAACGCGCTGCCGCACAGCATCGGCACGATCTCGTTCGCGATCGTGCGCTGGCGCAGCGCGGCCTTGATCTCGTCCTCGGTCAGCGATTCATGGTCGTGCAGATACTTCTCGAGCAGTTCCTCGCTCGCTTCGGCGGCGGCCTCGACCATCTTCTCGCGCCATTCGTGTGCGAGTTCGACGAGGTTCGCGGGGATGTCCTCGTACGTGAACTTCACGCCCTGGCTTTCGTCGTCCCACACGATCGCCTTCATCTTCACCAGATCGACGACGCCCTGGAAATGATCTTCCGCGCCGATCGGAATCTGGATCGGCACGGCGACACCCTTCAGGCGCTCGCCGATCTGCTTCTGCACGCGGAAGAAGTCGGCGCCGATCCGGTCCATCTTGTTGACGAACGCGATGCGCGGCACCTTGTACTTGTTGGCCTGGCGCCACACGGTTTCGGATTGCGGCTGCACGCCGCCGACCGAGTCGTAGACCATGCATGCGCCGTCGAGCACGCGCATCGAGCGCTCGACTTCGATCGTGAAGTCGACGTGCCCGGGCGTGTCGATGATGTTGATCCGGTGCTCCGGATAGTTGCCGGCCATGCCCTTCCAGAAGGCCGTGGTCGCCGCCGACGTGATCGTGATGCCGCGTTCCTGCTCCTGCTCCATCCAGTCCATCGTGGCCGCGCCGTCGTGCACTTCACCGATCTTGTGGCTCACACCGGTATAAAACAGGATGCGCTCGGTCGTCGTGGTCTTGCCGGCATCGATGTGAGCGCTGATCCCGATATTTCGATAGCGCTCGATGGGGGTTTTGCGGGGCACGTGAACCTCCTGGTGGTTCGGATCGTAAGCGGGCCGGCTGATTGGGTGCCGGCCCGGGCTGGAACTAGCGAGATTTAAAGGATAGCGCTTGTCCGTGGCTTTTGCAGATGCGGGCAGCGGGTGCCGAATCAAGGCGGGCGCCGCGGGCGGACGAAAAAAAAACCGGCGCCCGACAGGAAATGACGGGCGGCCGGCTGTTCGGTCGGGGCGCGGCGCGATGCCGCCGCGCGGACCGTTGCGGTTACTGGGCCCGCGGCAGGCCGTCGAGCTTCATGCCGGGCTTGATGCCCTTCGCGGCGAACCAGCCCTTGCTCATTTCGAGCGCATAGACGCCGTTGTTGCGCGGGCAGTGGTTGTCGGTCGTCTCGGCCTTCATCTCGTCGATGTCGGTGATCGTGCCATCCGCGCGGATGAACGCGATCGACAGCGGAATCAGCGTGTTCTTCATCCAGAAGCAGTGCACGGCGTTCTCGTTGAAGACGAACAGCATGCCCTCGTTCGGCGCGAGCTGCGAACGGTACATCAGCCCCTGTTCGCGGTCGGCGTCGTTCGCGGCGACGGCCGCGTCGATCACGTACATGCCGGCGCGCAGCTTCACGCGCGGGAACTCGCTCGGCTGCTTGGCGCCGGGCGGCACTTGGGCGCCGGCGGCCTGCATGCCGAGCGCGAGGATGGCGAGCGCGGCGGGAAACACGACGGCGCGCGCAAGGCGGCCGAGCGACGGGCGCAGGGAGAATGACACAGCATGGCTCCTGTCTGGAAAACGAGACCCGCATGGTACGCGATGCGCGCCGGCGGGCACAAAAAAGAAAAAGGCAGATCGCCTTGCGGTGATCTGCCTTTCAACGCCGTAAGAACGGCAAGACTGCGTGTTCTTGACTGCGTTATTACAGCCAGCTTACTTAGTTCGAAGCAGCTGCCGGTGCTGCTGCGTCGCTTGCTGCAGCCTTCTTCGATGCCTTGTGGTGCTTCTTGGCAGCGTGGTGCTTCTTGGCAGCGTGCTTAGCCGGTGCCGAAGCAGCTTCTGCTGCTGCCGGAGCAGCTTCCGGAGCCGAAGCTTGTGCGAAAGCAGCCGTTGCGAAGAGGCCAGCGACCAGAGCGGCGATCAGTTTGTTCATGTTGTGTTCCTCAGCTTTAGTTAATTAACCAAATGACCCGGCAATAGGAGTCATGTCGTCTAACGGTGCCATCCACCTTTCGGTTGACAGACGCTTCGAGAAATTTCTCTTTGCGCTGCGGGCGCCGAATCGTATTCGAATAAAACGTCGCTTTCGTGACGCAAACACGGGTTCGGCTGCCAATGCCGGATAGCTAAGGTTGGCATCTGCGTGGTTTAACGCATGATCTCCGCAGGCGGTTGACGAAAAAGATGACGAAAAATGCGCGCGTCCCGGGTTCGTCATCTGGCGGGCGCGAAACCGTCCCACGGCGCGCGCGGCGGCAGCGCGATCGTTTCGCCCGGTGCAATGCCGAGCGCGAATATGTCCAGCGCGCCGATGCCGACGCGCACCAGGCGCAACGTGGGGAAGCCGACGGCCGCCGTCATCCGGCGCACCTGCCGGTTCTTGCCCTCGGTGATCGCCAGCTCGATCCACGTGGTCGGGATCGCGGCGCGGTAGCGGATCGGCGGATTGCGCGGCCACAGCGTGTCGGGGGCTCGATGAATTCGGCGCGGCACGGGCGCGTCACGTAGTCGCCGAGGTCGACGCCGCGGGCGAGCGCCTTCAGGTCGGCCGGCCCCGGCGCGCCGTCGACCTGCGCCCAGTAGCGCTTCACCAGCTTGTGGCGCGGCTCCGCGATGCGGGCCTGCAGCCCGCCGTCGTCGGTGAGCAGCAGCAGCCCCTCGCTGTCCGCGTCGAGCCGGCCGGCCGCATACACGCCGGGCGTTTTGACCCAGTCGCCGAGCGACGGCCGCGTCTCGTGCGCGGAAAACTGGCAAATCGTGCCGAACGGCTTGTTGAGGGCGATCAGGTTCATGGCGGGGCGTCCGCCCGGCGCCCTGCGGGAGCGGGGGCGGGCGGTCTATGGCAAATGGCGGAATCTTAATGCATAATACGGAACGGCAAGTCCTCTGTCTTATATAAGACATAAGTGAGGTCTTGATACGCAGTGCCGCGGTTCACGCCGAAGTGCCCGGTTGGGGCGCTAGAATAGCGGCTCGCTGTTGTCGTCACGGGGTGGCCATGCCGCGCCCCCCGCCGCGCGCGCAGCTTCGACCAGCATCACCTGCTCAGCCACGTCACTGGAGTCGATCATGCCGTATCAGCACATCAAGGTTCCGGAGGGCGGTGACAAGATCACCGTCAACAAGGACTTCTCGCTCAACGTTTCCGATCAGCCGATCATTCCCTATATCGAAGGCGACGGTACGGGCTTCGATATCACGCCGGTCATGATCAAGGTCGTCGATGCGGCGGTCGCGCATGCGTACAAGGGCAAGCGCAAGATCCACTGGATGGAGATCTTCGCGGGCGAGAAGGCGACCAAGGTGTACGGTCCGGACGTGTGGCTGCCGGACGAAACGCTGCAGGTCCTGAAGGAATACGTGGTGTCGATCAAGGGGCCGCTCACGACCCCGGTCGGCGGCGGCATCCGTTCGCTGAACGTCGCGCTGCGCCAGGAGCTCGATCTCTACGTGTGCCTGCGCCCGGTCCAGTACTTCAAGGGCGTGCCGTCGCCGGTGCGCGAGCCGCAGAAGATCGACATGGTGATCTTCCGCGAGAACTCGGAAGACATCTACGCGGGCATCGAATGGGCCGCGGGCTCCGAGCAGGCGAAGAAGGTGATCAAGTTCCTGCAGGACGAGATGGGCGTGAAGAAGATCCGTTTCCCGGAAACTTCCGGGATCGGCGTCAAGCCCGTGTCGACCGAAGGCACCGAACGTCTCGTGCGCAAGGCGATCCAGTACGCGATCGACAACGATCGCAAGTCGGTCACGCTGGTGCACAAGGGCAACATCATGAAGTTCACGGAAGGCCTGTTCCGTGACGCCGGCTACGCGCTCGCGCAGAAGGAATTCGGCGGCGAGCTGATCGACGGCGGCCCGTGGATGCGCGTGAAGAACCCGAAGACAGGCAACGAGATCGTGATCAAGGATTCGATCGCCGACGCGTTCCTCCAGCAGATCCTGCTGCGCCCGGCCGAATACGACGTGATCGCGACGCTGAACCTGAACGGCGACTACATCTCCGACGCGCTGGCCGCGCAGGTCGGCGGCATCGGGATCGCGCCGGGCGCGAACCTGTCGGATTCGGTCGCGATGTTCGAGGCGACGCACGGCACGGCGCCGAAGTACGCGGGTAAGGATTACGTGAACCCCGGTTCCGAGATCCTGTCGGCGGAAATGATGCTGCGCCACCTCGGCTGGACGGAAGCAGCCGACACGATCATCGCCGCGATGGAGAAGTCGATTCTGCAGAAGCGCGTCACGTACGACTTCGCGCGCCTGATGGAAGGCGCGACGCAGGTGTCGTGCTCCGGCTTCGGCGAAGTGCTGATCGAGAACATGTAAGACCCCTTCCGGGGTGGGCCGGCACGGTGCCGGCCGCCCCGGCGCTGACTGCCGGCGCCGGAGCGTTTCGTGGATGGCAGGTTTGTTGGCAGGGTGGCCCGGCATGCGGGCCGCGGCGCCGCGAAGCGGCCCGCAAGCCCTGCAAGGTAGACCATGACGGCCCTCGCAACACCACCGCCCGGCTGAGCCGGCGCCCCTTTCGCGATCGACCCGGTCGCTCCCCGCCGGTTACCGCCGGCGCTCCTCAGTCCCTCAATCACGTAGCAATGCTTTGACCACCATGTCCACTTCGCCCAAGATCATCTACACCCTCACCGACGAAGCGCCGGCGCTCGCGACCTACTCGCTGCTGCCGATCGTCAAGGCCTTCACGCGTTCGTCCGGCGTCGCCGTCGAAACGCGCGACATCTCGCTCGCCGGCCGCATCATCGCGGCATTCGCAGACGTCCTGCCGTCGGAGCAGAAGGGTTCCGACGATCTGGCCGAGCTGGGCCAGCTCACGCTGAAGCCGGAAGCGAACATCATCAAGCTGCCGAACATCAGCGCTTCGGTGCCGCAGCTGAAGGCCGCGATCGCCGAACTGCAGGCGCAGGGCTACGCGCTGCCGGCCTATCCGGAAGATCCGTCGACCGACGAAGAAAAGGCCGTCAAGGCACGTTACGACAAGATCAAGGGCAGCGCGGTGAACCCGGTGCTGCGCGAAGGCAACTCCGACCGCCGCGCGCCGCTGTCGGTCAAGAACTACGCACGCAAGCATCCGCACAAGATGGGCGCGTGGAAGGCCACGTCGAAGGCGCACGTCGCGCACATGACCGAAGGCGACTTCTACGGCAGCGAGAAGTCGGCGCTGATCGCCGATGCCGGCAGCGTGAAGATCGAACTCACGACGACCGACGGCGCGAAGAAGGTGCTGAAGGAAAAGACGGCCGTGAAGGCCGGTGAAGTGATCGACGCATCGGTGATGAGCCGCAATGCGCTGCGCAGCTTCATCGAAGCGCAGATCGCCGACGCGAAGGCGCAGGACGTGCTGTTCTCGGTGCACCTGAAGGCGACCATGATGAAGGTCTCGGACCCGATCCTGTTCGGTCACTTCGTGTCGGTGTTCTACCGCGACGCGCTCGCGAAGCATGCGGACGTGCTGGCGAAGGCCGGCTTCAACCCGAACAACGGGATCGGCGACCTGTACGCGCGCCTGAAGGACCTGCCGGCCGATACGCGCGAAGCGATCGAAGCCGACGTCAAGGCAGAGTACGCGGTGCGTCCGCGCCTCGCGATGGTCAACTCGGACAAGGGCATCACGAACCTGCACGTGCCGAGCGACGTGATCGTCGACGCATCGATGCCGGCGATGATCCGCGATTCGGGCGGCATGTGGGGCCCGGACGGTCAACTGTACGACGCGAAGGCCGTGATTCCGGACCGCTGCTACGCGGGCGTCTACCAGGCCGTGATCGAGGACTGCAAGCAGCACGGCGCGTTCGATCCGGTCACGATGGGCAGCGTGCCGAACGTCGGCCTGATGGCGCAGGCGGCCGAGGAATACGGTTCGCACGACAAGACGTTCCAGATCCCGGCGGACGGCGTCGTGCGCGTCATCGACGAAGCCGGCAACGTGCTGCTCGAGCACGCGGTCGAGTCGGGCGACATCTGGCGCATGTGCCAGACGAAGGACGCACCGGTGCAGGACTGGGTCAAGCTTGCGGTCAACCGCGCCCGCGCGACCGGCGCCCCGGCCGTGTTCTGGCTCGACCCGGCGCGCGCGCACGATGCGCAGATCATCGCGAAGGTCGAACGCTATCTGAAGGATCACGACACGAACGGCCTCGACGTCCGCATCATGACGCCGGTCGACGCCACGCGTTTCTCGCTCGAGCGCATCCGCGCGGGCAAGGACACGATTTCGGTCACCGGCAACGTGCTGCGCGACTACCTGACCGACCTGTTCCCGATCATGGAACTCGGCACCAGCGCGAAGATGCTGTCGATCGTGCCGCTGATGGCCGGCGGCGGGATGTTCGAAACGGGTGCGGGCGGTTCCGCGCCGAAGCACGTGCAGCAGTTCGTCGAGGAAGGCTTCCTGCGCTGGGATTCGCTCGGCGAATTCCTCGCGCTCGCCGCGTCGCTCGAACACCTCGGCAACGCGTACCAGAACCCGAAGGCGCTCGTGCTCGCGAAGACGCTCGACCAGGCGACCGGCAAGTTCCTGGACGAGAACAAGTCGCCGGCGCGCAAGGTCGGTGGTCTCGACAACCGCGGCAGCCACTTCTACCTGTGCCTGTACTGGGCGCAGGCGCTGGCCGAGCAGACAGAGGACGCCGCGCTGAAGGCGCAGTTCGAGGGTGTCGCGAAGGCGCTGTCCGACAACGAGGCGCGCATCCTGGAAGAACTGGCGGCCGCTCAAGGCAAGCCGCAGGCGATCGGCGGCTACTACCGTCCGAACGTCGAGCTGACGAGCCAGGCCATGCGCCCGAGCGCGACGCTGAACGGCATCGTCGACGCGCTCGCCTGACCCCGGCCGCGCCAGCGCGCGAGTCCGTGCATGTGCCGGCGCGGCGGGTTGAACCGTTGGCCGCCCGGCACACAAGAAAAACGCCCCGGTCGCCCGGGGCGTTTGTCGTTGGAGGCTTGCCATTCAGACGTGAACGATTTCCCATTCGGCGATTTCGTCCGGCACTTCGAGCGTCGCCGTGTCCAGTTCGGACGGTTGCGCGCAGTCGCCGCGGGAGATGCGGTCGGCCGCGACTTCCGGGCACGAGAACGCGCCGAGCGAGGCGTTGCCGAACGTCGCTTCCCAGCCGCCGTTTGCCGGCAGGATGTAGAACGACCCGAGCGCTGAACCAAAGCGAAATCCCTTCATTTCCGTTCTCCCTTTCTGATCACGAGCGATTCTGTTGTGCCGCCTGCCGGCTCGGCCGGCTGTGGCCCGACTGGCTGCTTGCGCCGGGTTCCGTGTCGAACGTCGTGGCGAAGCGTCAGTGCATGGAACAAAGTCTACGTCCGCGCCCCGCTCGGATGGTGCAGGTAGAGCGGCTTCTCGAAACAAAAATTATTTTTTAAAAACAATAATTTATTTGCGTCGTTTTGTATTGCGGAACGTTTTTCGGCATCGCGAAACGGGAAATTTGTGCTCTGCATCACGAATTTTTATAACGCAGTGACTTGTTCCGCATTGTGAAAATTAGGTGGGTTTGCGGACCATCGAGGCCGCGAGCGCGTATGCCAGGGCGGGACGGAAGGTGGAAATCTCGTTTGCTGGTCGGCGCAAAGGGCCGACAGGTAACGATGGTTGCCGAGACGCCGCCCGGCGACGCCCGTCGTGGCGCCGTCCCCGCCGCGGTGGCGACGCTTGCCGCGGCGTATCGCCGCCCGCCGGGGCGGCGGCGTTTTTTGATCCGGCCCTGCGGTTATGATGACGCGACTGCCGCGGCTGTCGCGCGGCGCCGCATGAACAACGAGGATCGATTGATGAGACGGAGAACCTTCCTGTCGCGCGCCATCGGCGTCGCGGCCGCGTCGCTGTTCGCGCGCACCGCGTCGGCGCAACATGCCGGCCACGCGGGCATGGCCGGCATGGATTCGATGGACGACATGCCGGGCATGTCGGGTATGTCAGGGATGTCGGCGCACGCGCAGCACGGCCAGCCCGCGCCGGCCGCGCTCGCGGCCGCCGACGCACTGCCAGCCGGCGCGCCGCTCGCGACGTTGCGCACGCTCGCCAACGAAAGCCATGAGCCCGGCACGTTCCGGGCCACGCTGGTCGCTCAACCGGTGGCGCGACCGCTGCTGCGCGGTGCGCGGCCGACGACGTTCTGGCAGTTCGGTACCGGTACGCAAGGCCCTGTGGTCGGCCCGCTGATCGACGTGCGCGAGGGCGATACGGTCGAGATCCGGTTCGTGAACAAACTGCCGCAGCCGTCGACGATCCACTGGCACGGCCTGCCCGTGCCGCCCGACCAGGACGGCAATCCGTCCGATCCCGTCGCGCCCGGCGCGTCGCGCGTGTATCGCTTCACGCTGCCGAAGGGCAGCGCCGGGACTTACTGGTACCACCCGCATCCGCACATGATGACCGCCGAGCAGGTGTTCCGCGGGCTGGCCGGCCCGTTCGTCGTGCGCGCCGCGGACGATCCGCTAGCCGGCTGGCCCGAGCGTCACCTGTTCGTGTCGGACCTGAAGCTTGCACGCGACGGCACGATTGCGCCGAACGACATGATGGACTGGATGAATGGCCGGGAAGGTCAATTCGTGCTGGTCAACGGCGTGCGCCGGCCGCGCATCGACGTCGCGAGCGACGAACGCTGGCGTGTCTGGAATGCATGCAGCGCGCGCTACCTGCGCATCGCGTTCGACGACGGCCGCGTGTTCGAGCACGCAGGCACCGACGGCGGGTTGTTCGACGCGCCGCGGCGCGTGACGTCGCTGCTGATTGCGCCGGGCGAACGGGCGGAACTGCTGGTGCGCGCCGGCGACCGCGCGTCGCGCGCGGTGCTGCAGGCGGCCGAGTACGACCGCCGCAAGATGGCGATGTCGCACGACGACGGCCACGGCAGCCTGCCGCCCGATCCGGCGCAGGCACTGGCCGATGTCGCATTTGCGCCTGCCGAGGCCCGCGCGCTGCCTGCCACGCTGCGCGCGGTACCGCCGCTGGGCGAGCCGGTCGCGCACAAGACGGTCGCGTTCGGCGAGGAAATGGACATGGACGCGATGATGAAGGGCGCGGCGCACGGCCGCCCGGCAGGCATGCGCTTCACGATCAACGGCGACACCTACGCGCCGCACCGCGCGACGCTGACGAGCCGCCGCGGCGACGTCGAGCGCTGGGAGATCCGCAATACGACGGACATGGACCACCCGTTCCACCTGCACGGCACGCAGTTTCAGGTGATCGAGCGGACGTCGGCCGGTTCGCGCACGAGCGAGCCGTTCCGCGCGTGGCGCGATACCGTGAACGTGCGCAGCGGTGAAACCGTGTCGCTGCTCGTCACGCAAGACATGCCCGGCGAGCGCATGTTTCATTGCCACATTCTCGAACACGAGGATCTCGGCATGATGGGTACGCTGAAGGTCGTGTAACGAAGCCGCGGATATGTTTCACATGCGGATTCGATATCCGATCTGCATGCGTGACAAGACAATGCGTGTTCAATTATCGGGATTGAACGAAAAGGCCGGCCAATCGATTATCGATTGGCCGGCCACAAAAAAAGAAACCCGGCGCTGTGCGCCGGGTTTCTTCGTCCGATATCCGATGCCTTATGCGGCCTGGATGTTCGACGCTTGCTTGCCCTTCGGTCCTTGAACGACGTCAAAGCTCACCTTCTGGCCTTCCTTCAGCGTCTTGAAGCCATTCATGGTGATAGCCGAGAAGTGCGCAAACAGATCCTCACCGCCCTCGTCGGGAGTGATGAAACCGAAGCCCTTCGCGTCGTTGAACCACTTAACGATACCAGTTGCCATTTTCCTACTTCCCCTGTCACACAGTCGCTGCTACTTACCACGAGCACGCTCGAAAAGCTAAACGACCAAAATACGGCCGTTCCCCCCTCACAAGCTCACCTCGGCCTCTTTCGTTTCGCCAATCGGCAAATTGAAAAAAGTGCCAGCTTGATTGTTGGCGCTCTTTATTGGAGTGTCAAGTGGAATTTTTAGACGTTTAGAGGGTCGTTGTAAAGAACCCATTTTCAGGGTTTTTCCGGCTTTGCTTTGCAGCATGTGGCCAAGCGCGGGGGCTTGAAAAGCCGCATAATCGGCTCATATACCAGGCTCGAGTGACACGCGTTCGAGTCGTCCCGGCTTGTGGGATACTGGATGCGGACACGACGTTCCGGTGAGATTCCCCCTGACGGTTCGTGTTCCGCGCCATGCGTGAAAGCCGGCACCGCAGCCGGCTTTCGTATGGCGCGAAGACGATCGCGTGTTCCGGGACACCGGGGAGGGCGCCGGCCGGTCGGTCGGGTAATGGCAGGATTGCGGGCCTGTCCGAGTTGTTTAGAATGGGTGTATGGCGATTATCCCGGACAAGCAGGACAGTACCGTCCTGGAACGCAAGCAGCAGAAGCTCAAGCCGCCTTCGATGTACAAGGTGGTGCTGCTCAACGACGACTTCACGCCGATGGAGTTCGTCGTGATGGTGGTCCAGGAGTATTTCAAGAAGGATCGCGAGACGGCCACGCAGATCATGCTGAAGGTCCATCGCGAAGGGCGAGGGGTTTGTGGGGTCTATACGCGGGACATCGCGTCGACCAAGGTTGAGCAAGTCGTTACCCATGCGCGGCAGGCAGGGCATCCGCTGCAGTGCGTGATGGAGGAAGCATGATTGCCCAGGAATTGGAAGTCAGCCTGCACATGGCGTTCATGGAAGCACGCCAGGCGCGCCATGAGTTCATTACGGTCGAGCACCTGCTGCTGGCCCTGCTGGATAATCCGACGGCAGCCGAGGTGTTGCGCGCGTGTGCGGCCAACATCGAGGACTTGCGTCAGAACCTGCGCAATTTCATCCACGACAACACACCTACCGTCCCGGGTACCGACGACGTCGATACCCAGCCGACGCTCGGTTTCCAGCGTGTGATCCAGCGCGCGATCATGCACGTCCAGTCGACGTCGAACGGCAAGAAGGAAGTCACCGGCGCGAACGTGCTGGTCGCGATCTTCGGCGAGAAGGATTCGCATGCCGTGTACTACCTGCAGCAGCAGGGCGTCACGCGTCTCGACGTGGTGAACTTCATTTCGCACGGCATCGCGAAGACGAACAACGGCGAAGCCGCGAAGTCGACCGATGCGAACGCGGAAAGCGAAGACGCGAACGCGCAGAAGGAAACCCCGCTCGCGCAGTTCACGCAGAACCTGAACCAGATGGCGAAGGACGGCCGCATCGATCCGCTGATCGGTCGCGAGCCCGAGGTCGAGCGCGTGGTGCAGGTGCTGTGCCGTCGCCGCAAGAACAACCCGCTGCTCGTCGGCGAAGCCGGCGTCGGCAAGACCGCGATCGCGGAAGGGCTCGCGTATCGCATTACGCGCGGCGAAGTGCCGGACATCCTCGCGAACGCGCAGGTGTACTCGCTCGACATGGGCGCGCTGCTCGCGGGCACCAAGTATCGCGGCGATTTCGAGCAGCGGCTGAAGACGGTGCTGAAGGAACTCAAGGAGCGCCCGCACGCGATCCTGTTCATCGACGAAATCCATACGCTGATCGGCGCGGGCGCCGCGTCGGGCGGCACGCTCGACGCGTCGAACCTGCTGAAGCCGGCGTTGTCGTCGGGCACGCTCAAGTGCATCGGCGCGACCACGTTCACCGAGTATCGCGGCATCTTCGAGAAGGATGCGGCGCTGTCGCGGCGCTTCCAGAAGGTGGACGTGACGGAGCCGAGCGTCGAGCAGACGGTCGCGATCCTGCGCGGGCTGAAGTCGCGCTTCGAGGAGCATCACGGCGTCAAGTACTCGTCGGGCGCCTTGTCGGCCGCGGCCGAGCTGTCGGCGCGCTTCATCACCGACCGTCACCTGCCGGACAAGGCGATCGACGTGATCGACGAGGCGGGCGCCGCGCAGCGCATCCTGCCGAAGTCGAAGCAGAAGAAGACGATCGGCAAGAGCGAGATCGAGGAAATCATCTCGAAGATCGCGCGCGTGCCGGCGCAAAGCGTGTCGCAGGACGATCGCAGCAAGCTGCAGACGCTCGACCGCGACCTGAAGAGCGTCGTGTTCGGTCAGGACCCGGCGATCGATGCGCTCGCGGCCTCGATCAAGATGGCGCGCGCGGGCCTCGGCAAGATGGACAAGCCGATCGGCGCGTTCCTGTTCTCCGGCCCGACGGGTGTCGGCAAGACCGAAGTGGCGCGCCAGCTCGCGTTCACGCTCGGCATCGAGCTGATCCGCTTCGACATGTCGGAATACATGGAGCGTCACGCGGTGAGCCGGCTGATCGGCGCGCCGCCGGGCTACGTCGGGTTCGACCAGGGCGGCCTGTTGACCGAAGCCGTCACGAAGAAGCCGCATTGCGTGCTGCTGCTCGACGAAATCGAGAAGGCGCATCCGGACATCTTCAACGTGTTGCTGCAGGTGATGGACCACGGCACGCTGACGGACAACAACGGCCGCAAGGCGGATTTCCGCAACGTCATCATCATCATGACGACGAACGCGGGCGCCGAGTCGATGCAGAAGGCGACGATCGGCTTCACGACGCGCCGCGAAACCGGCGACGAGATGACCGACATCAAGCGCCTGTTCACGCCGGAGTTCCGCAACCGCTTGGATTCGATCATCAGCTTCCGCTCGCTCGATGAGGAAATCATCATGCGCGTGGTCGACAAGTTCCTGATCCAGCTCGAGGAACAGCTGCACGAGAAGAAGGTCGACGCGCTGTTCACCGACGCGTTGCGCAAGCATCTCGCGAAGCATGGCTTCGACCCGCTGATGGGCGCGCGGCCGATGCAGCGGCTGATCCAGGACACGATCCGGCGCGCGCTGGCCGACGAACTGCTGTTCGGCAAGCTGCTCAACGGCGGCCACGTGACGGTCGACGTCGACGAAAGCGACAAGGTGCAGTTGTCGTTCGACAAGCTGGCAAATCCGCCGCACAAGCCGAACGAAGAGACGGTCGAAGTCGAGTAAGCGATAATTCGTTGTTCATGCGAACGGCGCGGGAAGTTCTCCGCGCCGTTTCGTTTTATCCGGCGCCGGCGGCGCGATGGTGGTGCAGGGGAGTGGTAACGCAGTGACACAACAACAACGGTCGTTCGACGCTATCGTCGCGCGCGAACAAGGGTTGCGCCACGCGCTGACGTCGGGGCAGATGGCGATGATCGCGATCGGCGGCGCGATCGGCACGGGGCTGTTCCTCGGCAGTGGGTTCGCGATCGGGCTCGCCGGCCCGAGCGTGCTGGTGTCCTATGCGATCGGCGCGCTGATCGCGCTGCTGCTGATGGGCGCGCTCGCGGAAATGACCGTCGCGCATCCGACGGCCGGCTCGTTCGGCGCCTATGCCGAGCATTACGTCGGCCCGCTCGCGGGCTTCCTGGTGCGCTACGCGTACTGGTTCGCGGTCGTGTTCGCGATCGGCACCGAGATCAGCGCGATCGCGGTGTTCATGAAGTACTGGTTCTCGGCCGTGCCCGGCTGGTACTGGGTGATCGGCTTCTCGGCGCTGCTGATCGCGGTGAACCTCGCGAGCGTCACGCTGTACGGGACGGTCGAATACGCGTTCTCGCTGCTGAAGATCGCGGCGATCGTCGTGTTCATCGTGCTCGGTGCGTATCTCGTGTGGGCGGCGCCGGTCGCATCGGGCGTCGGTTTCGCGAACTACACCGCGCACGGCGGCTTCATGCCGAAGGGGCCGTGGGGTACGTGGGTCGCGGTGATCGTCGCGATCTTCAGCTACATGAGCATCGAAGCGGTCGCGATCGCGGCCGGCGAGGCGCGCGATCCGCAGCACGCGGTCACGCGCGCATTCCGCTCGACCGTGTTCCGCCTCGTGCTGTTCTACCTGCTGACGCTCGCGCTGATGCTCGCGATCGTGCCGTGGACGCAGGCCGGCACCGACGAAAGCCCGTTCGTGAAGGTGATGGCCGCGACGCACGTGCCGTACGCGGCCGGCGTGATCAACTTCGTGCTGTTGATCGCGGCGCTGTCGGCGATGAACAGCCAGCTCTACGTGACGACGCGCATGATGTTCAGCCTGTCGCGCGCGCGCCTCGCGCCCGCGGTGTTCGGCCGGCTCGGCGCGAACGGCGTGCCGCGGGCGGCGCTGTGGGTCTCGACGAGCGGCGTCGCGGTGGCGGCCGTGCTGGTCGCGCTCGCGCCCGACACCGCGTTCACGGTGATGATGGCGATCGCGATGTTCGGCGCGCTGTTCACGTGGCTGATGATCTTCGTCACGCATCTGCGGTTCCGTGCGCGGTATCGCGGCCCTGCGCTCGCGTTCCGGATGTGGGGGCATCCGTTCGGCAGCCTGCTCGGTGCGGGGCTCGTCGCGGCGATCCTGCTGACGACCGCTTTCACGCGCGAATTCCGGATGACGATGGTGGTCGGCGTCGTATTCGTCGTGCTGCTGACGCTTGCCTACGCGCTGCATTACCGGCACCAGCACGCGCGCTGATCGTGGCGTCGCGAACCGGCGCCTGCGCGAGTCGCGCAACCGGGATGCACGTGATGGCGCGCAAAAAGAAAAAGGGGCCGCGGCCCCTTTTTTCGTACCGCGTGGGTCAGTGGCGACCGGTGCTGCCGAAGCCGCCTTCGCCGCGATCGCTCTCGGTGAATTCGTCGACGATGTTGAACTGCGCCTGCACGACCGGCACGATCACGAGCTGCGCGAGGCGCTCGAACGGGTTCAGCACGAACTCGGTCTGGCCGCGATTCCACGTCGAGACCATCAACTGGCCCTGGTAGTCGGAATCGATCAGGCCGACGAGGTTGCCGAGCACGATCCCGTGCTTGTGGCCGAGGCCCGAGCGCGGCAGGATCAGCGCCGCATAGCGGGGGTCCGCAAGGTGGATCGCGAGGCCCGTCGGCACGAGCGTGGTTTCGCCCGGCTGCAGCGTGACCGGTGCGTCGAGGCACGCGCGCAGGTCGAGGCCGGCGCTGCCGGTGGTCGCGTAGGCGGGCAGGTAGTCGCGCATGCGCGCGTCGAGAATCTTCAGGTCGAGTTTCATGCGGTCGTCGAATCGGTCGGGAAGGGCGCGGCGGCTATGGCCGCCGCGCGGGATCAGATCAGGCGGTTGTCGGGCAGGCGCTTCGCGATTTCCGCGACGAGCACGTGCGCGAGTTCGTCCTTCGGGGCAGGCGGCAGGCGCGTGAGGCCGGCGGCCTCGAACAGCACGACTTCGTTGTCGTCGCGGCCGAACGTCAGCGGGCCGAGATTGCCGACGAGCAGCGGCACGTTCTTGCGCTTGCGCTTCTCGTCGCCGTGCACGTCGAGGTCGCCGCTTTCGGCCGCGAAGCCGACGCAGAACGGCGCATCGGGCAGCGCCGCGACCGACGCGAGGATGTCGGGATTCTCGACGAACGCGAGCGCCGGCATCTTGCGGTCGGCCGTCTTCTTCATCTTGTGCTCGGCCGGCTGGTCGACGCGCCAGTCGGCGACCGCGGCCACCGCGATGAAGATCTCGGCGTCGGCCACTGCATGCATCACTGCGTCGTACATCTGCTGCGCGGTCTGCACGTCCTGGCGGTACACGCCCCACGGCGTGTCGAGCGCGACCGGCCCGGCGACGAGATGCACGTCGGCGCCGGCCTGTTGCGCGGCGCGCGCGAGCGCGAAACCCATCTTGCCGCTTGAGCGGTTCGTCAGGCCGCGCACCGGGTCCAGCGGTTCGAACGTCGGCCCGGCCGTGATCAGCACGCGGCGGTGCGCGAGCACCTTCGGCGCGAAGTGCGCGACGATCGCTTCATAGATCGCCTCGGGCTCGAGCATGCGGCCGTCGCCGACTTCGCCGCACGCCTGCGCGCCCGAATCCGGGCCGAGCACCGACACGCCGTCCGCGCGCAGTTGCGCGGCGTTGCGTTGCGTGGCCGGGTTCTGCCACATCTGGCGGTTCATCGCGGGCACGACGAGCAGCGGACAGTCGCGTGCGACGCACAGCGTCGACAGGAGATCGTCGGCGAACCCGTGCGCGAGCTTCGCGAGGAAATCGGTCGACGCGGGCGCGATCACGATCGCGTCGGCTTCGCGCGACAGGTCGATGTGCGCCATGTTGTTGTCGATACGCGCGTCCCATTGGCTCGTATAGACGGGCCGGCCCGACAGCGCCTGCATCGTGACGGGCGTGATGAACTGGGTGGCGGCGTCGGTCATCGCGACCTGCACGGTCGCGCCGGCCTTCACGAGCAGCCGCGTGAGTTCGGCGATCTTGTAGCAGGCGATGCCGCCCGTCAGGCCGAGAACGAGGTGTTTTCCTGCAAGTTCTGCGTGTGCCAACTCAGGCCTCCTGGGGTCAAACGGAACGGCCGGCGCGAAGCCGGCCGTCGACACGGAGTATGCGCGCTCAGCGCGCGCCGCGCACGCGCCGCAGCTCGTCGTAGATCAGCAGCACCGCGCCGACCGTGATCGCGGAATCGGCGAGGTTGAACGCCGGGAAGTGCCACGCGCCGAGGTGGAAATCGAGGAAGTCGATCACGTGACCGTAGACGAGCCGGTCGATCACGTTGCCGAGCGCGCCGCCGAGGATCAGCGCGAGCGACACGCTGAACAGCCGCTGGTGGCCGTGGCGCTTCAGCAGGAAGCAGATCACGAGCGTCGCGCCGACGCCGAGCGCGGTGAACGCCCAGCGCTGCCAGCCGCTCGCGGTCGACAGGAAGCCGAACGCGGCGCCGCGGTTGTACACCAGCACGAGGTTGAAGAACGACGTCAGCGCATGCTGCGCGCCGTACGCGAACGTTTTGAGGATCGCGATCTTCGACAGTTGGTCGAACAGGATCACGATCAGCGAAATGCCGAGCCAGGGCGCGAGCGCGCCGCTGGCCGGTTTCGACAGGGTCTTCGCCATATTTAAGCAGCGCTCCGGATTTCGCCGTTTTCAAACAGGTTCGAGAAGCAGCGGCCGCACAGCGTCGGGTGCTCGGCGTGCGCGCCGACATCTTCGCGGTAGTGCCAGCAGCGCTCGCACTTCTGGTACTTCGACGCGGCCACGTCGACGCTTTCCTGCGCTTCGTCGTCGACCTTGACGACCGTCGCGGCCGACGTGATCAGCACGAACTTCAGGTCGTCGCCGAGGCTCGTCAGCGCGTCGTAGCGTGCGCCGCTCGCATGCACGGCCACTTCGGCCTGCAGCGACGAACCGATGCGGTTCGCGGTGCGCGCTTCCTCGAGCGCCTTCGTCACGTTGCCGCGCACGTCGCGCAGCAGTGCCCATTTCTCGATCAGCGCGGCCGAGCCGGCGACTTCCGGATACGCATAGTAGGTTTCCGTGAAGATCGTGTCGCTCGCCGGCTGGAACACCTTCCACGCTTCTTCCGCCGTGAACGACAGGAACGGCGCGAGCACGCGCAGCAGCCCGTGCGTCAGGTGATACAGCGCGGTCTGCGCGGAGCGGCGCGCGCGCGAATCGGCGGCGCTCGTGTACAGGCGATCCTTCAGCACGTCGAGGTAGAAGCCGCCGAGGTCTTCCGAGCAGTACGTCTGCAGCTTCGCGACGACCGGGTGGAATTCGTACTTCTCGTAGTGGCCGAGCAGCTCCGTCTGCAGTTGCTGCGAGAACGCGACCGCATAGCGGTCGATCTCGAGCCATTCGTCGACCGGCACCGCGTGCTGCGCGAAGTCGAAATCCGACAGGTTCGCGAGCAGGAAGCGCAGCGTGTTGCGGATGCGGCGATAGCCTTCCGTCACGCGCTTCAGGATTTCCTCGGAAATCGCGAGCTCGCCCGAGTAGTCGGTCGACGCGATCCACAGGCGGATGATCTCCGCGCCGAGGCGGTTCGCGACTTCATGCGGGTCGATGCCGTTGCCGAGCGACTTGCTCATCTTGCGTCCTTCGCCGTCGACCGTGAAGCCGTGCGTGAGCAGGCCCTTGTACGGCGCGCGGCCGTCGATCATCGATGCGGTGAGCAGCGACGAGTGGAACCAGCCGCGATGCTGGTCCGAGCCTTCGAGGTACAGGTCGGCCGGGAACTGCAGCTGATCCTTGTGCGAGCCGCGCAGCACGTGCCAGTGCGTCGTGCCCGAGTCGAACCACACGTCGAGCGTGTCGCGGTTCTTTTCGTACAGGTTCGCGTCGTCGCCGATCAGCTCGCGCGGGTCGAGCGATTGCCACGCCTCGATGCCCGACTGTTCGACGCGCTTCGCGACTTCCTCGAGCAGCTCGAGCGTGCGCGGGTGCAGCTCGCCGGTTTCCTTGTGCACGAAGAACGCCATCGGCACGCCCCACTGGCGCTGGCGCGACAGCGTCCAGTCGGGACGGTTCGCGATCATGCTGAACAGGCGCTGCTTGCCCCACGACGGATAGAACGCGGTCGCGTCGACGCCTTCGAGCGCCGTTTCGCGCAGCGTCTTGCCGCCGTCTTGCGGCGTCACGTCCATGCCGGCGAACCACTGCGACGTCGCGCGGTAGATGATCGGCGTCTTGTGGCGCCAGCAGTGCATGTAGCTGTGCGTGTACTTCTCGCTGCGCAGCAGCGAGCCGGCCGCGTTCAGCGCGTCGACGATCTTCGGGTTCGCATCCCAGATCGACAGGCCGCCGAACAGCGGCAGCGATTCGATGTAGCGGCCGTCGCCCATCACCGGGTTGATGAAGTCGGAATCGGTCATCCCGTGCGCCTTGCACGACATGAAGTCTTCAATACCGTACGCGGGCGACGAGTGCACGACGCCGGTACCGGTGTCGGTCGTCACGTAGTCGCCGAGGTAGACGGGCGCGGTGCGCTTGTAGCCGGGGTGGGCCGATGCGAGCGGGTGGTGGAAGCGCAGGTTCGCGAGCTTCACGCCGGGCGCGGTCGCGACGACGCGGCCCGTCAGCTTGAAGTCGGTCATGCAGGCTTCGACGCGTTCTTGCGCGATGATCAGCAGCCCGCGCTCGGTGTCGACCAGCGCGTAGATGATTTCCGGATGGAGGTTCAGCGCCTGGTTGGCGGGGATCGTCCACGGCGTGGTGGTCCAGATCACGATGCCGCCCTCGGCGCGCGGCAGTGCCGGCAGGCCGAACGCGTGCGCGGTCTTTTCCGGCTCCGCGAACGCGAACATCACGTCGATCGTCGGATCGGTGCGATCCTTGTACTCGACTTCCGCTTCCGCGAGCGCCGAGCCGCAGTCGAAGCACCAGTTCACCGGCTTCAGCCCGCGGTACACGTAGCCCTTCTCGATGATCTTGCCGAGCGCGCGGATTTCTTCCGCCTCGTTCACGAAGTTCATCGTCTTGTACGGGTTGGCCCAGTCGCCGAGCACGCCGAGGCGCTTGAAGCCGACTTTCTGCTTCTCGATCTGCTCGGTCGCGTACGCGCGCGCCTTGCTCATCACTTCGGCCGCCGGCAGCGACTTGCCGAACTGCTTCTCGATCTGGATCTCGATCGGCATCCCGTGGCAATCCCAGCCCGGCACGTACGGCGCGTCGAAGCCGGCCATGTTGCGCGACTTGACGACGATGTCCTTCAGGATCTTGTTGACCGCATGACCGAGGTGGATGTCGCCGTTCGCATACGGCGGGCCGTCGTGCAGGATGAACTTCGGGCGGCCCTTGCTGGCCGCGCGGATCTTCTCGTAGATGCCGCGCTCTTCCCACTCCTTGACCCACTGCGGCTCGCGCTTGGGCAGATCGCCGCGCATCGGGAACGGCGTGTCGAGCAGGTTGACCGGATACTTGGCCTGCGGTTTCGAATCGGCTTTCTTGTTGCTCATGATGGGATCGCTATCTAAATCGGGGGACGCTCGGGCGTCGTGAATCGGGTAGGCGCGCGCGAGGGCGGCGCGAGGGTGCGGCGCGAGGCGCCGCCGTCCGGATCAGCTAATTCGGTCGGTGGCCGACGTCGCGAAGCCCGTCGCGCGGCTGCCCGGCGCATGGTCGCGTTCGGTGAAGTAGGCGCGGGCATTCGCGACGTCCAGCGCGATCGCGCGCGACAGCGCCTCGAGATCGTCGAATTTCGCCTCGTCGCGCAGCTTCTTCAGGAATTCGACACGGATCAGCTTGCCGTACGCGTCGCCGTGCCAGTCGAGCAGATGAACTTCGAGCAGCACGCGGCCCGAATCGTCGACGGTCGGGCGCAGCCCGAGGCTCGCGACGCCCGGCAGCGGCTCGGGGCCGAGGCCGTGCACCTGCACGACGAAGATGCCCGCGAGCGCCGGCCGCTTGTGCTGGATCGGCAGGTTCAGCGTCGGGAAGCCGAGATCGCGGCCGAGCTTCAGCCCGTGCGCGACGTGGCCGCTGATCGCGTAGCCGTGGCCGAGCGCCTGCGCGGCCGCGTCGAGATCGCCCGCGGCGAGCGCTGCGCGCACGCCGGAGCTGGAAATGCGCGTGCCGTCGCTGCCGGCCACCGTACCCATCTGCTCGACCTCGAAGCCGTGCAGCTCGCCGGCCGCCTTCAGCGTGTCGAAGGTGCCCGCGCGCTTCGCGCCGTAGCAGAAATCGTCACCGACCATCATCCAGCGCGTGTGCAGCCCGTTCACCAGCGTGCGTTCGACGAACGCCTGCGGCGACTGGCTCGCGAAGGTGTGGTTGAAGTGCTCGACGACGACGCGGTCGACCCCGTGGTCGCGCAACGCTTCCAGTTTGTCGCGCAGCATCGCGATGCGCGGCGGTGCGCCGGCCGGATTGAAGAATTCGCGCGGGTGCGGCTCGAACGTCATCACGCACACGGGCAGGCCGCGCGCGTCCGCTGCCGCGCGCACGCGCGCGAGCAGGGCCTGGTGGCCGCGATGGACACCGTCGAAGTTGCCGATCGTCAGCGCGCACGGGGCGCGGCTCTCGGCGTTGGGCAGGCCGCGGAAGACTTTCACGATAGCGGATGCAGCGTCGGGGAATGGGCGGTGGGATGCCGCAAAGCAGAAGATTATAAACGTTCGGGCGGGCCGACGGCCGAGAAGGCGGGAAACGCGAGGGCGAATGGTAAAATTCGCGGATGAAAAAACTCGTGATCCTGATTTCCGGTCGCGGCAGCAACATGGAGGCCATCGTCCGCGCGTGCGCGCAGGAACGCTGGCCGGCCGAGATTGCCGCCGTGATCGCCAACCGGCCCGATGCGGCCGGACTGGCTTTTGCCGCGTCGCACGGGGTGGCGACGGCGGTGGTCGACCACCGGTCGTTCGACGGCCGCGACAGCTTCGACGCAGCGCTCGCTGCCGAAATCGACCGTTTCGCGCCCGATCTCGTCGTTCTCGCCGGCTTCATGCGCATCCTCACGCCTGCATTCGTCAGACGATACGAGGGCCGGCTGCTCAACATCCATCCGTCGCTGCTGCCGAGCTTCAAGGGCATCCACACGCACCAGCAGGCGCTGGATGCGGGCGTC
Organism: Burkholderia cenocepacia; assembly: GCF_014211915.1. Taxonomy (NCBI): domain Bacteria; kingdom Pseudomonadati; phylum Pseudomonadota; class Betaproteobacteria; order Burkholderiales; family Burkholderiaceae; genus Burkholderia; species Burkholderia cenocepacia. The sequence goes on along the minus strand of NZ_CP060039.1, from coordinate 3,321,385 downwards.
GCGCTGCATGGCGCGAGCGTGCATTTCGTCATTCCCGAGCTCGACAGCGGCGCGATCGTCGCGCAGGGCGCGGTGCCGGTGCGTGCCGGCGACGACGCGGCCGCGCTCGCGCGACGCGTGCTGACGGTCGAGCACGTGCTGTATCCGCGTGCGGTGCGCTGGTTCGTCGAAGGGCGCCTGCGCCTCGAGGACGGTCGTGCAGTGGTCGCGCCCGAAGAGGCGCGCTGGATTTTCGCGGATCAACCGCAAACCGAAACGAGTGAGGGCGTATGAAGCTGCACGGATTCCTGATTGGCCAGACCGAAACCCTGCTCGCCGAGGTGCTGAAGTTCGCCGGCCCCGCCGACGCGACGACGAGCCGGTTCTTCCGTGCGCACCCGAAGCTCGGGCATGCGGAGCGCGGCGTGATCGCCGAGGCCGTGTTCGCGGTGCTGCGCCGGAAGATGGAGTTCTCGCATCTGGCCGAGAGCGGCACCGGCACGCCCGCGCGGCGCCTCACGCTGCTCGGCCTGATGCAGACGATGGGGCGCAATGCGCTGAAGCCGTTCCTGTCCGACACCGAGTCCGCGTGGCTCGAGCACGTGTCGAAGATCGATCCGACGAGCCTGCCGGTGCGCATTCGCACGAACCTGCCCGACTGGATTCACCAGGCGCTGTCGGAGCGTTTCGACGCCGAGGAACTCGCGCAGCTCGCCGCTGCGCTGAACTACCCGGCGCCGCTCGACCTGCGTGCCAACGCGCAGAAGGCGAGCCGTGACCAGGTGATCGAAGCGCTGCGGGTGAGCGGCATCGAAGCGGGCGCGACGCCGTTCGCGCCGTTCGGCGTGCGCGTGGTCGGCAAGCCGGCGCTGACGCGCCTGAAGCTGTTCGAGGAAGGCGCGATCGAGGTGCAGGACGAAGGTAGCCAGCTGCTGTGCTCGCTGGTCGCGCCGCGCCGCGGCGAGATGGTCGTCGATTTCTGTGCGGGCGCGGGTGGCAAGACGCTTGCACTCGGTGCGATGATGCGCTCGACCGGGCGCCTCTATGCGTTCGACATCTCGGAGAAGCGTCTCGCGAAGCTGAAGCCGCGCCTTGCGCGCAGCGGGCTGTCGAACGTGAACCCGGTGCTGATCGACAGCGAGCACGACGCGAAGATCAAGCGGCTCGCCGGCAAGATCGACCGCGTGCTGGTGGACGCGCCGTGCAGCGGCCTCGGCACGCTGCGCCGCAATCCGGACCTGAAGTGGCGCCAGACGCGCACGGCGATCGACGAACTGACGCCGAAGCAGGCGTCGATCCTCGCGAGCGCCGCGCGACTCGTGAAAAAGGGCGGCCGGCTCGTCTACGCGACCTGCAGCGTGCTCGACGCCGAGAACGAGCGCATCGTCGAACAGTTCCTGGCCGATCATCCGGAGTTCACGCTGGTGCCGGCGCAGCAGGTGCTGGCCGACCAGCGCATCGAGCTCGAGACGGGCGACTACCTGTCGCTGTGGCCGCACCGTCACGCGACCGACGGCTTCTTCGCCGCGGTGCTCGAGCGCCGCGCCGCGCAGTAACGACTGCCCGGACGGACGATGGAGAATTTGCAGAGCCGCCTGCTGTCGCACCGGCTGGAATCGGTGATTCGCGATTTCCACCAGCCGGTGATGATCTGGCAGGCGGCGATCCTCATCGGTGCGCTGTGTTTCGCGTGGGTGGCGGCGCGCTTCGTGCACGGCCGGATCGATGCACGGCGCCGGGCGGCCGGGCGTGCGCCCGGCGCGGGCGCGCAAAGCCTGAAACGTGCGTTGTTTCCGCTGTTCGGCAGCGTGTTCGTCGGCGGCGCGCAGCTCGCGTTCGACCCGTTCATGTCGACGTCGCTGCTGTCGCTCGCGCTCGTGCCGCTGTTCGGCATCGGGCTGATCTACGTGCTGTTCTTCTTCGCGCGGCGCGTGTTCGCGCGCGACGGCCACACGCACGCGTGGCTGTCGATCGTCGAGAAGATCGTGTCGACCGTCGTGTGGGCCGCGATGGTGATGACCGTGCTCGGTATCCAGCGCGACGTGCTGGGTTGGCTCGACAGCGTGCAGTTCCGGGTCGCGACCGCGCACCTCACGCTGCTGTCGGTGATCTCCGGCGCGCTGTGGGTGTGCGTGACGCTGATGGTCGCGATGTGGCTCGGCTCGGTGCTCGAGGATCGCCTGTCGCGCGCGAGCACGCTCGACGCGAATCTGAAGGTCGTGCTGTCGCGGGTCGGCCGTGCGCTGCTCGTGTTCGCGGCGATCCTGATCGGGCTGTCGCTGGTCGGCATCGACGTGACGGTGCTCGGCGTGTTCGGCGGCGCGGTGGGCGTCGGCCTCGGATTCGGGCTGCAGAAGATCGCCAGCAACTACGTGTCGGGCTTCATCATCCTGCTCGACCGCTCGCTGCGGCTCGGCGATGCGATCAGCGTCGGCGGGCTGCAGGGCGTCGTCACGCAGATCCGCACGCGCTACACGGTCGTGCGCGGCCTCGACGGCAACGAGACGCTGATCCCGAACGAGAAGCTGATCACCGACGTCGTGCAGAACCAGTCGTCATACCTGACGCGCGGCTACGCGAAAGTCGCGGTGCAGGTCGCGTACACGAGCGACGTCGAGCAGGCACTCGCGTTGCTCGCCGACGCCGCGACGGACGTGCCGCGCGTGCTGGCCGAGCCGGCGCCGACGCCGTACCTCGTGGGGTTCGGCGCGGACGGCATCGATCTGGAGCTCGGTTTCTGGATCGAGGATTCGGCGAAAGGGACATCGGGCGTGCGCTCGAGCGTGAACCGCAACATCTGGCGGCTGTTCAGCGAGCACGGGATCTCGATTCCGTTTCCGCAGCGCGAAGTGCGCGTGGTCGGGCTGCCGGACGGCTTTCCCGCGGCGGCGGGCGTGGCGGCCGGGCTCGATCCGGCGCTTGCCAATGGTGCGCTGGACGGGCGCGCGCCGGCGGCGTAGCGGCCACGGGCGGTCAATCGTACCGATTCCGCGGTCGAAACCGGATCGCGGGCCTTTCCCAGTCCGGACATGGACCGCGCGGATTGCGTCAGGGCAAGAAAATATTCATTTTTTACAAAGACTTGGAACGGTTGAAGTAAAATTCTGGTCTACACGCGGTATGCTTTCATTCTTCTGACGCCGGTGCGGCGTCGCTCTCATCACAGGTAACTGCCTTGTTGAATTCCCTGCTCGATTTTCTTTCCCACGGGCTCCTGCGTTTTTCGTGGTGGCAGGTCGCGTTGTTCGCGCTCGCCGTCACGCACGTCACGATCATCGGCGTGACCGTCTACCTGCACCGCTGCCAGGCGCACCGCGCGCTGGAGCTGCATCCGATCGCGAGCCACTTCTTCCGTTTCTGGCTGTGGATGACCACCGGCATGCTGACTGGCCAGTGGGCCGCGATTCACCGCAAGCACCACGCGAAGTGCGAGACCGAGGAAGATCCGCACAGCCCGCAGACGCGCGGCATCTGGAAGGTGTTCCTCGAGGGCGCCGAGCTGTATCGCGCGGAAGCGAAGAACGAAGAGACGATGCGCAAGTTCAGCCACGGCACGCCGAATGACTGGCTCGAGCGCAACGTCTACTCGAAGTACCCGATTCTCGGCATCAGCATGATGATGGTGATCGACGTCGCGCTGTTCGGCGTGCTCGGCCTGACCGTGTGGGCCGTGCAGATGGTGTGGATCCCGTTTTGGGCGGCGGGCGTCGTCAACGGCTTCGGTCACTTCTGGGGCTATCGCAACTTCAACTCGGCCGACGCGAGCACGAACCTGTTCCCGTGGGGCATCGTGATCGGCGGCGAAGAGCTGCACAACAACCATCACACGTTCGCGACGTCGGCGAAGCTGTCGAACAAGTGGTACGAGTTCGACATCGGCTGGATGTACATCCGCATCATGTCGGCATTCGGTCTCGCGAAGGTGAAGAAGGTCGCGCCGACGCCGCGCCTGAACAAGCCGAAGACGGTGCTCGACCAGGAAACGCTGCAGGCCGTGCTGTCGAACCGCTACGAAGTGATGGCGCGTTACGGCAAGGCCGTGAAGCGTGCGTACCGCCAGGAGCTCGCGCACCTGAAGGAACTCGGTTCGAGCGAGAAGTACCAGTTGATGCGCGGCGCGCGCAAGTGGTTCCACAAGGACGCCGACGGCCTCGACGAGCCGCAGAAGAAGCTGCTGCCGGAAATCTTCGCGAACAGCCAGAAGCTGCATACGTACTTCCAGCTGCGCCAGGATCTCGCCGCGATCTGGGATCGTTCGACCGCGTCGCGCGAACAGCTTCTCGCGCAATTGCAGGATTGGTGCCACCGCGCAGAACAAAGCGGCATCAAGGCGCTGCAGGAATTCGCGACACGCCTGCGTCGCTACGCCTGATTCGAAATCGATTAGAATCTCAGGACGTCACAAACCCCGCGTTGGCGGGGTTTTTTCATTTGGGCCGCCGGTTTTTGACGGATCGGCAGCACCGGGATTGGTATGAGGCTTGGGGCCGGTGTAAGTGTTGAAGCATTCACTCCGGCCGACTGCTATGCATGGGACCCAAGTAAGCGCTGAAGCGCTAACTTGGGTCGACAGGAGATATGGAGATGCAATCGACGATCAAACCCGTCGAGTACGACCGGCCCGTCGCAGCAGGGACCGTGTGCGGCGTCGGACAGGCATGGGCCAAGGTGCCCGACGCGCCGTCCGCCGAGGAGCGCGCTGCGCTGAAGGCACGCATCAAGGCGCTGCTCGCCCGTGAAAAGGCCGTGCTCGTCGCCCACTACTACGTGGATGCCGAACTGCAGGAACTGGCCGACGAAACGGGCGGCTGCGTGGCCGATTCGCTCGAAATGGCCCGCTTCGGCCGCGATCACGACGCTCAGACACTGGTCGTTGCCGGCGTGCGCTTCATGGGCGAAACCGCGAAGATCCTGAGCCCGAACAAACGGATCCTGATGCCCGATCTCGACGCGACCTGTTCGCTCGACCTCGGCTGCCCGGTCGACGAATTCTCGGCGTTCTGCGATGCGCATCCGGACCGTACCGTCGTCGTCTACGCGAACACCAGCGCGGCCGTGAAGGCGCGCGCGGACTGGATGGTCACGTCGTCGATCGGTCTCGAGATCGTGGCGGACCTGCATGCACGCGGCGAAAAGATCATCTGGGCGCCGGACCGTCATCTCGGCAGCTATATCCAGAAGAAGACCGGCGCGGACATGCTGCTGTGGCAGGGCTCGTGTCTCGTCCACGACGAATTCAAGGGCATCGAGCTCGACCTGCTGCGCGCCGAATATCCGGACGCGAAGGTGCTCGTCCACCCCGAGTCGCCGGAAAACGTCGTCGCGCAGGCCGATGTCGTCGGTTCGACCACGCAATTGATCGACGCGGCCGTCAAGTTCGATGCGAAGCGTTTCATCGTCGCGACGGATCTCGGCATCCTGCACAAGATGCAGCTGGCCGCGCCCGGCAAGACCTTCATTGCCGCGCCGACGGCCGGCAACAGCGCGACCTGCAAGAGCTGCGCGCACTGCCCGTGGATGGCGATGAACGGCCTCGCGAACCTCGCCGACGTGCTCGAACGCGGTCACAACGAGATCTTCGTCGATCCCGCGATCGGCGAGCGTGCGCGTTTGCCGATCGACCGGATGCTCGAATTCGCGGCCGCGCACAAGAAGCGTGTGCAGGCGAGCGGCGATCTGCAGCGCGACCAGTCGCTGTTCGCGAACGTGGGGGCGGCATGAGCAACGCCGTATCCCCGCTGTTCGAAGCCGTCCGCGCCCAGTACGGCGCGGCATTCGGCGAAGCGATCGCGCGCAACGTGGCCGACGCGATCGCCGAAGACGTCGGCACCGGCGACCAGACCGGGCGGCTCGTGCCGGCCGGCGAGCGCCGCCGCGCGCGGATCATCGTGCGCGAGGAAGCCGTGCTGTGCGGTGTACCGTGGTTCGAGGGCGTGATCGCCCGGATCGATCCGTCGATCGTCGTGCAATGGCGCTATCGCGAAGGCGACCGGATGACGGCTGATTCGACCGTCTGCGAACTCGAAGGGCCCGCTCGTGCGCTGCTGACGGCCGAGCGCAACGGGCTGAACTTCCTGCAACTGCTGTCGGGTGTCGCGACGGCGACGCGCCGTTACGTCGAGCGCGTCGAAGGCACGCGCGCGAAGATCCTCGATACGCGCAAGACGCTGCCGGGGCTGCGGCTCGCGCAGAAGTACGCAGTGCGCGTGGGCGGCGGCGAGAACCAGCGGCTCGCGCTGTACGACGGCATCCTGATCAAGGAGAACCACATCGCGGCGGCAGGCGGTGTCGGCGAGGCGCTCGATGCGGCGTTCGCGCTGGAGTCAGGTGTGCCGGTGCAGATCGAAGTCGAGACGCTCGCGCAGCTCGACACGGCGCTCGCGCATCGCGCGCAGTCGGTGCTGCTCGACAACTTCACGCTCGACATGATGCGCGAAGCGGTGCGCGTGGCGGAGGGCAAGGCCGTGCTCGAAGTCTCCGGCGGCGTCAATTTCGATACGGTGCGTGCGTTCGCGGAGACGGGCGTCGATCGGATCTCGATCGGCGCGCTGACGAAGGACGTGCGGGCGACCGACTATTCGATGCGAATCGTCGACTGACCGAACGTCATCCGATCAGACAAAAAGCCGTTGGCGCGCAAACGCCAACGGCTTTTTTCTTGTGCTGCGGCCGCCGCCGGGCAGGGCGGCGCGCCGCTCAGCGGCGCACGCGCGGCGTGAGCACGCTCGGCAACGCCTTCGGCAGCGTATGCGGCCAGTCGCGGCTGTAGTGCAACCCGCGGCTTTCGCGGCGGGAGTGCGCACTCTTGACGATCAGCGTGGCCACGTCGACCAGGTTGCGCAGTTCGAGCAGATCGCGTGTCACGCGGAAGTTCGCGTAGTACTCGTGGATTTCGTCGCGCAGCAGCGACAGGCGATGTTTCGCGCGTTCGAGGCGCTTGTCGGTGCGCACGATGCCGACATAGTTCCACATCAGGCGGCGCAGTTCGTCCCAGTTGTGTGCGACGACGACTTCCTCGTCCGCATCCGACACACGGCTTTCGTCCCACGCGGGCAGCGTGGCCGGCGTGTCGGCGTCGAAGCCGGCCGCCTCGATCGCCTCGGCTGCCGCGCGGCCGATCACGAGACATTCGAGCAGCGAGTTGCTCGCGAGCCGGTTCGCGCCGTGCAGCCCCGTGTACGACGTTTCGCCGACCGCATACAGGCCGGCGAGATCGGTGCGCCCTGCGAGATCGGTGACGACGCCGCCGCACGTATAGTGCGCGGCCGGCACGACGGGAATCGGCTGTTTCGCGATGTCGATGCCGAATTCGAGGCAGCGCGCATGAATCATCGGGAAGTGTTCGCGCAGGAACGCTTCCGGCTGATGGCTGATGTCGAGATACACGCAGTCGATCCCGCGCTTCTTGATCTCGAAGTCGATCGCGCGCGCGACGATGTCGCGCGGCGCGAGCTCCGCGCGCGGATCGTGCGAGGGCATGAAGCGGGTGCCGTCGGGCAGCTTCAGCAGGCCGCCTTCGCCGCGCACGGCCTCCGAAATCAGGAACGACTTCGCATACGGATGGAACAGGCAGGTCGGGTGGAACTGGATGAATTCCATGTTCGACACGCGGCAGCCCGCCCGCCATGCCATCGCGATGCCGTCGCCGGTCGCGGTGTCGGGGTTCGTCGTGTACAGGTAGACCTTGCCGGCGCCGCCGGTGGCGAGCACGGTGTGCGGCGCCTCGATCGTGATCGTGCGGTCGTTGTCGACGTCGAGCGCATACAGGCCGTGACAGCGGCGGCCGGGCAGGCCGAGCCGGTCGGACGTGATCAGGTCGATCGCATGGTGGTTTTCGAAGAACGTGATGTTCGGATGCTGGCGCGCCCGCTCCGACAGCGTCGCGAGCACCGCATGGCCGGTCGCATCGGCCGCATGGATGATCCGCCGGTGGCTGTGGCCGCCTTCGCGCGTCAGGTGAAAGCCGAGTTCGGCCGCGTCGTCCTTCGTGAACGGGACGCCTTGCGAGATCAGCCATTCGATGGCTTCGCGGCCGTGCTCGACGATGTAGCGCGTCGCGCCTTCGTCGCACAGGCCGCCACCGGCGACCAGCGTGTCGTCGACGTGGTTCTCGATGCTGTCCGCCGAGTCGAGGACCGCCGCGATGCCGCCCTGAGCGTTATCGCTCGCCCCCTCCATCATCGAACGTTTCGCGATCAGTGCGACACGTCGCGTGCTGGCCAGGTTGAGTGCGACCGACAGCCCTGCCAGGCCGCTGCCGACGATCGCCACGTCGAATTTCATGCTGCATCTCCATCGTTACGCTTTTGATCTTGTGCGTTCCGGCGACCGTGGCCGCGGAAGGGGAGAGCATACCGCGTCGGGCTCGAGCGTGCGCGCAAAACACGCGCAAAACAAAAAGCCCCGCATGTGCGGGGCTTTTCGGTCGCCGTCAGGCTGGCAGAAACCGGAGATTACTTGATCTTGGTTTCTTTGTATTCCACATGCTTGCGGACGACGGGATCGAACTTCTTGATCGCCATCTTTTCCGGCATGTTGCGCTTGTTCTTCGTGGTCGTGTAGAAGTGACCCGTACCAGCGGTCGACTCAAGCTTGATCTTGTCGCGGGCGCCTTTTGCCATGATTGTGCTCCTTGGGCTTAGGCTTCGCCGCGTGCGCGCAGGTCAGCGAGCACGGAATCGATGCCGTTCTTGTCGATCAGGCGCAGGCCGGCGTTCGAGACGCGCAGGCGCACCCAGCGGTTTTCGCTCTCAACCCAGAACCGGCGGTTTTGCAGGTTCGGGAGGAAGCGGCGCTTCGTCTTGTTGTTGGCGTGGGAAACGTTGTTGCCGCTCATCGGCGCTTTCCCAGTTACTTGGCATACGCGTGCCATGAGAGCACTCCTAATACGCTAAATTCGGGGTTCGATCGCCGGTGAAGGTTCCATCGCACTGCCACGTGATCCATGGCTGCACTCAGAACGCCGTAGCCCTTACAGACAAGGCCCTTCGATGGCTAGAACTGGTTGGAAAAAAGACAGACGACGATTCTAGCAGAAAAAGTTCAGAAAAATCAAACCTAATTTCGCTTCGTCGTTGCGGCGCCCTGGGATGGGCCGCCGCGCCACAGTCTACAGCCAACCGGCCCGCGCGAACGAGAAAGTATCGCTGACGCCGACGACGACATGATCGAGCAACCGCACGTCGACGAGTTCGAGCGCGTCCTTCAGCACGCGGGTCAGGCGGCGGTCTTCCGCGCTCGGCTGCACCGCGCCCGACGGATGGTTGTGCGCGACGATCAGCGCCGCGGCGTTGTGTTTCATCGCGCGGCGCACGATCTCGCGCGGATAGACGGCCATGCGCGTGAGCGAGCCGCGCGCGATTTCCTCCATGTCGATCAGGCGATTGCGCGCGTCCAGATAGACCGCGATGAACACTTCGTACTGGCGCGTGCCGATCTTCAGTCGCAAACAATCCTCGACGGCACCCGGCGAGTCGATCTGCATCCGTTCTTCCGCCTTCTCCACCAGCATGCGCCGCGCGATCTCGGTGACCGCGACGAGCCGCGCGGAGCGTGCGGGGCCGATGCCGGGGTGCGCCTCGAAATCGTCGGCGGTCGCTTCGAGCAGCCCGTGCAGCGTGCCGAACTGATCGACCAGTGCGCGGGCGGTGACGAATACATCGTGACCGGGCTTGCCGGTGCCGAGCAGCAGCGCGATCAGCTCGTCGTCGGTCAGCGCGGCCGGCCCGCGTTCCAGCAACCGTTCGCGCGGCCGCTCGGGCCGCCAGTCGCCCGGACGGCGCCTGCGCCGGTTGATCGGGATGACGCGGCCGGGCGGATCGGCCGGCGTATCAGGGGTGTCGCGGCATTCGGCCGACGGCAGGATGGGGCAGGGAGACAGCATGGTCGGAACTCCATTGGCGGCGGGCGGCGTGCGCAACGTCGTCGCACTTTCCGCCTTGCACGCTCAGGTGACTTACAATATTGGCTTTGCGCCGGGCCATTCGGCCGTAGCGGGCGCCGACTGAACGAGTAATTCATGAGCCTCATCGATCTATCCGAAGTGAAGCCCGGTTCCCACGTCACGTTGCATTACCGGCTGGCACTGGCCGACGGCGCCGACATCGTCAACACCTTCTCGGACAAGCCGGCCACGCTGTTGCTGGGCGCGGGGCAACTGGCGCCGTCGCTGGAACAGATTCTGCTCGGGCTCAGGGTCGGCGACCATTCGACTTTTCAGCTAGCCCCCGATCAGGGGTTCGGCCCCCGCAATCCGGACATGCTCCAGCGCGTGACGCTGTCGACGCTGCGCGAGAACGGGATGGTCGGCGACGATTTCACGCCGGGCGAACTCATCGAGTTCAATGCGCCGGATGGCGGTCGCTACGCGGGGGTGCTGAAGGAAGTCAGCGAGACTTCCGCGCTGTTCGACTTCAATCATCCGCTCGCGGGCCAGGCGCTCACGTTCGAAGTGAAAATCATCGGAATCCTGTAATCATGAGTACCACCGATACGCTGTCCGGGCAGACCGTCGCCGCCGACGCCGAAATCCTGCTGGCCCAGCCGCGCGGTTTCTGCGCGGGCGTCGACCGCGCGATCGAGATCGTCGAGCGCGCCATCGCGATGCACGGTGCGCCGATCTACGTGCGTCACGAAATCGTCCACAACAAGTACGTGGTCGAGGATCTGAAGAAGAAGGGCGCGATCTTCGTCGAGGAGCTCGAGGAAGTGCCGGCCGGCAACACCGTGATCTTCAGTGCGCACGGCGTGTCGAAAGCCGTGCGCGACGAGGCCGACGTGCGCGGGCTGCGCATTTACGACGCAACCTGTCCGCTCGTCACGAAGGTGCACGTCGAAGTGGCGAAAATGCGCCAGGACGGTGTCGACATCGTCATGATCGGGCACAAGGGCCATCCCGAAGTCGAAGGCACGATGGGCCAGGTGGAGCGCGGCATGCACCTCGTCGAAAGCGTCGAGGACGTGCAGAAGCTCGAGCTCGCCGATCCCGAACGCATCGCGCTCGTCACGCAGACGACGCTGTCCGTCGACGACGCGGCCGAGATCATCGGCGCGCTGAAGGCGAAGTATCCGAAGATCCGCGAGCCGAAGAAGCAGGACATCTGCTACGCGACGCAGAACCGCCAGGACGCGGTGAAGTTCATGGCGCCGCAATGCGACGTCGTGATCGTGGTCGGTAGTCCGAACAGCTCGAACTCGAGCCGGCTGCGCGAAGTGGCCGAAAAGCGCGGCGTGGCCGCGTACATGGTCGATGCACCGGACCAGATCGATCCGGCATGGGTTGCCGGCAAGCGCCGCATCGGCGTGACGGCCGGCGCGTCGGCGCCCGAGGTGCTCGCCCAGGCCGTGATCGCGCGGCTGCGCGAACTCGGCGTGCGCAACGTCCGCGCACTCGACGGCATCGAGGAAAACGTGTCGTTTCCGCTGCCGCGCGGGTTGAACCTGCCGCCCGCCGCCTGATTGCCGCATCGCACTCCGCGGAACACCGAAGCGCGCCCTCCCGGCGCGCTTTTTTTGTGCCTCGAAATTCAAATCGCAACCATTATTCCCGGTCATGGTGCAACCCGGTTGCTCCGGCTGCGCCCAATCGTGTCTCAAAATTGGTTGCAATGCAGGAAAACCCCATCGAATCAGGAATATTGGCGTCCTATAAATGGAGTTACAATGCGCCCGTTTTCAAGCCGGAATGGCTTTGAAATCGGGATTTGGCAAGGCGCGGGAGACCATTCAATGCATGTGAAGTTGGCTTACGCCGTGTCCGTCGCCGCGCCGGTTGCAATGCTTGCCGGCTGCAGCAAAAAGAGCGACGGCGAGGCGGGCAGGGAGGCCGCGGGGGGCGCGGCACCATCGGCCGGCGACGTGCGCGTCGCCGGAGCCGGACGTGCGGCGCCATCGGCGCGCCGTATCGCGCAACTGGGCAGGGACAAGGAAAACGGGGCACGTTTGACGAGTTTGACGATCGAGGAAATCCACGTGCCCGGCCCGACGACCGGGCCGGCAGCGGGTATGCCGGCTGCGTCGCGGTCAGCCGCCGATCGACGGATGCCGGACGCTCACGGCCAGGCCGGCAGCGTGCCGAGGCCACTGTCCCCCCTTCAATTCGATTCGACGAAACAGCGCGCCGCCGCGACCGACCGTGTCGCGACGCGCAGTCTGGTTCGTACGATGGATTCCGATGCAGTCCTGACGAAAGTCGGGAGCGGCTGTCGCAACGCCCTCGCCGGCGACGCGACGCGGAATCCGATCCGTCCTGGCGCGATGCTTGCATGGCACTGGACGGGCCAAGGCACGGATGCCGGGAAACCGGACGACGGCCGTCTCGGCATGCAGCCCCACGACTTCAAGGAGGCCACGAACACCGTCCTCGATGTCGTGACGATTTAGCGACGGGACTCATGACGGCACCGGAACAGTGCGGTGCCGTTTTTGTATCCGCTCCGGCGGCAGGTCCGGCCGTACAGGCCGGGCGGCGCGCGCCGGAACGATCCACCCTTACCGGTATCGACTAGTACCCGCAGTGTCGCCGAGAAGGCGCGATTCCTCGCTTACCCGCGGGGCGCAACGTCCTCCGGCAGCACGGGCCAAGGAGCTTTAAATGGATATTTTCGTCCAGCAGGTTCTCAACGGGCTGGTGCTCGGCAGTGTGTACGCCATCATCGCGTTGGGATACACGATGGTGTACGGCATTCTCGGCATCATCAACTTCGCGCACGGCGACGTGCTGATGATCGGCGCGATGGTCGCGCTGTCGGCCATCACCGTGCTGCAGAACCACTTTCCCGGACTCGGCAACGTCGCGACGCTGACGATCGGCCTGGGCATCGCCGCGGTCGTCTGTGCGTTCGTCGGCTTCACCATCGAACGCGTCGCATACCGGCCGCTGCGCCGCGCGCCGCGTCTCGCCCCGCTGATCACCGCGATCGGCGTGTCGATCCTGCTGCAGACCGCTGCGATGATCATCTGGTCGCGCAACCCGCTGCCGTTCCCGCAGTTGCTGCCGACCGACCCGATCAACGTGATCAAGGCCACCGACACGACCCCCGGCGCCGTGATCTCGGTCACTGAAATCGTGATCATCGCGGTCGCGTTCATCGTGATGGGCGGCCTGCTGCTGCTCGTGCACAAGACCAAGCTCGGCCGCGCGATGCGCGCGATCGCCGAAAGCCCGAACACGGCGAGCCTGATGGGCGTGAATCCGAACTTCGTGATCTCCGCGACGTTCATGATCGGCTCCGCACTCGCCGCGCTGGCCGGCGTGATGATCGCGTCCGAATACGGCAACGTGCACTTCTACATGGGCTTCATCCCCGGCATGAAGGCGTTCACCGCGGCGGTGCTCGGCGGGATCGGCAACCTGGGCGGCGCGATGGTCGGCGGCGTGCTGCTCGGCCTGATCGAGCAGCTCGGGGCCGGCTACATCGGCAACCTCACGGGCGGCGTATTCGGCAGTAACTACCAGGACGTGTTCGCCTTCGTCGTGCTGATCATCGTGCTGGTGTTCCGCCCGTCGGGCCTGCTGGGCGAACGGGTCGCGGACCGCGCGTAACGGAAGGGGAGCAAACAACATGACATCCATTCAACCGATCGAATCGTCGACGTCGCTGGTCGAAGAGCGCAATACCGCCAAGACCGTCGTCATCGGCATCCTGACCGCCGCGTTCGTGATCGCCGCGCCGATCATCATCGGCTCGGCCGGCGGCAACTACTGGGTCCGCGTGCTCGACTTCGCGATGCTGTACGTGATGCTCGCGCTGGGCCTGAACGTGGTGGTCGGCTTTGCCGGCCTGCTCGACCTCGGCTACATCGCGTTCTACGCGGTGGGCGCCTACACGGCGGCGCTCCTGAGCTCGCCGCACCTGACCTCGCAGTTCGAGTGGATCGCGGCGCTCGCGCCGAACGGGCTGCACGTGCCGTTCCTGCTGATCGTGCCGATCGCGATGGCGCTGGCGGCGACCTTCGGGATCCTGCTCGGCGCGCCGACGCTGCGCCTGCGCGGCGACTACCTGGCGATCGTCACGCTCGGCTTCGGTGAAATCGTCCGGATCTTTATGAACAACCTCGACCGTCCGGTGAACATCACCAACGGCCCGAAGGGGATCACGGGCATCGATCCGGTGCACGTCGGCGGCTTCAACCTGTCGCAGACGCATACGCTGTTCGGCTTCCAGCTGCCGTCGGTGTACATGTACTACTACCTGTTCGTGCTCTGCTCGCTGCTGGTGATCTGGGTGTGTACGCGTCTGCAGCACTCGCGTATCGGCCGCGCGTGGGCCGCGATCCGCGAAGACGAGATCGCCGCGAAGGCGATGGGCATCAACACCCGTAACGTGAAGCTGCTCGCGTTCGCGATGGGCGCGTCGTTCGGCGGCCTGTCGGGCTCGATGTTCGGTGCGTTCCAGGGCTTCGTGTCGCCCGAGTCGTTCACGTTCTGGGAATCGATCGTCGTGCTCGCCTGCGTGGTGCTCGGCGGCATGGGCCACATCCCGGGCGTGATCCTGGGCGCGGTGCTGCTCGCGATCTTCCCGGAATTCCTGCGCTCGACGATGAGCCCGCTGCAGCACGCGCTGTTCGGTCATGACATCGTCGACACCGAAGTGATCCGTCAGGCGCTGTACGGCCTCGCGATGGTGATCATCATGCTGTACCGCTCGGAAGGCCTGTGGCCCGCGCCGAAGCATGAGGACAAGATCGCGAAACTGGCGAAGCGCAACAGCAAGAAGCCGGTGCGCGCTTAACCTACGGACAAGGGGATACACACATGAGCGACAAGCAAATCCGACTGTCCGTCTCGGGCGTGAACAAGCGCTTCGGCGGGCTGCAGGCGCTGTCCGACGTCGGCCTGCAGATCCGCGAAGGCGAGATCTACGGTCTGATCGGCCCGAACGGCGCCGGCAAGACGACGTTCTTCAACGTGATCACGGGCCTCTACACGCCCGACTCCGGCGACTTCAAGCTGGACGGCACGAACTACACGCCGACGGCCGTGCACCAGGTGGCCAAGGCTGGCATCGCGCGCACGTTCCAGAACATCCGCCTGTTCGGCGGGATGACGGCGCTCGAGAACGTGATGGTGGGCCGCCACGTGCGCACCAAGCACGGGCTGCTCGGCGCGGTGTTCCAGACGCCGGCCGAACGCCAGGAAGAGCGCGAGATCAAGGAACGCGCGATCGAGCTGCTCGAATACGTCGGCGTGCTGCAGTACGCGGACTACACGTCGCGCAACCTGTCGTACGGCCACCAGCGTCGGCTGGAAATCGCCCGGGCCCTCGCGACCGACCCGAAGCTGCTCGCGCTCGACGAGCCGGCAGCCGGGATGAACGCGACCGAGAAGGTCGAACTCACGCGCCTGCTCGACAAGATCCGCTCGGACGGCCGCACGATTCTCCTGATCGAGCACGACGTGAAGCTCGTGATGGGGCTGTGCAACCGGATGACGGTGCTCGATTACGGCAAGGTGATCGCCGAAGGTCTGCCGCAGGACGTGCAGAAGAATCCGAAGGTGATTGAGGCATATCTCGGCGCAGGGGTGCACTGATGGCAGCGGCAATGTTGAAAATCAAGGGCTTGCAGGTCAACTACGGCGGCATTCAGGCCGTCAAGGGCGTTGACATGGAAGTCCGTCAGGGCGAGCTCGTGACGCTGATCGGTGCGAACGGCGCCGGCAAGACCACGACGATGAAGGCGATCACCGGCCTGAAGCCGTACTCGGCGGGCGACATCGAGTATGAAGGCAAGTCGATCAAGGGCATCCCGTCGCACGAGCTGCTCAAGCGCGGCCTCGCGATGGTGCCGGAAGGCCGCGGGATCTTCGCGCGCATGTCGATCATCGAGAACATGCAGATGGGCGCGTACCTGCGCAACGACAACGAGCAGATCAAGAAGGACGTCGACCGGATGTTCGGCTTCTTCCCGCGCCTGAAGGAACGCGCGACGCAGCTCGCGGGCACGCTGTCGGGCGGCGAGCAGCAGATGCTGGCGATGTCGCGCGCGATCCTGTCCAAGCCGAAGCTGCTGCTGCTCGACGAACCGTCGATGGGGCTGTCGCCGATCATGGTCGAGAAGATCTTCGAAGTGGTGCGCGAGATCTCGAAGGAAGGCATCACGGTGCTGCTGGTCGAGCAGAACGCACGCCTTGCGCTGCAGGCAGCCGACCGCGGCTACGTGATGGATTCGGGCACGGTCACGATGGAAGGCGACGCGAAGCAGATGCTCGACGATCCGAAGGTGCGTGCCGCGTATCTGGGCGAGTAAGTGATGGAGTGAGCGGGCCCGGTTGCGCAGGTCGCATCCGGGCTGTCGAAAAGCCGTCACGGCAGAAACCGTGACGGCTTTTTTTCGTCTTGGTCGATCGCGTCGAACTCTGCGCGCAAACGCCACTCCATTCGACTGTTGGGTCGTGCACGCGGCTGGCCGTCGGCAAACCGACACACGGGCCGCGTAGCATCGATGACCCATCGGGACACGGAGAACACGCATGAGTCTGGACTACGGTTTCGTGAAGGCGAAGGTGACGTCGGTGGCGAGGCTGAAGGGCTCGCCGCACGGCCGCGAGATCCAGTATCACGTTCACCTGACGCTGGCGCTGCCGGCGGGCGACTGGGACGTCGCGATCAACGTCGGCACCAGCGACGCGGACGATTTGCTCAACTACAAGCTCGTCTACGATTTCCACCATCCGGTCACGGCGACGCTCGCCGCCGCGGCCGAGGGCTATACCGATCTGACGGGGCAGGCCGCGCTGCCCGCGCTCGACTACCTGCGCAGCGACATCCTGAACGAGACGGGCGCGTGGCGCGCGAGCGCGGTGATGGACGGCACCGAGCATCCGGAGCCGATCCCGTCGCTGCTGCGGCTCGTGAACGCCGCGCAGTCGCAGGGCCTCGACGTCGTCGTGTTCGGCCGCACCTATGCGCAAGGCAACGGCATCCACGACACGCACATGAACCAGGGCTCGACGGGCCCGAACTACCTGCATCGCGCGGGTGACGACCACAACGACCACAACGACGTCTGGCAGGACGGCGCGCTGCTCGTGCGCGTGAGCGGCACGCAATGGGCCGCGTATTTCGCGGCGTTCGAGCAGCAGGCCGTGCCGACCGACGCGCTCGGCAATCCGCTGCCGGGCGCGGGGCCGATCACGCGCTGAGCCGTACTGCTACGAGCGGCCGTGTTACGCGGCCGACAGCGTCTTGCCGAACGAGATGCGTTCCTCGACGCGATAGCCGAGCGCCGCATAGAAGCGGCATGCGTCATCGTTGCCGGGCAGCACCTGCAGGTTGATCTTCAGGCAGCCGAGCGCGGCGAGCGCGCGTTCCGCATGCGCGATCAGTGCGCGGCCGATGCCGAGCCGGCGCGCATCGTTTGCGACGCCGAACGAGTAGAGCCAGCCGCGATGTCCGTCGAAACCGGCCATCAGCGTGCCGACGACGCGCGCGCCGCTGGTCGCGACGAAGAACAGTTCCGGCTGCGTCGCGAGCTTCAGTTCGATCGATCGCAGCGGATCGCGGTGCGGCGGCGCACCGGCCTCGTCGTACTGCGGGAACGCGTCGCGCCATACCGCGAGCACGGCATCGGTGTCGGCGCGTTCGAACGGGCGGATAGCGACAGCATCGGCGGCGGCATCCATCGCGACGGTCTCCTTACAGCGTGTCGAGGATCGACCGCAGCATCGCCATCATCTGGTCGATTTCTTCGGTCGTCACGTTCAGGGCAGGCATGAAGCGCAGCAGGTTCGGCCGTGCGGCGTTCAGCAGCAGGCCGTCGGGCTGCATGTCGCGCGCCTTCTCGACGATCTGCGGGCCGATGTCCTTGCCGAGCAGCAGCGCGCGCAGCAGGCCTTCGCCGCGTTCGCCCTCGAAGCCGCGCTCCTCCGACAGTTCGAGCAGCTTGCGCTTCAGATACTCGCTGCGCGCACGCACGCCTTCGAGGAAGCCGGGTGCGACGAGCTGCGAGATCACCGAATAGCCGACCGCCGTCATCAGCGGGTTGCCGTTGTACGTACCGCCCTGGTCGCCGGCCTCGAACACCGCGACGTCGGCTTTCGACAGCAGCGCGCCGAGCGGTGCGCCGCCGCCGATGCCCTTCGCGAGCGTCATGACGTCCGGCTCGATGCCGGACAGCTCGTACGCGAACAGCGTGCCCGCGCGGCCGCAACCGCTTTGCACTTCGTCGACGATCAGCAGCAGGTTGTGCTGCTTCGTCAGCGCGCGCAGTGCCTGCATGAATTCACGCGTGGCCGGGATCACGCCGCCTTCGCCCTGGATCGGTTCGAGCATCACCGCGACGGTCTTGTCGGTGATCAGCTTCTCGACCGACTCGATGTTGTTCAGCTCGGCCTTCGGGAAGCCCGGCACCTGCGGCGCGTAGATCGTGTCCCAGCCCGGCTTGCCGCTGGCCGACATCGTCGCGAGCGTGCGGCCGTGGAAGCTGTGGTCGAACGTGATGATCTCGTATGCGCCGTTCTTGAACTTGCGGCCCCACTTGCGCGCGAGCTTGATCGCGCCTTCGTTCGCCTCGGCGCCGCTGTTCGTGAAGAACACCTTGTCGAACACGCTGTGCTGCGTGAGCAGACCCGCGAGCTTCGCCATCGGTTCGTTGTAGAACGCCGGCGACGGGTTCAGCAGCTTTTCGGCCTGCGTCTTCAGCGCTTCGACGATACCGTCGTTGCAGTGGCCCAGGCTGTTGACGGCCCAGCCCTGGATGAAGTCCAGATAGCGCTTGCCCGTGTGATCGTAGAGCCACGAACCCTTGCCGTGCGTAAACACGATGTCGGGGCGGTTCGTGATGTACATCAGCGAGTCGATCGGATAATCGTTCAGGGGCATGGCAGCAGACTCCAGCGGGCGTTGAAAGGGAAACGGGCAATAAAAAAGCCACGGAAGGCCGTGGCTGGTGGGTCGAACAGCTTGTGCGTAACCGGTGAAGCGGAGGAGGGTTACGCGCGAGTCCGTGACGAGCCGGCGGCATCCGGGCGGAGCGGCGAGCGGCGACGTCGGAGAGCGGACAGGAAGCGGTTCATGTGCGCAAGCATAAGGCATCCCGCGCCCCACTGTAAACCGCCGCGATGCCACGGATGTGACACGGCGGCGCGCAGCGGGGGCGCGGCGCGCCCGGTGCTCAGACCGGATGCGCGAGATCGGCGGCGCTCGTGAACGAGTCCGCGTAGAACTCGTCGGCCGGCAGCGCGTGGTGCTGCGTGAAGTCGCGCTGCGCGGATTCGACCATCACCGGCGCGCCGCACGCGTACACCTGGTGGCCCGACAGATCGGGCAGATCCTCGATCACCGCGCGATGGACGAAGCCGGTGCGGCCCGTCCACTGGTCGGCGTCGTCCGGCTCGGAGAGCACCGGTACGTACTTGAAGTTCGGGATCTCGCGCGCCCACTGCTCGGCGAGCTCCGCGAGGTAGATGTCCTTCTTGCGGCGCGCGCCCCAGTAGAGCGTCATCGGGCGGGTGATGCCCGAATGCTTCACGTGCTCGATGATCGCCTTGATCGGCGCGAAGCCGGTGCCCGACGCGAGCAGCACGATCGGCTTGTCGGAATCCTCGCGCAGGAAGAACGTGCCGAGCGGGCCTTCGAAGCGCAGGATGTCGCGCTCCTTCATCGCGCCGAACACGTGGTCGGTGAACTTGCCGCCCGGCATGTGGCGGATGTGCAGCTCGATCGGGCCTTCCTCGTGCGGCGCGTTCGCCATCGAGTAGCTGCGGCGCGAGCCGTCCTTCAGGATGAATTCGACGTACTGGCCCGCGAGGTACTGCAGGCGCTCGTTCGCGGGCAACTGCAGCTTCACGACCATCACGTCGTCGGCCTTGCGTTCGAGCGCGGCGATCCGGCACGGCAGCTTCTTGACCTGCACGCCGTCGACGCCGGCGATCTCGCGCACGTCGATCTCGAGGTCGCATTGCGCCTTCGAGCAGCACAGCAGCGCGAGGCCGCGCGTGCGTTCGTCGTTGGACAGCGCCGACGCGGCGTGCGGGCCCTGTTCGATCTGGCCCGATACGATCTGGCCCTTGCAGGAGCCGCACGCGCCGTTCTTGCAGCCGTACGGCAGATGGACGTTCTGGCGCAGCGCGGCCGCCAGCACGGTTTCGTCCGACTCGACCTGGAATTGCCGGCCGCTTTGCTTGAGAGTGACGTTGAATGCCATAGAACCAAACTAGAACAAAATGGGGGACCGTGCATGTCGCGCACGGCAGCTACAATGCAAAGCCGTTGCGCGTCGCGCAACGGCGGCTACTGATTTCGCAACCAACATGATCGCGACACGAATCCTGCGCCGGCCGCGCGTACTGATCGTCGGCTGCGGCGACGTCGGCATGCGCTGCGTCGCGCAATGGCGTAACGCGCGCCCCGACCTGCATATCCTCGCGCTGACGAGCCATCCGGCCCGCCGCGACGAACTGCGCGCCGCGGGCGCGACGCCGATCGTCGGCGATCTCGATCGTCCGGCGACGCTCGGCCGTCTCGCGGGCCTCGCCCGCACGATCCTGCATCTTGCGCCGCCGCCATCCGACGGTCGAGACGACCGGCGCACGCGTGCGCTGATCGCCGCAACGTCCATGCCCGCGCGTCGGCCGGCGGCACCGCCGGCCCCGGCGGTCGGCCGGCTCCGAACGCTGCGCACCGCGGCGCGACAGGCCGGCGCGCCCGTTCGGGCAGCGCGTATTGTACCCGAGGGCCTTCGCGCGCCGACGCTCGTCTATGCCAGTACGACGGGCGTCTACGGCGACTGCGGCGGCGCGCGCATCGACGAAACGCAGCCGCTGCGCCCCGCGAATCCGCGCGCGTTCCGGCGCGTGTCGGCCGAGCGGCAACTGCGCGCGGCGACGGTTCGCGGCGTGCTGTCCGCGCGCATCGTGCGCATCCCCGGCATCTATGCGGCGAACCGCCTGCCGGTCGCGCGGCTCGAGCGCGGCACGCCGGCGCTCGAGCCGGCCGACGACGTCTACACGAACCACATCCATGCGGACGATCTCGCGGCGATCCTGCGCCGGGTGGTCGAGCGCGGCAAGCCGGCGCGCGTCGTGCACGCGTCGGACGACACCGAATGGCGGATGGGAGAGTATTTCGACCGGGTCGCGCAGGTGCTCGGCCTGCCGAAGCCGCCGCGCGTGAGCCGCGCGGACGCCGAGCGCCTGCTCGAGCCGACGCTGCTGTCGTTCATGCGCGAGTCGCGGCGCCTGTCCAACACACGGCTCAAGGCCGAATTGTGCGTGACGTTGCGCTATCCGACCGTAGACGATTTCCTTCAAACGCTCGCGCCGGCCAGCGCGTCAGGTGAGCGCCGGTAACGCCTCGATCAGCAGGAAGCACAGCAGCGCACCGATCAGCGCGCCGATCAGGTTCGGATGATATTTGTGCTTCAGATGCATCGTGGCCAGCAGGCCTCCGATCACGATGACACCGATGACCGCGAACGCGATCATCACCGACGACAGTTCGAAAGAATGGTTGATGTTCATGATGCCTCCCCTGCATCGCTGCTCTTGCAGCTTGTGATTTCAGTATAGCGGGGGAACCTGCGGCCGAGACGCGGCCAGGCACCGAACGGTCGTGCGGATTTTCCCTTACAGGGTTTTGACGGAATTGCGCAGCGCGGCAAGGTCGGCTTCGTCGAGCCATCGCCATGCGCCGGGCGCGAGGTCGGCCGGCAGCGCGAACCCCCGATGCTTTCGCGGTGCAGCAATTCGACGCGGTTGCTCGCCGCGGCGACCATCCGCTTGACCTGGTGGTACTTGCCTTCGAGCACGGTCAGCGCGAGTGCATGCGTGTCGCGGGCGTCGGCGGCGACGGCCGCGATCGGCTTCGGTTCGCCATGCAGTTGCACGCCGGTGCGCAGCGCGTGCAGTTGCGTGTCGTCGAGCGGGTGGCGCACGGTCGCGACGTAGGTCTTCGGCACCTTGCGCTTCGGCGACGTGTACGCGTGCACGAACTGGCCGTCGTCGGACAGCAGCAGCAGGCCGGTCGTGTCCTGGTCGAGCCGGCCGACGCACTGCACGCCGCGCGCGACGAGCGGCGCGGGCAGCAGGCTGAACACGCTCGCATGGTGCTGCGGATCGCGCGAACACTCGTAGCCCGCCGGCTTGTTGAGCGCGAGGTACGCGCGCGCATGGAACGGCCATGCCGTATCGTCGACCGAGAACACGAGGCCGGCGGTGTCGAAGGGGGCGTCCGGGTCGGTCGCGGCGGCGCCCGCGACGGCGACGCGGCCCGCTTCGATCAGGCCGCGGCACTGGCGGCGCGAGCCGAAGCCCTGGGTATAGAGAATGCTTTCGAGATCCATAGCGCGCGCATTCTATCAAGCACCGGCGCATGGGCGGCATGAACGCGCCCGCGCTGGTAAGCTGCCGGGACGCCGCGCGGCGCGCGGCACCCGTTCATTCTTCACGGAAAGTCCATGCCTTTCGATTCATTCCCGTTCGGCCGCCACGCTGCCGCCGTCATCGCGGCCGCGACCGTTTCGTCGGCCGCGTTCGCGCATGCGCATCTCGCGAAGAGCGATCCGGCGGCGGGCGCGGCGCTGGCCGCCGCACCAGCGGCCGTCACGATCGACTTCACCGAGCCGCTGGAGCCGGCATTCAGCTCGATCGTCGTCGTCGACGGCGACGGCAAGACGGTGTCGAACGACCGCGCGCGCATCGACGCATCGAACCGCAAGCGGATGACGGTGCCGCTCGCGGCGCTCGGCACCGGCGCGTATACGGTGAAGTGGGTGGCCGTCGCGACCGACGGGCATCGCACGCAGGGCGCATACGGCTTCAGCGTGAAGTAACGCAACGGCGGCGGCAGGCCCGTGCCAGGGTTGCCGCCCGCCTTTATCCGACAGGAGGCTCCCGCATGAATCCGACGACGCTCGACGCACTCGCCGATTTCCCTCGTCAGCTCGAAGCGCATTTCGCGGCCGTGCCCGACGGCTATGCGCGCTGGACACCCGACGACTGGGCCGGCATGCCGAGCGAGCATTTCTCGCCGCTCGGGCAGCTCTGCCACGTGCGCGACATCGAGATCGACGGCTATCACGTGCGGCTGCGGCGCATGCTCGACGAAGACCGGCCGCTGCTCGTGTCGATCGACGGCGACGCGCTCGCGATCGAGCGGCGCTACGACGACGCGTATGCGTCCGACGTGCTCGCGGCGATCCGCGGCGCACGACGCGAAACGCTGGAATGGCTGTCGCGCCTCACGCCCGCACAGTTCGAGCGTACCGGCGAGTTCGACGGCTACGGTTCGCTGACCGTGCGCGGGCTCGTCCATTACCTGTGCAGCCACGACCAGCAGCATCTGGCCGGCATGCAGTGGCTGCTCGGCAAGATCGACGCGGCGCTGTACGCGCGCTGACCGGGCCCGCGGCCGCGCTCGGCTTCAGAATCCGGCGCCGCCGTCGGTGCGGCAGACCACCTTGTGCCGCTTTGATTGGATCGGTTTTCTGGATAATCCATCCAGCCGCGGCCGGCTGACCGGCGCGTCGCACATGCCTACACTCCTAGCTTCGTTCAACGAAAAAAGGAGTCAACCGTGGCAACTCATACGCTCGCAGACAAGGTCGTCCTGATCGCAGGCGGCGCAAAGAATCTCGGCGGCCTGATCGCCCGGGACCTGGCGGGCCACGGCGCGAAGGCGGTGGCGATTCACTACAACAGCGCGGCGTCGCAGGCGCAGGCCGAGGAGACGGCTGCCGCGGTGCGTGCGGCCGGCGCGGAGGCCGCGACGTTCCAGGCGGACCTGACGACGGCCGCCGCGGTCGAGAAGCTGTTCGACGACGCGAAGCAGCGCTTCGGCAAGATCGACATCGCGATCAACACGGTCGGCAAGGTGCTGAAGAAGCCGCTCACCGAGATCAGCGAGGCCGAATACGACGAGATGTTCGCGGTCAACAGCAAGTCGGCGTTCTTCTTCATCAAGGAAGCCGGCCGGCACCTCGAGGATCACGGCAAGCTCGTCACGCTCGTGACGTCGCTGCTCGGCGCGTTCACGCCGTTCTACGCGGCGTACGAAGGATCGAAGGCGCCGGTCGAGCACTTCACGCGCGCGGCATCGAAGGAGTACGGCGCGCGCGGGATCTCGGTGACGGCTGTCGGGCCGGGCCCGATGGACACGCCGTTCTTCTATCCGGCCGAAGGCGCCGACGCGGTCGCGTATCACAAGACGGCCGCCGCGCTGTCGCCGTTCAGCAAGACGGGGCTGACCGACATCGAGGACGTCGTGCCGTTCATCCGCCATCTGGTGACCGACGGCTGGTGGATCACCGGGCAGACGATCCTGATCAACGGCGGCTATACGACCAAGTAACCGGGGCGCTTGCCGGCCGCGCGGCGCACCGCACTGGCGCGTTTGCGTAGACAATGGACGGGCGCGCGACCACGAGGCCGCGCGCCCGTTTTCTCTGTGTCGCCGAAGCCGGCCGCGATGCGCGGCGGCCGGCGGCGACCGTCGTTCGAACCCGGGTTTGCCGCCGATGGACAAGCTGGATCAGGTCAGGATCTTCCTGCAGGTTGCCGAGATGGGCAGCTTCATCAAGGCCGCGCATGCGCTCGACGTGCCGCGCGCGACCGTGTCGGCGGCCGTCCAGCAGCTCGAAACGGCGCTCGGCACGCGTCTGTTGCACCGCACGACCCGCCAGGTGCAGCTGACCGCCGACGGCGCGCTGCTGCTCGAGCGCGGCCGGCGCCTGCTCGCGGAGGCCGACGAACTCGACCGCCTGTTCCGGCGCCGCGACCGCGACGTGGTCGGGCGGCTGAACGTCGACGTGCCGAGCCGGATCGCGCGCCGCGTCGTGGCGCCGGCGCTGCCGTCGCTGTTTCGCCGCCACCCGAAGCTGCAACTGTCGCTCGGCTCGACGGACCGCTCGATCGACCTCGTGCAGGAGGGCGTCGATTGCGCGATCCGTGTCGGGCGGCTCACGGACAGCAGCCTCGTCGTGCGGCCGCTCGGGCAGTTCACGCTGATCAACTGCGCGAGCCCCGACTATCTGCGCGAGTGCGGCGTACCCGAGCATCCGGATGCGCTCGCGCACGGGCACTGGGCGATCGGCTATGCGTCGCCGACGACCGGGCGCGAGCTCGGCTGGGAATACTGCGCGGACGGGCAGCGGCACACGCTGACGCTGCCGAGCCGCGTGATCGTCAACAACGCCGAAACCTATATCGCCGGCTGCATCGCCGGAATGGGCTTGATCCAGATTCCGCGCTTCGACGTCGAGCATCTGCTTGCAAGCGGCGCGCTCGTCGACGTGATGCCCGGCCACCGCGCCGAGCCGATGGACGTGTCGGCCGTGTATCCGCACCGCCGGCATCGCTCGCGGCGGCTCAACGCGTTCATCGAGTGGTTCGGCGCGTTGATGGCGGATGCGTTGAACGACGCGGGCGCGCGCGGCAGCGGCGACTGACGGCGGCATCGTGCCGGTATCCAGTGGGCCGGCCTGCTGCTCGCCGGCCGATCGGCTCCGGTGCGAGGCGGCCCGTGCGACGAGCGCACAGCGCGTGTTCAGGCGGCGAACTGCCGCGTGCGCCCGGTGGCCCGCACCGCGTCGATCAGCGCGGCGCCGGCGCCCGCGGGTTTCGACGCGAATGCGTAAAAGCGTGCGGCCGGCAGCGCCGGCAGGCCGTCGTGCGGCCCGCATTCCCGCAAGCCGTCGCGCAATTGGCTGCGCGCGAGCGTCGTGACCGCGAAGCCGGCGAGCGCGGCCGACATGCAGCCGGCCATGCTCGCGCTTTCGAACAGCACGCGAAACGGCCGCAGCGCCGCGGCGAGCGCGGACACCGCGGCTTCCCGGTACACGCATGGTTCCGGAAACAGCGCGAGCGGCACGCCTTCCTCGGCGTCGAGCGCCGTATCGGCCGCGAAGGCCCACACGAGCGGCTCCTCCCACAGCAGTTCGGCGGGCGTGTCGACCTGTCGGCATTGCTTGCCGAACACGACGTCGAGCCGGCCGAACGTCTGCTCCCGCAGCAGCGATGCGGTGATGCCGACCTTCAGTTCGATCGATGCGCGCGGATGGCTGTCGCGGAAGGTGCGCAGCACCTGCGGCAGCCACGTACCCGCGAAATCCTCCGACGCGCCGATCCGCAGCGGCCCGTGCGCCGGCGCGCCGCGCAGCCGTGCCCGCACCTCGCGTTCCATGTCGACGATGTTGCGCGCGTACGCGTACAGCGTGTCGCCGGCCGGCGTCAGCGCGATGCGGCGGGTGGTGCGCGCCAGCAGCACGGTGCCGGCCGCCTGTTCGAGCCGCTTGATGTGGCCGCTCACCGCGGACGGCGTCAGCGCGAGGCGTTCCGCGGCCGGCGCGAACCCGCGGCGGTCGACGACTTCGAGAAAGGTGCGCAGCAGCGCGATGTCGAGCGTGGTCGACGCGGGGTCGGTCGGCGGTGGCATGGATCGATTCAATGCAAGATTTGAAGAATGAATCATGATACTCCGTGAATCGTGATGAAAGACCGACCTACCATCGTAGGTTCATGGTGATCTCACGGAGTACACGATGACGACCTATGCGCATGCGACGACCGCGTCGCTCGACATTGCCTATCTCGAATGGAACCCGCGCGGCGAACGCGTGGCCGTGCTGCTGCACGGCTGGCCGGACAGCCCGGTCGGCTGGGAGGCGGTGGCATCGGCGCTGGCCGCGCACGGCTATCGCGTGTTGGCCCCCGCGTTGCGCGGCTTCGCGCCGACGCGCTTTCGCGACGCGTCCGTGCCGCGCAGCGGCCAGCTCGCCGCGCTCGGGTGCGACTTGCTCGAATTCGTCGATGCGCTCGGTATCGAGCGGCCCGTGCTGGTCGGGCACGACTGGGGCGCCCGCGCGGCCGCGAACGCGTGCGGGCTACGCGACGGTGTTGCCTCGCAGCTCGTGATGCTGTCGGTCGGCTACGGCACCAACGATCCCGCCCAGCCGCTGTCGCTGCAGCAGGCGCGCAACTACTGGTATCACTGGTTCATGGCGACGCCGCGCGGCGAGCAGGCGCTGCGCGACGACCGCCGCGCGTTCGCGCGCCTGATGTGGGATACGTGGTCGCCGCCGGGCTGGTATCGCGACAGCGATTTCGACGCGGCGGCCGCCGCGTTCGACGGACCCGACTGGATCGACGTCGTGCTGCATTCGTACCGGCAGCGCTGGGGCTTCGCGCCAGGCACGCCGGCTTATGCCGACGACGACGCGCGGCTGAACCCGGCGCCCGTGCTGACGGTACCGACACTCGTGCTGCATGGCGGCGCAGACACCTGCAATCATCCCGACAGCTCGGCCGGGCGCGAGCGGTTCTTCGCGGGGCGCTACGAGCGGCAGGTGCTCGACGGTATCGGGCACTTTCCGCAGCGCGAATCCGCGGCGGCGGTCGCTGACGCGATTCTCGGCTTCTGCGAGCAGGATTGACGCGCGCCGGCCGGCCCGGCGCGCGAAGAAATCAGCCGCCGACACGCGGCGCGAGCAGATCGGCGAGCCCGATGTTCCGGAACATCTCGCGGCGGATGCGATCGCCGATGCGGAACACTTCCTCGGCGCCGTCCTGCGACGGGTCGACGAACACGCGGTAGGGGCGCTTGCCGGCCGGCGCCGCGACGAGCTCGGCAATCGCCGTGGCGACGGCGCCGGCGTCGGCGTCCGCCGGTTCGAGCGCGGCGAGGCCGGTCAACGCCTGATCGGCGACGCCCGCGTACGGCCCGCTGTCGTAGGCAGCCTGCACGGCGGTATCGGCCGGCTTGCCCGCATGGAGGAAGTGATTCGTGCCTCGGGTGAACGCGCCCGGCACGACGATCGACGTTTCGATGCCCCAGCGGGCGAGTTCGGCGGCGTAGGACACCGCGAGCGAGTCCATCGCGGCTTTCGCGGCGAAGTAGGGCGCGAGGAACGGCGGGGTGCCGCCGCGCGCCGACGAGGACGACACCCACACGAGCAGGCCGCGGCCTTGGCGGCGCAGGTGCGGCAGCGCCGCGCGGTTCACGCGCTGGGTCGACACGACGTTGACGTCGTAGAGCTGCGCAAGCTGCTCCGGCGTGAAGGCTTCGGCCGGCCCGAACACCATGTGGCCGGCGTTGTGGACGACGACGTCCAGACGGCCGTTGTCGGTGATCACGCGCTCGATGGCGGCGTCGACCGATGCGTCGTCGCCGACGTCGAGTTCGAGGCTGCGCAGGTCGACGCCGTGTTCCTGCGCATAGGCCGCGACGGCGGCGGCGCGCGGCGCGTTGCGCCCGGCGCGCTCGCGCATCGATGCATAGACCGTTTGACCGGCGCGCGCGAGCGCCTGGGCCGTCAGCAGGCCGAAGCCGCTGGACGCGCCGGTGACGAGGACGACTTCCTTCATGAGCGATCTCCTGGCAGAAAGATGAGGTGGCGGCGAGGGGTTCGTCAGCACATGCCGCCGTTGGCGCGCAGGATCTGGCCGTTGATCCACGCACCGTCCGGGCCGGCGAGGAACGCGACGACGCGCGCGATGTCGTCGGGCTGGCCGAGCCGCTCGAGCGGGTTCAGCTTCGCGAGCCGCTCGACGAGTTCCGGGCTCTTGCCCTGCAGGAACAGCTCGGTCGCGACCGGCCCGGGCGCGACGGCATTCACGCGGACGCCGCGCCCGCGCATTTCCTGCGCAAGCACCTGCGTGAGACTTTCGACCGCCGCCTTGCTGGCGACGTACACGCCGTAAGTCGGCATGCGCATGCCGATCACGCTGGTCGACAGGTTGATGATGCGTCCGCCGTCGCGCACCCGCCTGGCCGCTTCGCGGCAGACGTTGAAGGTGCCCTTCACGTTGATGGCGAGCGTTTCGTCGAACAGCGCATCGTCGCAGTCGGCGATGGTCGCGAGCTTCATCACGCCCGCGGAATTGACCACCACATCCAGACCGCCGAATGCTTGTTGCGCGGTGTCGAACAGCGCGGCCACGGCCGCCGGGTCGGCGACGTTCGCCTGCACCGCGACCGCATGGCCGCCGTCGGCGACGATCGCGTCGACCACTTCGCGGGCCGGGCCGGCGCTCCCGGCATAGTTGACGACGACCCGGAATCCGTCCCGGGCGAGTTGGCGGGCGATTTCCGCGCCGATGCCGCGCGACGAACCCGTGACGAGGGCGACCTGTTCCGATGTGCTCATGTCCTGCTCCTGATGACTGGATGAATGCCGTTCGATCCGGCGACAGGACAACTGTAGGCTTCCTCGATAAATAAAAATAATGAATAATGATCAGTAGATGAATGACTAAAAGTATGTCTCATGGGATTCGACAGCAGGCTGCTCAGCGGTATCGGTGTGCTCTCCGCGGTGATCGAGGCCGGCACCTTCGCGCGGGCGGGCGAGGCGATGGGGCTGACTCAACCGGCGGTGAGCCGCGCCGTCGCCCGGCTGGAAGAGCGGGTCGGCATCCGGATCTTCAACCGGACGGCCCGCGCGATCACGTTGACCGACGAAGGGCGACGCTTTTACGAGGCGGTCGCGCCGCTGCTGGCCGGCATCGAGGAGGCGGCGCTCGACGCCGGCCAGTCGAAGGCGCGCGTGAGAGGGCGGCTGAGGGTCAATGTGGACGGTACGTTCGGCCACTACGTGCTGGCGCCGCGGATGGCGGAATTTCTCGACCGCTTTCCCGATCTGTCGGTCGAGATCAGCGTGCGGGACCGGATGGGCGACCTCGTCGCCGACGGCTTCGACGTGGCCGTGCGCTTCGGTATCCCGGAGCCGTCGTCGTATCGTGCGCGACTGCTGCTCGAGACGCGTGTGCTGACCTGCGCATCGGCGGCCTACGTCGCGCGTCATGGCGAACCGCGTCATCCGCGCGATCTCGCGGACGGGCATCGTTGCGTGCTGATCCGCGATCCGGTGACGGGGCGACCGTACGAATGGGAGTTTCATCGCGGCAAGGAAGTGGTGCCGGTCGACGTCGCCGGCAGGTTGACCGTCAACGATACGGGCGGGCTGCTCGGCGCGTGCCTGGGCGGCGTCGGCATCGCGCAACTGCTGGGGCTCTATGCGCGGGAGATCCTCGCCGACGGGCGGTTGGTTCAGTTGTTGCCCGAGTGGGCCGACGAGACTTTTCCGCTTTATGCGTATCACCACGCGTCGAATCTCGTTTCGGCCAAGGTTAGGGTGTTTCTCGACTTCGTCCGCGAGTTGATGGCCTGAGTTGAGTATCTGCACGGCGAACGGCGGCCGTCGGGTCATTCGGTGCGATGGGGAACGTTGTCCGGGAACGGATAGGGCGCCTGCGGCCCGGGCCAGTCGGGTACGGGCGGCGCGCTCAGTATGTCGCACCCGCCGAGCATAAGCGCCAGCACGGTGGCGAGCACCCCGCGGCAGATCCGGCATGAAATCGTGCGCATGGACATGGGCGCCTCCATGGTCGGCATTCCCTGATGCTTGGACTACCGGAGCGGGCCACCTGTTGCGGCGAACGCGGCGCGACAACAAAAAACCCGCGAAGCGGCGAGCTTGCGCGGGTTTCGACAGTTGCAGCGCATGACGCTGCGAAATTCTGGTGCCCAGGGCCGGAATCGAACCGGCACGCCTTGCGGCGGGGGATTTTGAGTCCCCTGCGTCTACCAATTTCACCACCTGGGCTTGATCCTGGCCGCGCGCCCGATGCAGATTGTGCGCGGCGAAACGCGGATTATGGCGGAAAACCGGGCACCGGGCAAGCAGCCCGGCGACCGGCTGCTTCTGCTACTGGCTCAGGTACACGAACCGGCCCTGCTTCACGATCCCCATCACGCTCGCGCGCTGGTCGAGCCCCACGTGATCCTTGTCGCTGGTATTGACGACGCCGTTCGGCACGACGAGCTCGTGCGCGCGTTCGAGCTCGCGGCGCAGCGCCGCGCGGAACGCGGGCGTGCCGGGTTGCGCCGCTTTCAGCGCGCGGCCGACCGCATCGGCGAGGCGCGGGTACACGCCCGCCGCATCGCCCGCGAACTGCGTGACCGTGCCGGCGCCGTATTTCGCCTCGTACGCGTCGACGAACGCGAGCGCGGCCTGGCGGGCCGGGTGGTCGGCCGGCAGCGTGCGGGCGACGACCACCGGCTGGGTCGGGAACAGCGTCCCGTCCACATCCTTGCCGCCGAGCTTGATGAATTCCGGCGTCGCAATCCCGTGCGTCTGGTAGATCGGGCCCTTGTAGCCGCGCTCGATCAGCGTGCGCTGCGGCAGTACGGTCGGCGTACCGGCGCCCGCGATCAGGATCGCGTCCGGCTTCGCCGCGATCAGTTTCAGCGCCTGGCCGGTGACGCTCGCGTCGGTGCGGTTGAAGCGCTCGGTCGCGATCACGCGGATCTTGCGCAGGTCCGCGAAGCGCGTGAATTCGTTGAGCCAGCTGTCGCCGTAGCTGTCCGCGAAGCCGATGAAGCCGACCGTCTTCACGCCGTGGTTGGCCATGTAGCGGGTCATCACGTCGGCCATCGCGCGGTCGCTCTGCGCCATCTTGAACGCCCAGGTCCGCGCGCCTTCCTGCGGCTCGACGATCGAGCCCGAGCCGACCAGCGTGATCATCGGCGTCTGCGCGGCGGCCACTGCGTCGAGCGCCGCGAGCGCGGCCGGCGTGATGTTCGGGCCGACCACGACGTCGACGTGATCCTCGTCGACCAGCTTGCGGATGTTGCGTACCGCCGCGCCCGGGTCGGACGCGTCGTCGAGCACCGTGACCTGCACGGGTTGCCCGGCGATCGTCTTCGGCCACATCAGGATCGCGTTCTTGCTCGTGATGCCGATCGCGGCGGCCGGGCCGGTCGACGACAGGTCGACGCCGACCTTCAGGTCGGCATGCGCGGCCGCGCAGGCCAGCACGAGGGCGGCGCCGGCGGCGCGGCACAACAGGGCAGGAAGCGTCATGCGGGAATCTCCATCTCCGTCGGGCAACGAAAAGGGGCGCAATGTGCACCCCGGCGTTCATACCTGTCCGTCAAAGCTCGTACGATTCGGCTTCGCCCTTGAGCGCCTGCTCGATCAGCTTGCGGTTCAGCGTGGGCGACAGCAGTTCGACGAGCGTATACACATAGCTGCGCAGGTAGGCACCCTGCTTGAGCGCGACGCGCGTCACGTTGCTGCCGAACAGGTGGCCGACCGGGATCAGCCGCAGGCCGCGGTCGCGCTCGGGATTGAACGCGATGTCGGCCATGATGCCGACGCCGAGGCCGAGTTCGACATAGGTCTTGATCACGTCGGCGTCGATCGCCTCGAGCACGATGTCCGGCGACAGCCCGCGCAGCGCGAACGCATGGTTGATCTTCTTGCGGCCCGCGAACGCGTCGTCGTAGGTGATCAGCGGGTATTGAGCGAGATCGTCGAGCGTGACCGGCTTGCGTTCGAGCAGCGGATGGTCGGCCGGCACGACGGCCGCGTGATGCCACTGGAAGCAGGGCAGCGACACGAGCTCCTTGTAGTCGGAGATCGCCTCGGTGGCGATCGCGAGATCGGCCTGGTCGTGGATCACCATCTCGGCCACCTGCGTCGGGCTGCCTTGCAGGATCGACAGGTGCACCTTCGGAAAGCGCTTCTTGAACTCGGCGATCGCGGCCGGCAGTGAGTAGCGGGCCTGCGTGTGGGTCGCCGCGATGGTCAGGTTGCCCTGGTCCTGCGCTGCATAATCCTTCCCGACCCTTTTAAGGCTTTCCACTTCCTGGAGAATTCGCTCGACCGACGCGAGAATGATCCGGCCCGGCTCGGTGAGCGAGCGCACGCGCTTGCCGTGCCGCGTGAAGATCTCGACGCCCAGCTCGTCCTCGAGCTCGATGATCGCCTTCGACACCCCCGGTTGCGACGTGTAGAGCGCCTTGGCGGCCTCGGTGAGGTTGAAATTCTGCCGGACGGCCTCGCGCACGAAGCGAAATTGGTGCAGGTTCATTTATAACCCTTCCGCATATCAACAGAATTTTTTAGTCGTTTGAAATATAAGGCGAGTTTATTACGATTCACCGGAGTTTTTCAAATATGGATATCTGTTTTCGTCATTAGCAATCCAGCCGGCAGCGGTTGGCGGCGATGACGACGGAACGGAGATTCGGGCGCGACGTGGCTAGGACGTCGCGCAGTCACCACGAAAACCCTGGGGTCCCCGAATGTATCAGTACGACCAATACGACCAGACGATCGTCGACGAGCGAGTCGCGCAGTACCGCGATCAGGTGCGCCGCCGGCTGTCGGGCGAGTTGAGCGAAGACGAATTCCGTCCGCTGCGTCTGCAGAACGGCCTGTACATGCAGCGCCACGCGTACATGCACCGCATCGCGATTCCGTACGGCAACCTGCGCAGCGACCAGCTCCGGATGCTGGCGCGCATCGCCCGCGAACACGACCGCGGCTACGGCCATTTCTCGACCCGCTCGAACATCCAGTTCAACTGGATCGAGCTGGAAGACACGCCCGAGATCCTCGCGAAGCTCGCGTCGGTGCAGATGCATGGCATCCAGACGTCGGGCAACTGCATCCGCAACATCACGGCCGACCAGTTCGCCGGCGTCGCGCAGGACGAAGAGATCGATCCGCGTCCGTGGGCCGAGATCCTGCGCCAGTGGTCGACGTTCCACCCCGAATTCGCGTGGCTGCCGCGCAAGTTCAAGATCGCAGTGTCGGGCTCGAAGCGCGACCGCGCGGCCGTGCAGATCCACGACCTCGGCGTGTACCTGAAGAAGAACGCGCAGGGCGAGGTGGTCGCGAGCATCCTCGCGGGCGGCGGCCTCGGCCGTACGCCGATCGTCGGCGCGGTGATCAAGGAAGACCTGCCGTGGCAGCACCTGCTCACGTACTGCGAAGCCGTGCTGCGCGTGTACAACCGTTACGGTCGCCGCGACAACCTGTACAAGGCGCGCATCAAGATCCTCGTGAAGGCGCTGTCGCCGGCGAAGTTCGCGCAGCAGGTCGAGGAAGAATGGCAGCACCTGAAGGATGGCCCGTCGACGCTCACGCAGGCCGAAATCGACCGCGTGTCGCAGTACTTCCAGCCGCCCGTCTACGAGAAGCTGGCCGACACCGACGCGTCGTTCGAACAGCACCTGCTCGAGAACAAGGCGTTCGCGCGCTGGGTCGAGCGTAACGTCGCGCCGCACAAGGTGCCGGGCTATGCGGCCGTCACGCTGTCGCTGAAGGACCACCGCGTGGCCCCGGGCGACGCGACCGACGCGCAGATGGATCTGGTCGCCGACTGGGCCGACGCGTATTCGTTGGGCGAGCTGCGCGTGTCGCACGAGCAGAACCTGATTCTCGCGAACGTGAAGAAGCGCGACCTGTTCGCGCTGTGGGAAAAGGCGAAGGCGGCCGGTTTCGCGACGCCGAACGTCGGCCTGCTGACCGACATCATCGCGTGCCCGGGCGGCGACTTCTGCTCGCTCGCGAACGCGAAGTCGATCCCGATCGCGCTGGCGATCCAGCAGCGTTTCGACGATCTCGACTACGTGTACGACCTCGGCGACCTGTCGCTGAACATTTCCGGTTGCATGAACTCGTGCGGTCACCACCACGTCGGCAACATCGGCATCCTGGGCGTCGACAAGGACGGCGCCGAGTGGTACCAGGTGTCGCTCGGCGGCGAGCAGGGCACGGGCCGCAACGGCGCGCGTCTCGGCCGCGTGATCGGGCCGTCGTTCTCGGCGGAAGAAGTGCCCGACGTGATCGCGACGCTGATCGATACGTTCGTCGAGGCGCGCATCGACGGCGAGCGCTTCATCGACACGTACGACCGCATCGGCATCGCGCCGTTCAAGGAGCGCGTGTATGCGGCGCGCCAGGCAGTGAACGCGTAACCAACCGGGTAGAGGGAATTTGCAGATGGCTTCGATTATCAAGAACCGCGCAGTGATCGACGACGCATGGCAGGTCGTACGCGCGGCGGAAGACGGTACGCTGCCCGCGGTCGACGCATTGCCGGCCGGCAAGGTGCTGGTGCCGTTCGCGTTGTGGCAGGCCGAGCGCGCGGCGCTCGTCGCCGCGAAGACGAAGGACGAACTCGGCGTGTGGCTCGCGCCGGACAGCGAACCGGCCGATCTCGTGGCCGACTTCGGCGCGATCTCGCTGATCGCCGTCGACTTCCCGCGCTTCGCGGACGGCCGCGGCTACAGCATCGCGCGCCTGCTGCGCGAGCGTCATGGCTGGACCGGCGAGCTGCGCGCGATCGGCGACGTGCTGCGCGACCAGTTGCTGTACATGTCGCGTTGCGGCTTCGACGCGTTCGCGGTGCGTGCCGACAAGGACATCCACGACGCGCTGAAAGCGTTCACCGAATTCACGCAGCGTTACCAGGGCGCGTTCGACGAGCCGGCGCCGCTGTTCCGCCGCCGCGAGGCGGCTGCCGCCAAGGTGAGCGCATGAGCACCGCGACCGCCCCCGCGCTGACGCCGGAACTCGCCGCGAAGGTCGAGCGCCTCGACGCGTTGCTCGCGCGGATCGGCGAGCGTCACGACAAGGTGAAATTCGCGAGCAGCCTCGCCGCGGAAGACATGCTGCTCACGCACGCGATCCTGTCGAAGGGCGTGTCGATCGGCATCTTCTCGCTGAACACGGGCCGCCTGCACGCGGAAACGCTCGGCATGATCGACCGCGTGCGCGAGCGCTACGGCTACGAGATCGAGCAGTTCCATCCGCGGCAGGACGCGGTCGACCAGTATGTGGCCGAGCACGGCCTGAACGCGTTCTACGAGAGCGTCGAGCTGCGCAAGTCGTGCTGCCACATCCGCAAGGTCGAGCCGCTGAACCGCGCGCTGGCCGACGTCGGCGCGTGGGTGACGGGCCAGCGCCGCGAGCAGTCGGTCACGCGCGCGGAGCTGCACGAGGAAGAACAGGACGAAGCGCGCGGGATCGCGAAGTACAACCCGCTCGCCGACTGGACGGAAGCCGACGTGTGGGCGTACCTTAACGCGTTTGACGTGCCGGTCAACCCACTGCATGCCCGCGGCTATCCGAGCATCGGCTGCGAGCCATGCACGCGCGCGATCCGTCCCGGCGAGGACAGCCGCGCGGGCCGCTGGTGGTGGGAATCGCGCGACACGAAGGAATGCGGGCTGCACATCACGACGATCACCCCGATTCCCGCGGATGCCGAAGCCGGCGCCGCGCACTGAAAGCCGACAAGAAACTGAATATTGCGCCGCCTGCGACAGCGGGCGGCACGAACCCAGAAGAGAAGGACTGAAATCATGAGCACGACGCTCGAGCAATCCGCCTTTGCCCCGCCCACCGGCGCCGACAGCCGTATGGGCCACCTCGACTGGCTCGAAGCCGAGTCGATCCACATCCTGCGCGAACTGGTTGCCGAATGCAGCAAGCCGGCACTGTTGTTCTCGGGCGGCAAGGATTCGGTCGTCGTGCTGCATCTGGCGCTGAAGGCGTTCGGCCTCGGCGCGAACCGCAAGACGACGCTGCCGTTCCCGCTCGTGCACATCGACACGGGCCACAACTACGAGGAAGTGATCGACTTCCGCGATCGCCGTGCGCAAGAGCTCGGCGCCGAGCTGGTGGTCGGCCACGTCGAGGATTCGATCAAGCGCGGCACGGTCGTGCTGCGCCGCGAGACCGATTCGCGCAACGCCGCGCAGGCCGTCACGCTGCTCGAGACGATCGAACAGCACGGCTACACGGCGCTGATCGGCGGCGCGCGCCGCGACGAAGAGAAGGCGCGTGCGAAGGAGCGGATCTTCTCGTTCCGCGACGAATTCGGCCAGTGGGACCCGAAGGCGCAGCGCCCGGAACTGTGGAGCCTGTACAACGCCCGCCTGCACAAGGGCGAGCACCTGCGCGTGTTCCCGATCTCGAACTGGACCGAGCTCGACGTGTGGCAGTACATCGCGCGCGAGAACCTCGAACTGCCGTCGATCTATTACGCGCACCAGCGCGAGATCGTGCGCCGCAACGGGCTGCTCGTGCCGGTCACGCCGCTCACGCCGATGCGTGACGGCGAGACGAGCGAGCTGGCGCAGGTGCGCTTCCGCACGGTCGGCGACATCAGCTGCACGTGCCCGGTCGAGAGCGACGCGGACGACGTCGAGAAGATCATCGCCGAGACGGCGGTGACCGAGATCACCGAGCGCGGCGCGACCCGGATGGACGACCAGGCCTCCGAAGCCGCGATGGAACAGCGCAAGAAGCAAGGTTATTTCTGAAGCACACGAGGACATTCACATCATGAGCATCATCGAGAACACCGAAGACCTCGGCGTGTTGCGTTTCATCACCGCGGGCAGCGTCGACGACGGCAAGAGCACGCTGATCGGCCGCCTGCTGTACGACAGCAAGGCCGTGCTGTCCGACCAGCTGTCCGCGCTGTCGCGCGCGAAGAACAAGCGCACGGTCGGCGACGAGCTGGATCTCGCGCTGCTGACCGACGGCCTCGAAGCCGAGCGCGAGCAGGGCATCACGATCGACGTCGCGTACCGCTACTTCGCGACCGCGAAGCGCAAGTTCATCATCGCCGACACGCCGGGCCACGAGCAGTACACGCGCAACATGGTGACGGGCGCGTCGACCGCGCACGCGGCGATCGTGCTGATCGACGCGACGCGCATCACCGTCGAGAACGGCGTCGTGCAACTGCTGCCGCAGACCAAGCGCCACAGCGCGATCGTCAAGCTGCTCGGCCTGCAGCACGTGATCGTCGCGATCAACAAGATGGACCTCGTCGACTACAGCGAGGCGCGGTTCAACGAGATCCGCGACGCGTACGTCGCGCTCGCGAAGCAGCTCGGCCTGACCGACGTGCGCTTCGTGCCGGTGTCGGCGCTGAAGGGCGACAACATCGTCGGCGCGAGCGAGCGGATGCCGTGGTACGCGGGCGAGCCGCTCCTCGACGTGCTCGAGTCGCTGCCGGTCGAGACGCAGGCGCATGACGCGCTGCGCTTCCCGGTGCAGTGGGTCGCACGCCAGGACGGCAGTTCGGCCGACGATTTCCGCGGCTACATGGGCCGCATCGAGTCGGGCGAAGTGAAGGTCGGCGACAAAATCGTGGTGCTGCCGTCGAACCGCACCGCGACGGTTGCCGAGATCGTCGCGCCGGTGCCGGGCGGCACCGCGGCGGTTGCGCACGCGTTCGCGGGCCAGACGGTGACGATCCGTCTCGAAGAGGACGTCGACGTGTCGCGCGGCGACATGTTCGTCACGACCGCCGAGCCGGTCGAGCCGGCCAAGAAGCTCGAGGCCGACCTGTGCTGGTTCGACGAGGCGCCGCTGTCGCCGCAGCGCAAGTACCTGCTGAAGCAGACCACCAGCACGGTGTTCGCGAAGATCGGCGCGGTCAAGCAGGTGCTCGACGTGCATACGCTGTCGCACGCGACCGACCGTCAGGAACTGAAAATGAACGACATCGGCCGCGTGGCGCTGACGCTGCAAAAGCCGATCGTCTGCGACACGTACGATGCGCACCCCGGTACGGGCGCGTTCGTGCTGATCGACGAGGCGACGCATCACACGGTCGCCGCGGGCATGATCCGCGCGTTCTCGGCGTAATCGTCAATCTGCGCGGCGGCGAACCGGCCGCCGACGCAGGACCCTAGCGAAGCGACACACATGGGCAAGGTATATCTGATCGGAGCAGGACCGGGCGCGGCGGACCTCATCACGGTGCGCGGCATGCGGCTGCTCGAGCAGGCCGACGTCGTGCTGCACGACGCGCTCGTCGAGCCGGCGATGCTCGACTATGCGCCGAACGCGCGGAAGATCGCGGTCGGCAAGCGCTGCGGGCAGCGCTCGACCGCGCAGCATTTCATCAACAAGCAGGTCGTCGATGCGGCGCGCGAGCATGCGTGCGTCGTGCGGCTGAAGGGCGGCGATCCGATGCTGTTCGGCCGCGCGGAAGAGGAAATGCGCGCGCTGGAGGCGGCCGGCATCGACTACGAGGTCGTGCCGGGCATCACCGCGGCGCTGGCCGGCGCGGCGACGCTCAAGCGTTCGCTGACGTTGCGCGGCGTGTCGCGCAGCGTCGCGTTCGCGACGCACAGCCGCGCGCCGGGCAGCGACGAGATTCGCGAAGCCGCGCGTGCCGATTCGATCGTCTACTACATGGGCCGCGACAGCGCGCCCGGCATCGCGCAGGAATTGATCGACGCCGGCCGTGCACCTGCGACGCCCGTGGCGATCGTCGAGGCCTGCAGCACCGCACGCGAACGCACGCTGACGCTGACACTCGCGCAGATGGCGGCCGGCGACGCGCAGGCGTGGCTCGATCCCGCGGAACCGAGCCTGCTGATGATCGGCGATGCGTTCGCCGAACGCGCACGGCAGGCGCAGGCGGGTGCGCCGGTGCGCCATGCCGCCTGAGCACGGCTCGAACGCGGTCCGAAACGAAAAAAGCGCCGGCAGATGCCGGCGCTTTTTCTTTGGGTACGGCGAAGGCGCGGGCGGCTAC
Source organism: Burkholderia cenocepacia (assembly GCF_014211915.1). Classification (NCBI taxonomy): domain Bacteria; kingdom Pseudomonadati; phylum Pseudomonadota; class Betaproteobacteria; order Burkholderiales; family Burkholderiaceae; genus Burkholderia; species Burkholderia cenocepacia. Next base: position 3,282,114 of record NZ_CP060039.1, on the reverse strand, counting down.
ACGTCGCCGCCGAGCTGGTCGATGCAATAGCGCGCGACCGCGTCGAGCACGCCGTCGTCTTCGCCGACGGCCGTCGCGCAGCGGATCTCGACGCCCGGATGCGCGGCGCGGCATGCATCGACGAGCTGCGGCAGGTCGCGGCGCACGTGGCCGCCCTGGCCGAAGAACACGGGCACCACGGTGATGCGCGCGCAGCCGGCCGCGACTTGTGCGGCCACGGCCTCACCGAGCGACGGCGTCATCAGTTCGAGGAACGCGAGCGACACGTGCGTGGCAGAGGAGCCGGCGCCGCGCAGCCGCGCGGCGAGCCGCTCGAACGGCTCGGCCCAGCGCGGGTCGCGGGCGCCGTGGCCGAACAGGACGATACCGTGCGAACTCATGTGGAAGCCTCCGTCGTGACGGCGCTCAGTGCCGGTCGACCCACTTGAGCGCGAACAGGCCGAGCGCGAGATAGATGAGGCCCGGCGTCGCGGCGGTGAGCGGCGCGGGCCACGTGTTCAGCGTGCCGATGTGCGAGAACAGCGTGTTGAGCAACTGGAAGCTCATGCCGAGCATGATGCCGCCGAACACCTTCACGCCGACCACGCCCGCCCGCGTGTGCAGGTACGCGAACGGCAGCGACAGCACGAGCATCACGAACACCGCGAACGGATACAGCAGCTTGCGCCACAGCGCGATGTCGTAGCGTTGCGTGTCCTGCTGGTTCTCGCGCAAGTGCTGGATGTAGCGGAACAGGTTGATGATCGACATGCGTTCCGGCGACACGAGCAGCACCGACAGGATCTGCGGCGTCAGGTCGGAGCGCAGCCGGTATTCGGGCAGCGACACCTGCTGCGACCGGTACACGGGGTTCAGCGCATCGGCCGGCTGGCCGGTGATCGGCTTGATCGGCGTCAGCTCCGTCTCGGTGACGCCCTTCAGCAGCCAGTGGCCGGGCGGCTCGTAGCGGCCCGTCTGCGCGATCCGCACGTTCTGCAGCTGGAATTTCGAGTCGAATTCGTAGATGCGCACGTTGCTGATCGTCGAGTCGGGCGACAGGCTGCCGACGTTGACGAAGCGCGTGACCTGCTCGCCGTTCTCGCGGGCGGCGAGCGTGTCCTTGACCCACACGCCGGACTGGAAGTTCGACGACACCGAGGCGCCGAGCGCCTGCAGCCGCACGCGTTCGGACAACTGGTCGGCGTACGGGCCGACGAATTCGCCGATCAGGTAGGTGACGATCACGAGCGGCACGCCGATCTTCAGCAGCGAGCGCAGCGCCTGGTTGGTCGCGAGGCCCGACACGCGGAAGATCGTGAATTCCGAGTTCGCGGCCATCTGCGCGAACACGTAGATCGCGCTGATCAGCGCGGCGACCGGGATGATCTCGTAGAAGCGCGACGGCGTCTGCAGCGCGACGCGCAGCACCGCGTAACCGAACTTGTAGTTGCCGTGCCCGACCGAGTTCAGCTCGCTGATCAGGTCGAAGAAGAAGAACAGACCCGAGAACGCGAACAGGATGAAGACGAACGTGATGTAGATCTGCCGCGCGAAGTATTTTTCATAGAGCCGCATCGATCATGCTCCCGAGCGGCCGAACAGCGCGCGTGTCAACAACGGACGATTGCGCACGCGCAACCAGAAAATGAACGCGACGATCGCCGCGACGACCACATGCAGGCCGACGAGGCCGACGCCGAACGACATCTTGCCCTGCTCGATCTGCGCCTGCACGACGTTCAGCAGGTTCGAGTACGTGAGGTAGATCAGCACGGCCATCACGAGGTTGATCGTGCGGCTGCGGCGCGGGTTCTGGTACGACAGCGGGATGCCGAGCACCATCAGGTTGATCGCGATCAGCGGCAGTCCCGCGCGCCACGCGAATTCCGCGAGATTGTCGCGCGTCGGGTTGCGCAGCAGGTCGGGCGTGGGCGTGCTGTTGGTGGTCTGCACGTTGGTGACCGGCTTGCTCGTGATCTTCACGCCGTAGCGCTCGAACTCCATGATCTTGAAGTTCGGCTGGCCGGGCGTGCCGTCGTAGCGGCGGCCGTCCTCGAGGACGACGAAGCGATCGCCGTCCTTCGAGGTTTCCGTATGGCCTGTTTGCGACACGACCACGTTGACCTTGCCGTTTTCCGTCGACGTGACGAAGACGTTCTGGACCTTGCTCTGGTCCGGCGACATCTTCTCGATGAAGAACACGCGATGGTTCGCGGCCGATTCGCGGAACTGGCCCGGCGCGAGCAGCGAGATTTCGTCGCGCTGCTGGAAGCGCGCGCGGATCATCTTGCTCTGCTGGTTCGACCACGGCCAGCCGACGAACGCGAAGAAGGTGATCAGCAGGATGATCGGCGTGGCGAACACGCCGATCGGCTTGATGAGGCGCGTGAGGCTCACGCCCGACGCGAGCCACACCACCATTTCGGAGTCCCGGTACCACCGGGTCAGCACGAACAGGATCGACACGAACAGCGTGACGACGAGCATCACGGCGAGGTAGCCGATCACGGTCAGGCCGATCAGCACGAGCACGTCCCGCGGATCGATTTCGCCGGACGCGGCGTAGCCGACGATGCGAATCATCATCGTCGTGAGCATGATCGTGAGCAGCACCATGAACACGGCGCCAGCCGTATACGCAAGCTCGCGCTGGAGGGAGCGTTCGAAGATCATTCTTGATGAGAAGAGGGCGGGAGGCTGCGCACGCGTGGTGGAGCGCTCGCGCCGCCACGGGAAAAATAGCGGATAATTGCGGCTTTCATCCTTAGCCCAGATTTTATCCGAGGACAAGCGCGATGGACTTTAGCATAAAAGGCTGTGATTGGAGCAAAGGCGAGGCCAAGGGGTTCCTGACCGGGAAGTCCGACTGCATCGTGCTCGGCATCTTCGAGGCGCAGACCCTGTCGGGCGCGGCGCTCGACATCGACACGGCCACCAAGGGACTGATCTCGCGCGTGGTGAAGGCCGGCGACATGGACGGCAAGCGCGGCAAGACGCTGTTCCTGCACGAAGTGTCGGGCATCGGCGCGTCGCGCGTGCTGCTCGTCGGGCTCGGCAAGCAGGATGCTTTCAATCAGAAAGCCTATAACGATGCGGCGACGGCCGCCTGGCGCGCGCTGCTGGCGACCAAGGTCGTCCAGGTCACGTTCTCGCTCGCGCAACTGCCGGTCGACGAGCGCAGCTCCGACTGGGGCGTGCGCGCCGCGATCCTCGCGCTGCGCAACGAGACCTACCGCTTCACGCAGATGAAGAGCAAGCCGGAACCGGCGTCGCACACGCTCAAGCGCGTCGTGTTCAGCGTCGACCCGGCGGACGAAAAGGCCGCGAAGGTCGCGGTCAAGCAGGCCGTCGCGCTCGCGAACGGGATGGATCTCACCCGCGACCTCGGCAACCTGCCCGGCAACGTCTGCACGCCGACCTATCTCGGCAACACCGCGAAGAAGATCGCGAAGGATTGGGGCCTGAAGGCCGAAGTCCTCGGGCTCAAGCAGATCCAGGCGCTGAAGATGGGGTCGTTCCTGTCGGTGGCGCGCGCGTCGGTCGAGCCGCCGCAGTTCATCGTGCTGCACTACCAGGGCGCCGCCGCGAAGGCCGCGCCGGTCGTGCTGGTCGGCAAGGGCATCACGTTCGACACGGGCGGCATCTCGCTGAAGCCGGGCGAGGGCATGGACGAGATGAAGTACGACATGTGCGGCGCCGGCTCGGTGCTCGGCACGATGCGTGCGGTCGCCGAGATGGGCCTGAAGATCAACGTCGTCGCGATCGTCCCGACCTGCGAGAACATGCCGGGCGGCAATGCGACGAAGCCGGGCGACATCGTCACCAGCATGAAGGGGCTGACGATCGAGGTGCTGAACACCGACGCCGAAGGCCGCCTGATCCTGTGCGACGCACTTACCTATGCCGAGCGCTTCAAGCCGGCCGCCGTGATCGACGTCGCGACGCTGACGGGCGCGTGCGTGATCGCGCTGGGCGGCCACAACAGCGGGCTGTTCTCGACGAACGACGCGCTCGCGGGCGAACTGCTCGACGCGTCGCGCGAGGCGAACGACCCGGCATGGCGCATGCCGCTCGACGACGAGTACCAGGATCAGCTGAAGTCGAATTTCGCGGATCTCGCGAATATCGGCGGGCGCCCGGCCGGCGCCGTGACGGCCGCGTGCTTCCTGTCGCGCTTCACCGAGAGCTATCCGTGGGCCCACCTCGACATCGCGGGCACCGCATGGAAGGGCGGTGCCGCGAAGGGTGCGACGGGCCGTCCGGTGCCGTTGCTCGCGCAGTTCCTGATCGACCGCGCCGGCCAGTGATGGCGGGGCTGACGACGCTGCGGGTGCGCGGGCAATGACGCGGATCGATTTCCACTCGAACGTCGGCGATTCGCTCGCGTACGCGTGCCGGCTGCTGCGCAAGGCCTATCAGGCCAGGCAGCCGGTCGTCGTGCTCGCCGAGCCCGCACGCCTGCGCGCGCTCGACGAGCGGCTCTGGACGTTCTCGCCGCTCGATTTCATCCCGCATTGCGGCGTCGACAGCGAGCATGCAGCCGGCACGCCGATCGTGCTGGCCGCCGATCTCGACCGTGCGCCGCATCATCACGTGCTGCTGAACCTCGGCGCGACCGTGCCCGCGCAGTTCGCCCGCTTCGAGCGCCTGCTCGAGGTGGTCGGCAACGCGCCGGACGAGCTGGCTGCGGGCCGCGACCGCTACCGGTTCTATCGCGACCGCGGTTACGCGCTGAACAACTACAAGCAGGGCGGCTAGCCGCAACCGTCGACGGAGTGTTCCCGTGACAGAAGCCGATTCATCCTCGATCCCGACACTGACCGACGTGCTGGTGCCGGGCAAGCCGGCGTCGGCGCGTTCGTCCGCGTCCGCCGCGCCCCAACCGCACGACAGCGCGGCCATTCCGGTGCTAACCGACGTGATCGCCCCGGGCGCCGCCGGTGCGGCGCCGGCTGATTTCCGTCAAACCGAAGCCGACCCCGAATCCGTCGTGGTCGAGCCCATCCCCACGCCGCACGTGCCGGCCGTCGAGTTGCCCGGTGATGCGGCGACGGCCGCCGTCGCGGGCGAGACCGATGCACCGGCCGAACCCGGCGCCGCGGAGCACGTGGTCGCAGAAGACGCGGCCGCGATGACGGCGCCGTTGCGCTCGTCGCTGATCGATGACGACCTGCCGCCGCACACGTTCGCCGCGATTGCGCCCGAAGCGGTTGCGCACGCGCCTGACACGGCGATGCCGCAGGCGGACCTGCCGAGTGCAGCGCCGCAGCCGGATAAGCAGGTCGCAGCCGGACTGACGCCGGAAGATGCGCAGCACATCGCCGAGCGGCTGCGCAATCGGCTGACGAATTATCTGACCGGGGCGGGGCGCGACGCCATCGAAGCGCGCTGTCGCGATGCGCTGCACGAGCATTCGGCCTGGCTGGTCGGCCAGATCACGCGCGAAGTCGCCCTCGCGCTGGAAACCGAGGTGATGGACTGGGTGCGCGATGCGGTCGATGAAGAGATCGCCCGCCGTCGCGTCGGTCATTCCGGCTGAACGACCGATTATTCGCGCTGGCGAAAAAGAGGGGGCGGGGCCGGTAAGGGCCTGCGAAGGCGCCGCAGAGGTGTGGGCCGGCCAGTACCGGGCCGCCTTCTTGCTGCGCCCTGCACACGGCGCGGGTACGCCGCGCGAGTATCCGATTCAGCGGACCGACAGCACCCACTGGGCGAGCGTGTGGGCTTCGATGCTCGTCAGTTGTGTATTGGCGGGCATCGGCACGCTGCCCCATACGCCGACGCTGCCTTTCACGATTGATTGCGCCAGATAATCGGCGGCGTCGCCGCGCGCCGCGTACTTGCCGGCGATGTCGTGGAACGACGGGCCCATCAGCGGCTTGCCGATTGCATGGCACGCCATGCAGTTCTTGCGCTGCGCCAGCGCGAGCCCGTCGGTCTGGTCGGCACGCGCCGCAGCCGCGCTGCCGGTCAGCAGCGCGGCGAGCAGCACGCGCAATATCGTCTGTTTCATGCGGTTCTCCGCCGGCGGGGACGGCCGGCTTCATGGTCCGCGCATTATAGAAGCAAAGGGGAAGCACGTTTTGCGCGTTCCCGGCGGCCTCGTTTATCGGGGTCGCATGCCTTGGGGCCCTGCTTCAACCCGTGACCGCTCCCTGGTTCGCCGGTCGGGCGAGCGCCGCGAATTTCGCGAGCACCCCGCGCGTATAGCGCGGCGCCGGCTGTCGCCACGCGGCACGGCGCCGTGCGAGTTCCGCCTCGTCGACGTTCAGTTGCAGCAGCAGCCGGTGCGCGTCGATCGTGATCGAATCGCCTTCCTGCACCAGCGCGATCGTGCCCCGACGAACGCCTCCGGCGCGACGTGGCCGACCACCATGCCCCAGGTGCCGCCCGAGAAGCGTCCGTCCGTGATGAAGCCGACCGATTCGCCGAGCCCCTTGCCGATGATCGCGGAAGTCGGCGCGAGCATTTCCGGCATGCCGGGGCCACCCTGCGGGCCGAGGTAGCGCAGCACGAGGATGTCGCCCGCGCGAATCCGGTCGCCGAGGATCGCGTCCATCGCGCTCTGTTCGTCGTCGAACACGCGCGCCGGGCCCGTGATCACCGGGTTCTTCAGGCCGGTGATCTTCGCGACCGCGCCGTCTTCCGCGAGATTGCCCTTCAGGATCGCGAGGTGGCCTTCCTTGTACAGTGCGCGGTCGATCGGGAAGATCACATGCTGGTCCGCGCGCGGCACGGCCGGCACGTCCTTCAGCTCGTCGGCGATCGTGCGGCCGGTGATCGTCATGCAGTCGCCGTGCAGCAGCCCTGCATCGAGCAGGATCTTCAGCACCTGCGGAATCCCGCCGGCCCGGTGCAGGTCGGTCGCGACGTATTGTCCCGACGGCTTCAGGTCGCAGATCACCGGCACGCGCTTGCGAACGCGCTCGAAGTCGTCGATCGTCCAGTCGACTTCGGCCGCGTGCGCGATCGCGAGATAGTGCAGCACCGCATTGGTCGAGCCGCCGGTCGCCATGATCACCGACACCGCGTTCTCGATGGATTCCTTCGTGATGATGTCGCGCGGCTTCAGGTCGCGCTTCACCGCCTCGACCAGCACGCGTGCCGATTCGGCGGCCGAATCGACTTTTTCCTGGTCGGGGTTCGCCATCGTCGACGAATACAGCAGCGACATCCCGAGCGCCTCGAACGACGAACTCATCGTGTTCGCGGTGTACATGCCGCCGCACGAACCCGACGTCGGGCACGCGTTCTTCTCGACGCCTTCGAAGTCTTCCTGCGACATCCGGCCTGCGGTGAATTCGCCGACGGCCTCGAACGACGACACGATCGTCAGGTCGCGGCCCTTCCAGTTGCCCGGGCGGATCGTGCCGCCGTACACGTAGATGCCCGGCACGTTGAGGCGTGCGAGCGCGATCATGCCGCCGGGCATGTTCTTGTCGCAGCCGCCGACCACCACCACGCCGTCCATCCACTGGCCCTGCACGCAGGTCTCGATGCAGTCGGCGATCACTTCGCGCGACACGAGCGAGTACTTCATCCCTTCGGTGCCCATCGACATGCCGTCCGAAATCGTCGGCGTGCCGAAGATCTGCGGGTTCGCGCCGGCCGCCTTCACGGCATCCACGGCCGCGTCCGACAGGCGCTGCAGGCCGGAATTGCACGGCGTGATCGTCGAGTGGCCGTTCGCGATACCGACCATCGGTTTATCGAAATCGTCCTTCTGGTAGCCGAGGGCGTAATACATCGAGCGGTTCGGCGAACGGGCCACGCCTTGCGTGATGTTCTTAGAGCGGCGGTTGTACGACATGGGGAGCTCCATCGTTGTTTTGGCGACGCCGGCGCGACCGGTGCGCCGGGTGGATCAACCAAGCATGGAGTTTCCGTTCTGGGATGTCCAATATATTATTTGTCGCTTATTAAGTCGTTTTGCGAATGAGTCGAGCATGGCCGATCCTACCCCCGACCTGCGCCAGTGGCGCTATTTCGTCACCGTCGCCGATGAGCGCCATTTCGGGCGCGCGGCCGAGCGCCTGTCGATGACGCAGCCGCCGCTGTCGCAGGCGATTCGCGCGCTGGAGGACGCGTTGGGGGTCGCGCTGTTCGTGCGCACCAAGCGCTCGGTGGCGCTGACGGCGGTCGGCGCGGCGCTGCTGCCGGACGTGCGCCGGCTGCTGGCGTCGGCCGACGCGCTGCCGCCGCTCGCGCGGCGGCTCGCACGCGGCGAGGCCGGCTCGCTGTCGCTCGCGTTCGTGTCGACCGCCGACTACGGGCTCTTGCCGTCGTTGCTGCATGCGTTCGGCGCGCGCTATCCGCAGGTGCGGCTGCAACTTGCGGAAGCGACGAGCGACGTGCAGATCGACGAACTCGTCGCCGGGCGCATCGATGCCGGGCTCGTCATTCCGCCCGTACCGCCGCGTCACGCGGCCGGATTGTCGTACCTGCCCGTCGTGCGCGAACCGCTGGTGGTCGCGATGCCGGCCGGGGCATCCGATGCGCCGGAGGACGCGCCCGTGCAGCTCGCCGAGGTCGCCGCGTTGCCGCTCGTGATCTTCCCGCGTCGTTTGGCGCCCGGCTTTTATGACATCATTACGGGCTGCTACGGCGCGGCGGGGGAAACTCCGCACATCGGCCAGGAGGCGATCCAGATGCAGACGATCGTCAGCCTCGTGTCGGCCGGCATGGGCGTCGCACTGGTGCCGCAATCGCTGCGTAACCTGCGGCGCACCGGCGTGGTCTACCGGCCGCTCGCCGGCCCTGCGCCGGTCGTCGAGACGGGCCTCGTGTGGCGCACCGGCGACGTGAGCCCCGTGCTCGCCGGCTTCATCGACGTCGTGCGCGCGCAAGGTCTTGCCGCGTGACGTGAACGATGGCGCGCGCGCCCCGTCCAACGCGCGGTGCCGCACATGTGCGACGGCCGTACCGTATTCGAAAACTTCTTCGCTAACCCATGATCATTCACCCGAATTTCGACCCCGTTGCGATCCATCTCGGGCCGCTGGCCGTGCGCTGGTATGGCCTCATGTATCTCGTCGGCTTCATCGCGGCGATCGTCGTCGGCCGGATCCGCCTGAAGCTGCCGTACGTCGCGGCGCAGGGCTGGACCGCGAAGGACATCGACGACATGATGTTCTACGGCGTGCTCGGCACGGTGCTCGGCGGCCGGCTCGGCTACGTGCTGTTCTACAAGGCCGATTTCTATTTCTCGCATCCGCTCGACGTGTTCAAGGTGTGGGAAGGCGGCATGTCGTTTCACGGCGGCTTCCTCGGCGTGACGCTCGCGATGATGCTGTTCGCGTGGCAGCGCAGGCGGCACTGGCTGCAGGTCACCGATTTCGTCGCGCCGATGGTGCCGTTGGGGCTCGCGGCCGGGCGGCTCGGCAACTTCATCAACGGCGAACTGTGGGGCCGCGTGACCGATCCGACGGCGCCGTGGGCGATGCTGTTCCCGGGCGCGATGCGCGACGATGCGGCATGGCTGCCGAAACATCCGGAACTCGTCGAGAAGTGGCATCTCGCGGACGTGTTCATGCAATACCAGATGCTGCCGCGCCATCCTTCTCAGCTCTATGAAATCGCGCTCGAAGGTATCGCGCTGTTCTTCGTGCTGTTCCTGTTCGCGCGCAAGCCGCGGCCGATGGGTGCGATATCCGCGCTGTTCCTGATCGGCTATGGCCTCGCGCGTTTCACGGTCGAGTTCGCGCGCGAGCCCGACGACTTCCTCGGCCTGCTCGCACTCGGCCTGTCGATGGGGCAGTGGCTGTCGCTGCCGATGATCCTCGCCGGTATCGCGATGATGATCTGGGCGTATCGCCGCCGCGCGGCGAATGTGAATGCGGCTGCTTGAAATGGCTACATGAGGTGGCTGCATGAGGTGGCCGCATGACGCAGTATCGATGCACGCGCGCCTGGCGCGCGCAGCGGTCACCCCGATGCACATGAAAACGCCGGCCCTCGGGCCGGCGTTTTTCGTTTCCGACGACTGCGCGATGCGCGTTACTTCATCTGCACCGAGCCGTTGACGGTGACCGATACGGTGGCCTTGCCGCCTTCGACCGCGATCGGCGCGCTCATCTTCGCGCTGTCCATCGGCGCCGCGGCCATCGCCATCATGCGCGTGTACGGCTGCACGTTGCGGCCGCTGCCGACGTTCACGTCGCGGATCGTGTAGCTGCTGTAGCCGAACGCCTTCGCGGCTTCGTCCGCGCGGGCGCGGAACGACTTGATCGCCTCGGTCGTGAGCTTCTGCTCGGCCGTGCGCTGCGCTTCCGGCGACAGCGAGAATTCGACGTTTGCGACCTGCATCAGGTTCGACAACTGGCCCGCCAGCTTCGACGCCGCGGCGAAATCGCGCGACTCGAGCGCGACCTCGGTGCGGCCGCGCCATGCGGAGATCTTGCCGTCGCGATCGGTGCTCGGATACACGGAGAACGCGCCCGTGTGCGCGGTGACGCCCGACACGCCCTTCGCCTGCGACAGCGCCGCGTCCGCGCGCTGGTTCAACTGCGCGGTGAGGCTGCCCGGGTCCTTGGCCTGCTGCTCGTAGAACAGCGTGATGTGGATGATGTCCTGCGGCACGTCGGCACTGGCCTGCGACGACAGCGACAGCACGCCCGCCGGCTCCGGAAAGTGCGGGTTCGCCGCCTGCGCGTGCGCGGCGGGCGATGCGAGCGTCAGCGCGACGGGAACGGCGGCGGCGAGGGCGAGCGACAGCGCGAGTGCGGATTTCTTGGTCATTGTTGGACTCCTTGTGCGAGGGCGCGCACGCGGATCACGCGTGCGCGACGCGGGCGTACCGCGCGACGAAAAAACGACAGCCGGCCCGATTGGCCGACAGCGGTTGCTTAGGCTGCGCGAATGCTCCGCGAGTTCCGTTGCGGCAACGCGTACTGACCGGATTTGACGTTTGGCGCGCGCCTACTTCATCAACTTTTCGGTGATGAATCGCCATTCCGCCCGCGTGACGGGCGTGATCGACAGCCGGTTGCCGCGCGCGAGCACGCGCATGTCGGCGAGCTCGTCGTGCTCGCGCAGCGCGGCGAGCGGCACGAGCGGCGACTTCTTCACGAAGCGCACGTCGACGAGCAGCCAGCGTGGCGCTTCCTGCGTCGATTTCGGGTCGTAATAGGGGCTTTTCGGATCGAACTGCGTGGGATCGGGGTAGGGCGTCGACGATACTTCGGCGAGGCCCGCGATGCCCGGCTCGGGGCAGCTGGAGTGATAGAACAGCACGCCGTCGCCGATCTTCATCGTGTCGCGCATGAAATTGCGCGCCTGATAGTTGCGCACGCCGGTCCACGGCAGCGAGCGCTGCGGTGCGTTGGCGAGATCGTCGATGCTCGCTTCGTCCGGTTCGGACTTCATCAGCCAGTATTGCATGGTCGTGATCGACGCAGAAAAAGGCCGCTACAAAAGAAAACGGCACCGGGACTTTCCCGATGCCGTTGGATAGGCCCCCGCCTTGGCCGCTAGGCCGGCATCCTGAACCTGAGGTTCAGAATTGGTCGCAGTTAGCAGCACTTCGGGTACATCAGACAGAGTGACGCGCGCGCCCGTGCTACAAATTTCCGCAACCGTGCACATGGCATTGGTTCAAGGAATATATGACCTTGGCGAACCAGGCAGGGAAGCTGACTGAACTGTGATTCGATGCGCCAATTTGACCACCGTTGATCGTCGAGATCAAGCGGAATCGACGTATCGTTTGAAACGTTACTGCGTCTCGTGCTGTGCGAGCACCGCGCCGAGCTGTTCGTTCATCTGGTGCATTGTACGACGGATTTCCTCGGCCGGAAATGCTTCACCGTGCCGCACGCTCGTTTGCAGTCGCAGCAATTCCGATGCAAGCGACAGCGCCGCCATCACCGCGATGCGGTCGGTGCCGCGCACCGAGCTGTTCGAGCGGATTTTCGACATCTCGGCGTCGACGCGCGCGACCGCTTCGAGCAGCGCCGCTTCGGTCTCGGCCGAACAGGCGAGTCGATAGGGCTGACCGAGAATCGAGACTTCGATCTGCTTGGTGCTCATGCATGTTCTCCGTGGCTGGCCGCGTCATCGCCATCCGTGCGCGCCTGCGCATCGAGCAGGTCGAGCTGGTTGTCGGCTTGCTCCGCGCTCTTCGAGCGCGGCAGCTTTTCGAGAATCGCGTTCAGTTTCACCTGGGCGTCGTCGATCTTCGCCGACAGTGTGTCGCGCTCGGCCGCGAGCGCATTGCGTTCGTCGCGCAGCTGCGCGAGTTCCGCGCGGACCGTGTCCGCTTCCGCGCGCAATTGCGCGACCTGCTCCTCGAGCGCGAGCCGTTCCGAGTGATAGCGCTTGTTCAGCGAAATCAGACGGCCAATATTTTGAGATAGGGTTTCGAGTTCGTTGAGCATTTGCTGCGTCCTCTAAAGACCCAGCATTTTAGCGCGGAATAACGCGCAATCCGACATCTGTAACGTTTCCAGTCGTAACACCCCGGCTTCTTGCCGCGAATAGGCGTGTCCCGCGCCGCTCCGGACGCTTCCTTGACGCTCGCGCGACCGCCTCCTAAACTGGCGCCGCCTCGGTGCTCGCGCGCAGGACGCGCGGTTAAACGGGAAGCAGGGTGCGGCTCCGCGAGCGTGCCAACCTGCGCTGCCCCCGCAACGGTAAGCGGCTGCGTCGTGTGACGCAGGCCGGCTCGGGTGCGTTTCGCGTGCAGGTCGCATGCGGGCGCGGGCCACTGCGCGTCATCGCGCGGGAAGGCGAGCCGGTCCGCCGCCAGCCCGGATACCGGCCGAGACGGGGAGCCCGCACGGGCTTCATGACGCGCGACCTGCGGGGAAGCAGGGCGCGCAATGTTTCACGGAACGTTCTTCGATGCCGACCCCAATCGTCCGCCCCGCGCCCCTGTCGCGCCCGGCCGGCTGCCGCAAGCGGATGCGCCGCGCGTCGTGCGCGCGGCCGTGCGCGGCATGAGCGCCGCACGCGCCACCGTCATCTGGGCCGCGCTGGCCGCGTTGGTCTCGCTGCTGTTCGTCGCGTCGCTGTCGATCGGCAGCGTGCCGATGTCGCCGTGGCAGGCGCTCGCATCCCTCGTGCCGCACGGCGGCGACACCCTGTTTGCCGACATCGTCCGGACGCTGCGCCTGCCGCGCGCGCTCGCGGGTTTCGCGTGCGGCGCGCTGCTCGCGCTGGCCGGCGCGTTGTTGCAGGTGCTGCTGCGCAATCCGCTCGCGGAGCCGTACGTGCTGGGCGTGTCCGGCGGCGCGGCCGGCTTCGCGCTCGTCGCGATGATCGCGGGCGGCGCATGGTGGCTCGTCGACGCATCCGCGTTCGCCGGTTCGCTCGTATCGGTCGCGCTGGTGCTCGGTCTCGCGCGGCGCGAGCTGTGGCGGGGCGAATCGCGCGACGCGTCGCCGCGGCTGCTGCTCACCGGCGTCGTGATCGCGGCGGGGTGGGGCGCGTTCGTCACGCTGTTGCTGTCACTCGCGCCCGACGCGCGGCTGCGCGGCATCATCTTCTGGCTGACGGGCGACCTGAACGGCGCGACGGCGCCGTGGTTCGCGTGGGGCGCGCTGCTGCTGAGCGCAGGCGTCGCGCTGCCGGTCGCGCCGCAACTGAACGTGCTGCTGCGCGGCGATGCGACCGCGCTCGCGCTCGGCGTGCCGGTCGCGCGGTTGCGCGTGCGGATCTATCTCGTCGCGTCGCTGGCCGCCGCGGCCGCGGTGACGACGGCTGGCACGATCGGCTTCGTCGGCCTCGTCGTGCCGCATGCATTGCGGCTCGCGTTCGGCAACGACCAGCGGATGCTGCTGCCGGCCGCGATGCTCGCGGGCGGCGGCGGCGTGATGGCGGCCGACCTCCTCGCGCGTACCGCGATCGCACCCGCGCAATTGCCGGTCGGCGTGATGACCGCGTTGATCGGCGTGCCGGTGTTCCTGTGGATGTTGCTGAGGAGGCCGATGCGATGACGGGCCCCGCACTGAACGCCGCCGCCGGCGACCTGCACTACAGGGCCGTCGACCTGACGCTGAAGGCCGGCGCGCGCACGTTGCTCGACCGCTTCACGCAGGCGTTCGGCCCTGGCGAGATCTGGTGCGTCGCCGGGCCGAACGGTGCGGGCAAGACGACGCTGCTCGCCACGCTCGCGGGATTGCAGCCGCCGGCCGGCGGACACGTCGAGATCGACGGCCGGCCGCTTGCCGCGTGGCGCCCCGAGCCACTCGCGCGGCGCCGCGCGCTGATGCCGCAGCAATTGCACGATGCGTTCAGCGCGACCGTGTTCGACACGGTGCTGCTCAACCGCTTTCCGTATCTCGGCGGCTGGGGCTGGGAGCGCGACGACGACCGCGCGGCCGCGCGCGCTGCGCTCGCGACGTTCGACCTGAGCCCGCTCGCGTCGCGCGACGTGATGTCGCTGTCGGGCGGCGAGCGGCAGCGAGTCGCGCTGGCCGCGACGCTGTGTCAGGATGCACCGCTGATGCTGCTCGACGAACCGCTCGCGCATCTCGACCTGCATCACCAGATCGATTGCCTCACTGCGCTGGCCGCCTGGCTCGCGGCAGCCCCGCGCACGATATTGTTTTCGTGTCACGACCTGAATCTCGCGCGGCGCTTCGCGACACATGCGCTATTGCTCGACGGCCGTGGCCATGCGTCGGCCGGCCTCGTGCACGATGTATTGACGCCCGAGCGCGCGAGCGACGCGTTCGGCTATCCGCTCGTGCTGATCCGCGAGAATGGCCGCGATGCGCTGCTGCCGGCATGGCCTGCGCGACAATGACCTTTCCTGTTCCGATTTTTTCGATGCGCGGCGCCAGCCGCGCCCACGACCCGGCTCCTCGATGACGACTCCCACCCCATTCCCGCCCGCGATCGCGCCGCTCGACGACGCGCTGCGCAAGCGCCTCCAACAGGTGATCGACCACAAGACCAAGCCACCGGGTAGCCTCGGCCAGCTCGAGGCGCTCGCGCTGCAGATCGGCCTGATCCAGCTAAGCGAGCGACCGGTCGTGCAGCGTCCGGTGACGATCGTGTTCGCGGGCGACCACGGGATCGCGGCCGAAGGCGTCAGTCCTTATCCGCAGGCGGTGACCGCCCAGATGGTCGCGAACTTCCTGGCCGGCGGTGCGGCGATCAATGCGTTTTCGGGCGTCGCGCAGAGCACGCTCGAGATCGTCGATGCGGGCGTCGCGTCGCCGCTGCCGCTGTCGGACCGGCTGGTGTCGCTGCCGGTCGCGCGCGGCACGCGCAACTTCGCGACGGAGCCGGCGATGACGCGTGAAGAAGCGATGACGGCGCTGGCCGCTGGCGCGGGGCGGGTACGCCTGCACGCGTCGCTCGGCACGAACGTGATCGGTTTCGGCGAGATGGGGATCGCGAACACGTCGTCGGCCGCCTGCCTGATGAGCCGCCTGCTCGACGTGCCGATCGATGCCTGCGTGGGCCGCGGCACGGGCCTCGACGACCAGGGTCTCGCGCACAAGCGCGCGGTGCTCGGCCGCGCGCTCGTCAAGCACTCGCATGCGATCGCGCCGCTCGACGTGCTCGCGACGTTCGGCGGCTTCGAGATCGCGATGATGACGGGCGCGTACCTCGCGGCCGCGAGCGAGCGGATGACGATCCTCGTCGACGGCTTCATCGCGACGGCCGCGCTGCTCGTCGCCGAGCGCATCGCGCCCGGCGTGCGCGACTACTGCGTGTTCTCGCATACGTCGCACGAGGCCGGGCACCGGCGCATGCTCGAGCATTTCGGCGCGAAACCGCTGCTCGCGCTCGACCTGCGCCTCGGCGAAGGCACGGGCGCCGCGCTCGCGCTGCCGCTGGTGCGCGCGGCGGCTGCGTTCCTCAGCGAGATGGCGAGCTTCGAGTCCGCCGGCGTCGACAATCGTGACGCCTGAGCGCGCGCGCGGCATACGGGCCGAACTGCGCTACTTCTTCGTCGCGCTCGGCTATTTCACGCGCGTGCCCGTGCCGCGCTCGATCGGCTACGCAGCCGGCGATCTCGATCAGGCCGCGCGCTATTTCCCGCTCGTCGGCGCCTGCGTGGGCGCGTGGGGCGCGCTCGTCTATCTCGTCGCACTGCGCGTGCTGCCCGCGTCGATCGCGGTCGGGCTGTCGATGGCCGCGACGCTGCTCGCGACCGGCGCTTTCCACGAAGACGGCCTCGCCGACAGCTGCGATGCGTTCGGCGGCGGTTACACGCGCGACGACGTGCTGCGCATCATGCACGATTCGCGGATCGGCACGTTCGGCGCGGTCGCGCTCGTGATCGCGCTCGGCCTGAAATGGCAGGCGCTGACGTCGATGTTGCCGCTGCGCGCCGCATGGACGATGATCGCCGCGCATGCGGCGAGCCGCGCGATGGCCGTGAGCCTGCTGATGTCGCTCGACTACGTGCGGCCCGAAGGCAAGGCGAAGCCGGTCGCGCAACGGATGGGCGCACGCGCGGCGTGCATCGCGGCGGTGTTCGGATTGCCGTGGTTGTTCTGGCCGGACTGGCGCATGGGCGTTGCCGCATGCGTGGCGCTCATGCTCGTGCGCGCGTGGCTGGCCCGCTATTTCGTGAAGCGGATCGGCGGTTATACGGGCGACTGTCTCGGCTTCGCGCAGCAACTGGGCGAACTGACGATCTATCTGGTGGCGCTCGGATGGACATCGTCCTGATCCGTCATCCGGCCGTCGGCGTCGAGCCGGGCGTCTGCTACGGACGCAGCGACGTGCCGCTCGCCGAATCGGCCGATGGTGGTGCGCAGGCCTCGCGTGCGCATCTGGCGGAACTCGGTGCGCCGTTGCCCGAGCAGGTCTGGACGAGCCCGCTGACACGCTGCGCATCGATTGCCGAACGGCTCGCGCTGACCTTCGACGTACCGCTGCGGCGCGATGCCGACTGGCAGGAAATGGATTTCGGTGCGTGGGAAATGCAGCGCTGGGACGATATCGACCGCGCGGCGCTCGATGCATGGGCGGCCGACCTGATGCATGCGTGCGCGCACGGCGGAGAAAGCGTCGCGCGATTCGTCGCGCGGGTCGCACGGCAGGCCGATGCGCTTGCGGCGTTTGACGGGCCGCAATGGGTCGTCACGCATGCGGGCGTGGTCCGCGCATTCGCGTCGCATGTGTTGCGCGTGCCGCTCGATACGCTGCTGTCGCGGCCGGTGCCGACCGGCGGAGTCGTGTGGCTGCGCACGGACGACGGCACGCGCACATGGGAAGTCGTGCACTGGGACGCATAGGTGCACTTGCGTCTGCAAGCGAACGACGCGGCACACGGATCGATCTGCGCTCGGGCCCCGGACGCATCCGGCCTCGATGCGCGATGAACGCGCGAGCCGCCGCGCCGGAAATCAGCGCACCGGCCGCCGCGCACGCGCGGCATCCAGATCCTCGCACAGCGCGGCCGCACCCTGCGCGATGCGCGGCGATGGCCGCGTCAGCAGATCGCCGTCGATCGCGAACAGGTTGTTGCGTGCCACGGCCGTCAGCGCGGGCCATGCACGCCAGCGCGCGAGGCTCGGCAGCGGTTCGTTCGAACGGGTCGCGCCGGCACTCGTCGTCACGATCGCTTCCGGATTCGCCGCGAGCACGGCCTCGTCGGTCACGGTCGGCGCGAGCGGCTTGAGCGATGCGAATACGTTGCGGCCGCCGCAGAGTTCGAACACTTCGTTGATCAGATGCGTGCCGTTGAGCGTCGTCAGCGGGCGGTCCCACACCTGGAAGAACATCGTGACCGGCGGGCGTGCCGCGTAGCGTGCGCGCAGTGTCGCGATGTCTCGGGTAAAGGCGGCCGCGGCGGCATCGGCAGTCGGTTGCGTGCCGAGCAGCGTGCCGAGCCGGCGCAACGACGACGACACGTCGTCGAGATGCTTCGGTTCGCTGAAGAACAGCGGAATGTGCAGCGCGCGCAGCGCGTCGGTCTGCCGCTCGGCGTTGCCGTGCCGCCACACGACGATCAGGTCGGGCTTCAGCGCGGCGATGCGTTCGAGATCGAGCGCCTTGTTGTCGCCGACGCGTGGCACCGCTTGCGCGGCGGCCGGATAGTCGCTGTACGTGACGGTGCCGACGAGCTTCGTGCCGCCGCCGGCCGCATAGACGAGCTCGGTCGCGTGCGGCGCGAGGCTGATTACGCGCTGGGCAGGCGCGGGTAACGTGACCGTGTTGCCGGCGTCGTCGCGGGTCGTGACGTCGGCGTGGACGAGCGGTGCGTGAGCGAGCGCGGCCAGCAGCGCGGCCGGCGCGAGCCGGCGGAACATGGGGGCGCTCATGCGGATGCCTTCAGCAGCGGCACGCAATGCGCGAGCGCGTCGCCGAGGCGCTGCCATTCGGCTTCGCTCGCCGGCAGGCCGATGCGTACGCTCGACGGTGTCGGGAAGTGCCGCGTCCAGATTCCGCGTGCCGCGAGCGCGGCATGCAGCGCCGCGGCGCGCGGGTCGTCACTCCAGCTGAAGAGCGGCGTCGCGCGAACCGCGAAGCCGTGCGCACGCAGCAGCGCGGCCAATCGTTCGCCGTCGGCCGCGAGCCGCTCACGGGCGGCAGCTTGCCATGCGCGATCGGCGAACGCCGCGGCGACCGCGTGGCGCGCGGGGCCGCCGACCGTCCACGCGCCGAGCGTGTCGCGCAGCGCGGCGATCAGCGCGGGATGCGTGAGCACGAAGCCCGCGCGAATGCCGGCAAGCCCGAAGAACTTGCCGACCGAGCGCAGCACGACGAGCCCCGGACGATCGACCCGCGGCGCGAGCGAGGGCGCGGCGCCCGTATCGGCGAACGCTTCGTCGACGATCAGCGTGCCGCCGCGTTCCGCCAGTTGCGCATGCCAGCCTAGCAGGCGCGCGGTCGGCACGCACTCGGCCGTCGGATTATTCGGATTCCCGACGATGATGTGGCGCAGCGTTGCGGGCAGCGTGTCGGCGTGGATATCGAGCGTGACGACGCGATGGCCGTGGCGCGCGAACGCGGGCGTGTATTCGCCGTACGCGAGCGCCGCGACGCCGGCGTCGCCGGCCGGCAGCAACGCGGGCAACGCGCGGATCGCGGCCTGGCTGCCGGCAACCGGCAGGACGTGCGCGGCATCGGGTGCGTGGTAGTACTGCGCGGCGCAGGCCGCGAGACCGTCGCCGTCGTCGGGCAGCCGGCGCCATGCGTCGGCCGGCACGGGCGGCACCGGGTAGCCGACCGGATTGATGCCGGTCGACAGGTCGAGCCACGCGTCGTACGGAATGCCGTGGCGGCGGGCGGCTTCATGCAGGTTGCCGCCGTGCGCGATGGATGAATCAGACATGATGGGTGGCCATGACGAGTGCGCCGCTCGCGACCAGCAGCGCGAGCCACAGCGCGAGCGTGCGCGTGACCAGCGACAGCGCGGCGACGATGTGAAGGGCGGTGGCCGTGGCCCCGGTGCCGAGCACCGGGCGATCCTCGATTTCGCCGTGATAGACGGCCGGGCCGCCGAGCTGCACGTTCAGGCTGCCGGCGCCCGCGGCCATCACGGGGCCCGCGTTCGGGCTGTCCCAGTGGCGCGCCTGCGTGCGCCAGCAGCGCCACGCGGCGGCCGTGTCGCCGAGCAGCGCGTAGCTCGCGGCGGTGAGCCGCGCGGGAATCCAGTTCAGCGCGTCGTCGATGCGCGCGGCGGCCCAGCCGAAAGTCAGGAAGCGCGGCGTGCGGTAGCCCCACATCGCGTCGAGCGTGTTCGCGAGCCGGAACAGCAGCGCGCCGGGGCCGCCCGCGACGACGAACCAGAAGAGTGCGCCGAAGATCGCGTCGTTGCCGTTCTCGAGTGCCGATTCGACGGCCGCGCGCGACAGCGCTCCTTCGTCGGCCTGGCTCGTGTCGCGCGAGACGATGCGCGCGGTCAGCGTGCGCGCCGCGTCGAGGTCGCGCCGCAGCAGCGCGGCGGCGATCGGCGCGACGTGGTCGGCGAGGCTCTTCGCGCCGAGCGCGAACCACAGCAGCGCGACGTGCAGCGCAGCGGCGAACGGCCAGGGCAGCACGGCGACGAGCCATGCCGCGACGGCCACCGGCGGCACGACCGCCGCGAGCCACGCGGCGACGCCGATCACGCGGCCGCGCCGGCCCGTGTTCAGCGCGGCTTCGATGCGCGCGGCCAAGCGACCGAACGCGACGAGCGGATGCCAGCCGGCCGGCTCGCCGATGGCGCGGTCGACGAGCGCGGCCGCGACCGCGAGCATCGCGACGACGGGCAGCGACAGCATCAGCATGACGGCGCGCCCGCCTTGAGGTCGAGCGGCAGCCCGGCGACCAGCAGCGTGACGCGCGTCGCGAGCGCGGCGACGCGCTGGTTCAGGCGCCCGAGCTCGTCGACGTAGCGGCGCGTGACCGACCCGAGCGGCACGACGCCGAGCCCGATCTCGTTGCTGACGACGATCACCTTGGCACGCGCGCCGCGCAGCGCATGTTCGAGCCGCTCGACCTGTACCGCGTACTGCGCATCGTCGAGCGGTTCGCCGTCGGCGGGGCACAGCAGGTTGGTGAGCCACAGCGTCAGGCAGTCGACGAGCAGGCACGCGTGCGAATCGTCGAGCCGCGCGAGCGTGCCCGGGAGATCGACGGGCGCGTCGGCGAAGCCCCAGTCGGCCGGCCGGCGCGCGCGGTGATGCGCGATGCGCTGCGCGAATTCGGCATCGGCGGCGGTCGCGGTCGCGATGTAGGTGACGGGGCGGCCGCTGTCGGCGGCGAGCCGCTCGGCATGCGCGCTCTTGCCCGAGCGCGCGCCGCCGAGGACGAAGGTGAGGTCGTGCGGAATCATCGCGTGATTGTAACGGCGCGGGCGGGCCGCCGCGGGCGATAATGCCGCCTTTGCTTCGCGACACCTTTCACACGATGAATGCACCCGAGCCGCGGCCGCGCGGCACGCTGATGATCCAGGGCACGACGTCCGACGCGGGCAAGAGCACGCTCGTCGCGGGCCTGTGCCGCCTCGCGCGCCGCAGCGGCGCGCGCGTGGCGCCGTTCAAGCCGCAGAACATGGCGCTCAACAGCGCGGTGACGGTAGACGGCGGCGAGATCGGCCGCGCGCAGGCGTTGCAGGCGCTGGCCGCGGGCGTCGCGCCGCATACGGATTTCAATCCGGTGCTGCTGAAGCCGACGAGCGACCGCGGCGCGCAGGTAATCATTCACGGCAAGGCCCGCATGAACCTCGATGCGCGCGCGTATCACGACTACAAGCCGGTCGCGTTCGATGCGGTGCTCGAGTCGTATGCGCGCCTGCGCGCCGGGTACGACACGGTGATCGTCGAAGGCGCCGGCAGCCCGGCCGAGATCAACCTGCGCGAAGGCGACATCGCGAACATGGGCTTTGCCGAGCGCGTCGACTGCCCGGTCGTGCTCGTCGCCGACATCGATCGCGGCGGCGTGTTCGCGCATCTGGTCGGCACGCTCGCGTGCCTGTCGGACAGCGAGCGCGCGCGCGTGCGCGGCTTCGTGATCAACCGCTTTCGCGGCGACCTCAAGCTGCTCGAACCGGGGCTCGACTGGCTGCGCGCGCAGACGGGCAAGCCGGTGTTCGGCGTGCTGCCGTATCTGCACGGGCTGCTGCTCGACGCGGAGGACATGCTGCCCGCGCAGGCGCGCAGCGCCGCCGCCCGGAGCGACGCCGGCATGCTGCGCGTCGTCGTGCCCGCGCTGCCGCGCATCAGCAACCACACCGATTTCGATCCGCTGCGCGCGCATCCGCAGATCGAATTCACGTACTGGAAGAGCGGCCCCGTACCCGACGCCGATCTGCTGATCCTGCCCGGTTCGAAGAGCGTGCAGCGCGACCTCGCGTGGTTGCGCGACGCGGGCTGGGACGCGCTGATCCGGCGCCATCTGCGCTACGGCGGCAAGGTGATCGGCATCTGCGGCGGCATGCAGATGCTCGGCCGCACGCTCGACGATCCGCTCGGCCTCGAAGGCGCGCCCGGCAGCGTGCCGGGGCTCGGGCTGCTCGATTTCGACACGACGCTGCAACCCGACAAGACGCTGAAGAACGTGACCGGGCAACTCGCGCTGCCGTGCGCGGCCGCCGTGCGCGGCTACGAGATCCACATGGGCGACACGCGCGGGCCGGCGCTCGAGACGCCCGCGCTGATGCTGGCCGCCGATGCCGGGCGGGAGGGCGTGCGGGAGGGCATGCGTCCCGACGGTGCGCTGTCGGCCGACGGCCAGATCCTCGCGACCTACGTGCACGGGTTGTTCGACGCACCCGACGCCTGCGCGGCGCTGCTCGCGTGGGCGGGGCTCGACGGCGCGGCCCGCATCGACTACCCGGCGCTGCGCGAGGCTTCGCTGGAACGGCTGGCCGACATGTTCGCCGCGCACCTCGACCTCGACGCGCTGT
Source organism: Burkholderia cenocepacia (assembly GCF_014211915.1). Taxonomy (NCBI): domain Bacteria; kingdom Pseudomonadati; phylum Pseudomonadota; class Betaproteobacteria; order Burkholderiales; family Burkholderiaceae; genus Burkholderia; species Burkholderia cenocepacia. The sequence continues at coordinate 3,259,838 of NZ_CP060039.1, read as the reverse complement.
ACGCCGAGTTTCGTTGAGGCCGGCCCTCGCTTTTTCCGCCCGATCGCGTACAACAGAGGAGGGCGGAGGTCCGCCCGAAGGAGGGCGACGATGAGGGCTCGACGGTGGTGGGGCGTCCTGCTCGCGGTGCTGCTGGGCGTGTCGGCGGTGGCGCATGCGTGCGATTCGTATGCGCCGGGCGGCGGCCGGTCCGGCGGCGACGCCACGCAAGGCAAGAGCGGTTACTGAGCGGGATGCGGGTGCGGGGCATGATCGGTCATGCCCTTTTTTGTGTCGATTCGTTCCTTGATGGAATCAATTTAAGCGGTATGGCGTGTTTATCGGCCGAATCGATTCGAATAGAGTGCGATCCACTCCCATCCACTCACGAAGGACTCCGTCATGAACGCCAACCGCCTGAACGATTTCGCCGCGACGCTGCTGCGCGTCGCCCTCGGCGTGCTGTACCTCGCACACGTCGCACAGAAGGTCTTTGTTTTCACGCTGCCCGGCACCGCGCAGTTCTTCGCGTCGATCGGCCTGCCGGGCTGGCTCGCTTACCTGACCACGTTCGTCGAACTGGCGGGCGGCCTGGCGCTGCTCGCGGGGTTCCGCGTGCGGATCGCCGCGCTGGTGCTGCTGCCGTTCATGCTCGGCGCGGTTGTCGCGCATCTGCCGAACGGCTGGAGCTTCGCGTCGCCGCACGGCGGCTGGGAATATCCGGCGTTCTGGGCCGTCACGCTGGCCGTGCAGGCCCTGCTGGGCGGCGGCGCGTTCGCGCTCGGCGCGCGGGAGGCCGCGCTCCAGCGCGCATGACGTGAAGGAAAGCCGACGAAACCGGCACGCGGTTCGGCGTGACCGGTTCCGGTGACCCCCCGTTTGCCGATATCATCGCTCCCTGTATCCGCAATCGAGCGGCGCCTGCCATGCGGCCGGCGCCGCGCGGCTTTTTCGGGGGAATTCATGACGGTCATCGTGGTGGCGAATCCGAAGGGCGGCGTGGGGAAGAGCACGCTGTCCACCAATCTAGCCGGCTATTTCGCGGCGCAGGGCGCGTGGGTCGCACTGGCCGACCTGGACCGGCAGCAGTCCGCGCATGCGTGGCTCGACCTGCGGCCGGCCGGCTTGCCGGCGATCGAGGCGTGGGAGCTCGATCCGGAGGCGCCGTCGAAGCCGCCGCGCGGGCTGGAATATGCGGTGATCGATACGCCGGCCGGCCTGCACGGCACGCGGCTCAACGTCGCGCTGCAACTGGCCGACAAGGTGATCGTGCCGCTGCAGCCGTCGATGTTCGATATTCTCGCGACCCAGCAGTTTCTGGAGCGCCTCGCCACTGAGAAGGCCGTGCGCAAGGGCAGCGTCGAGGTCGGGATCGTCGGGATGCGGGTCGACGCGCGCACACGCTCGTCCGACCAGCTGCACCGGTTCGTCGAGGGGCTCGGCCTGCCGGTGCTCGGCTACGTGCGCGACACGCAGAACTACGTGCAGATCGCCGCGCACGGCCTGACGCTGTGGGACGTCGCGAAAAGCCGGGTCGAGAAGGATCTCGAGCAGTGGCGGCCGATCGTCGAATGGGCCGAGCGCCGCGTGCCGAAGGCCGAGAAGGCCGCCAAGGCTTCCTGAGCGCCGGCCATCCGGCCGTCTTGCCGGCGCGACACCCAATGAGAAAGGGCCGGATACCGTGGCGTACGGTGTCCGGCCCTTCGGCGGCCAGCGGCGCCGCGCGGGTGGCACGCGCCACGTCGCGCGGGCGTGCCGCTCGGCCTACGTCCAGTTCTGTGTCGGCACGTGATCGCGGTGGCCCTTGATCTTGTTGCCGTCGTCGATGAACACCAGCTTCGGCTTCCAGCCGGCCTGCAGTTCGGCTTCGTCGACCATCGCGAACGCCGCGATGATCACGAGGTCGCCGAGCTGCGCGCGGCGCGCGGCCGAGCCGTTCAGCGAGATCATCCCGCTGCCGCGCTCGCCCTTGATCGCGTACGTCGAGAAGCGCTCGCCGTTGTTGATGTTCCAGATGTCGATCCGTTCGTTCTCGATCAGGCCCGCCGCTTCGAGCAGGTCTTCGTCGATCGCGCACGAACCTTCGTAGTGCAGTTCGCAGTGCGTGACCGCCGCACGGTGGATCTTCGATTTGAGCATGTGGCGCTGCATGGTGTCTCCGTGATGCGTCGTGAGGGGCGCGGGCGGGCCGCCCGTCAGATTTCCAGGTTGTCGATGAGGCGCGTCGCGCCGAGCTTCGCGGCCGCGAGCACGACGAGCGGCTCGCCGGCCTCGAGTTCGGCGGCGCTCGGCGCGATCAGATTCGCGCGGCGGCGGATCGCGATGTAGTCGGGCACCCAGCCGCGTTCGGCCAGGTGCGTATGCGCCTGCTGCTCGAGCTTGCCGAGGTCGCGTTCGCCGCCGAGCACGCTGTCGCGCACGCGCTGCAGCGTTTTCGCCAGTTCCGGCGCTTCCTTGCGTTCGTCGGCCGTCAGGTAGCGGTTGCGCGACGACAGCGCGAGGCCGTCCTCGTCGCGCACGGTCTCGGCCGCGATGATCTCGACCGGCAGCGCGAGCTGCTGGCACATCCGGCGCACGATCATCAGCTGCTGGTAATCCTTCTTGCCGAACACGGCGACGCGCGGCTGCACGCAGGACATCAGCTTCGTGACGACCGTGCACACGCCGGCGAAGAAGCCGGGCCGGAACTCGCCTTCGAGAATCCCGCCGAGATCGTCCGGCGGCAGCACGCGGTACTCCTGCGGCTCAGGGTACATGTCGCGCTCGGTCGGCGCGAACAGCACGTATACGTTGTCCTGCTGCAGCTTCTCGATATCGTCCTGGAGCGTGCGCGGGTACTTGTCGAAATCCTCGTTCGGGCCGAATTGCAGCCGGTTGACGAAGATGCTCGCCACGACCGGGTCGCCGTGCTGGCGCGCGAGGCGCATCAGCGACAGGTGCCCTTCGTGCAGGTTGCCCATCGTCGGCACGAACGCCGTGCGGTTCTGTCCGCGCAGCTGGTCGCGCAGTTCCTGGATCGAGCTGATGACTTTCATGATCGGGTAGCGGGTTCCTCGCGCAGGCGCGCGTTGACGCCGCGACAGCGGCGTCGGGGTCGAAGCGGAGAACGCCGGCGCGCGGGCGGCGCATCGGGCGTCGGCGGATTGTAGAGGATTTGGCCGCGCGACGCATCGATAAAAGAACGATCGTTCACTTTATAGTGGGGCGTGCCGGACACCCGCCGGACGGCCGTCCGCCGCGGCGAAGCCGCGAGCGTCGGGATGAACCGGGGAGCGGGGAAACGGCTGAGGGAAGACCTTACGCGGGCAGGTACGCGAGGCGCACGTAGATCGGCGCGAACGGCTCGGCCTGCGTGATTTCGAGCAGCGATTCGCGCGCGAGTTCGAGCATCGCGATGAAATTCACGACGACGACCGGCACGCCGCGCGACGTGTCGAACAGGTCGGCGAACTCCATGAAGCGCGCGTTCTGCAGCCGGCGCAGGATCAGGCTCATGTGTTCGCGCACCGACAGCTCCTCGCGGGAGATCTTGTGGTGCTGCACGAGCTTCGCGCGCTTGAGCACGTCGGCCCACGCGGCGCGCAGGTCGTCCGAATTCACGTCGGGAAAGCGCGGCGTGACGCTTTGCTCGATGTACACCTCGGCGCGCAGGAAATCGCGGCCGAGCTGCGGCAACTGGTCGAGCCGCTGCGCGGCGAGCTTCATCTGCTCGTACTCGAGCAGCCGGCGCACGAGTTCGGCGCGCGGGTCCTCGGCTTCCTCGCCGGTGTCGGCCTTCTTGACCGGCAGCAGCATCCGCGACTTGATCTCGATCAGCATCGCGGCCATCAGCAGGTACTCGGCCGCGAGCTCGAGGTTCGACGCGCGGATCTGGTCGACGTAGCCCAGATATTGCGCGGTGACCTGCGCCATCGGGATGTCGAGTACGTTGAAGTTCTGCTTGCGGATCAGGTACAGCAGCAGGTCGAGCGGGCCTTCGAACGTTTCGAGGAACACCTCGAGCGCGTCGGGCGGGATGTAGAGATCCTGCGGCAGCTTGAACAGCGGCTCGCCGTACAGGCGAGCGAACGCCGCGACACCGTCGACCGTGTCGGGCGTCGAATCGGCGCCCGCGGGCGCGGCGATCGCGTCGTCCTGCCGGGCGGCGCTGGCCTCGTCGGCGGCGCTCACGTCGTCAGAAGTTCTGGTAGTAGACGTACGACGTTTGCTTCACGCGCGATTCCTGCTGCTCGGCGCGCTCTTCGAGATCGATCGGCTGCTTGTCCCACAGCAGGGAACGGCCCTTGCGCTGCTCTTCCTCGAGCGTCGGCTTCTGCTGCTTGAGCTGGTTCAGGAACTGCGTGACGTCGGACTGGTACGGCATGGCTGGATCTTCCGTTTCGGGCGGCGCACGGTGCGCCGGATTCGCGATGGCGGGATTTTACCGCATCGCGGGGAACAGCCGGCGCCAATCGCGCGTCGAATCCGCGGGCCGGTACCGGCGGACACCGTGCGGCGGCCCTTCCGGCGCCTTGGCACTCTTTCACAATCGTTTGGCTGTGACGCCGGCACCCTGTGGTCAAATACAGGGTTTTCCACGAAACCGTAACCATCCAGGACGGCGAGGTCATATTTGGCGGGGCAGTCGAACCAGCAAGCACACACGGCGCATCACGCGGGCCCGCGCGCGGCACGCGATCGCGCCGGCGCCGCGGCCCGCGTCGCGCGGGCGGCCCTCGCGGGTTGCCTGGCCGCGTGCTTCGCGCTGCCGGCCCACGCGAAGTACGACGTCGACATCGACGCGCCGCGCTCGATCCGCAAGCTCCTGAAGACCCATCTCGATATTGCCCGCTTCGCGAAGCGCGACGACATCAGCGACGACCAGTTCGACTTCCTCGTGACCGCCACGCCGCAGCAGGTGCGCGACCTGACCGCGACGGCCGGCTATTTCTCGCCGGTCGTGCGCACCGACGTGCGCACCCGCGACGGCAAGCGCGACGTGCGTATCGCGGTCGATCCGGGCAAGCAGACCGTCGTGTCGACGGTCGACCTGACGTTCAAGGGGCCGGTCGAGACCGAGGACCCGAAGCAGGAAACCGCGACCCGCTTCGCGTTCTCGATGAAGCCGGGCGATCCGTTCACGCAATCCGACTGGGACGACGCGAAGGGCGCGGCGCTCCGGCAACTGCAGTCGCGCCGCTATCTCGGCGCGAAGATCGTGTCGTCCGAGGCGCGCATCGATCCGCGCACGCAGCGTGCGACGCTCGCGGTCGCGTTCGACAGCGGCCCGACGTTCACGATCGGCAAGGTTGATGTCGACGGCGTGCGCCGTTATCCGGAAAAGATCGTCACGAACGTCAATCCGCTGTCGGAAGGCGAGATCTACGACGTGCAGCGGATCGCCGAATTGCAGCGTCAGTTGCAGAACACGCCGTACTACGCGAGCGTCGCGATCGACGTCGGCGACGATACGTCGAAGCCCGAGCGCACGCCCGTGCACGTGAAGGTCAGCGAGTTTCCGTACAACAACATCCGCGGCGGCGTCGGCTTCGCCACCGATACCGGGCCGCACGTGCAGGGTTCCTATACGTATCTCGACACGTTCGGCGCCGCGTGGCCGCTGACGGTGTCGGGCCGGCTCGACCAGATCCAGCAGTACGGGCAGGTCCAGCTGTCGATGCCGCCGGGCGAGAAGGGCTGGACCAACAGCGTGCTCGCGTCGTACACGAACACCAACGTGTCGGACACGCGCATCTACAGCGCGCGGGTCGGCGTGCAGCGCACGCGCACCGGCCAGTTCATCGACTATGCGTATTCGCTGATGTACTACCAGGATCGGCTCGACCAGAACGGCGCGGGGCCGACCACGAGCCGCGCGCTGGTGCCGCAGTGGGCGTGGACCCGCCGCAACGTCGACGATCCGCTGTTCCCGCGCTCGGGCAACCTGATTCACGCGGAGGCCGGCTTCGCGGTCAAGCACGTGCTGGCCGACGAGAGCTTCATTCGCGGCTACGCGCGCGGGCAGCAGTATTTGCCGATCGGCAAGCGCGACCTGTTCGTGTTCCGCGCGGAACTCGGCGGCGTGTTCACGAGCGGTAGCTCGACCGGCGTGCCGGCGTCACTGCTGTTCCGCGCCGGCGGCTCGAACTCGGTGCGCGGCTACGGCTACCAGAGCATCGGCAACAGCGTCGACGGCTCCGTTTTGCCGACCAAGTACCTGATGACGGGGACGGCCGAATACCAGCACTGGTTCAACCGCGACTGGGGCGCCGCGACGTTCTTCGACATCGGCACCGCGACCGATGCGTGGGGCGAGCGCGTGTTTTACCCGGGCGTGGGCGTCGGTGCGCGCTGGCGCAGCCCGGTCGGCCCGATCAACGTCGACGTCGCGTACGGCTTGCGCAACCACAGCGTGCGCCCGTACCTGACGCTCGGCATCGCTTTCTGAACCCGCCGTCCTATTGACGACGACCCGCACGACGAACCGCATGACGAAGGACCCGAACGACACGCCGCCGCCTCACGATCCGGATTCGCCCGACGGCGCACCCGACACGCCGCCGCGCGCGCCGCGTCGCGGCCGCGCGTGGCGTGTCATTGCGTGGACGCTCGCGACGGTCGTGCTGCTCGTCGTGCTGGCGGCGGCGCTCGTGCTGGGCGCGGTGACGACCGAGCGCGGGACGCGGCTCGCGTGGCAGGTGGCCGGCAAGGTGCTCGGCACGCGGCTCGCGGGCACGCTCGAAGGCGGTTCGCTCGCGACCGGCGTGCGCTTGCGCGGGTTCGCATGGACGAGCCCCGACGGCACCGGCACCGAGGTGCGCATCGACCGGCTCGACGGCCGCTGGGCATTGACCCGCGCGCCGTGGCGGCTGTCCATCGCCTATCTGCGCGCGGGCACGATCGACGTGCGGATCGCGCCGGGGCCGTCGACGCCGAGTACGACGCCGCAGGACCTGAGCCTGCCGCTGCAGGTGCGGATCGACGACCTGCGCGTCGATCGCCTCGCCATTCACGAAGGCACGTCGACGACGCAGCTCGACCATCTCGCGCTGAACGGCCGCAGCGACGGCCGTCACCATGAACTCGTGCTCGACGGCGTCGATACGCCGTACGGCGCGCTGACCGCGCGCGCGAAGCTCGACGGCGTGAAGCCGTTCGCGCTGACCGGTGAAGCGACCTACGCGGGCAAGCTGTCGGACGAGCCGGTCGACGCGCGGGCCCGCGTGTCGGGCTCGCTCGAGGCGCTCGTCGCCGACGTCGACGCGAGCGGGATGAAGCTGAACGGGCGCGCACACGTCGAGGCCGCGCCGTTCGGCACGGTGCCGCTCACGCGCGCGTCGCTCGCGTTCGACCACGTGAACCCGCAAGCGTTGTCGCCCGGCGCGCCCGCGGCCGACCTGGCGGTGCGCGCGGAACTCGCACCGGTGAGCGCGCCGGCAGGCTCGGCGCCCGCGAAGGGTTTCGCGGTGACGGGCCCGGTATCGATCGTCAACGCGAAGCCGGGCACGCTCGGCGACCATCTGCTGCCGGTGATCGACGCGCATGCGACCGTGCATCTCGATGCGCACGCGCAACGGATCGACGGCCTCGCGCTGAAGCTGATCCGCGACGGCAGCGTGACCGGCGGCGGCACGCTCACGGGCGGCAAGGGCCGCTTCGACCTGAAGGTCGCGAACCTCGACCTGAACGCGTTCGTCGCCGAGCTGCGGCCGATGCGCCTCGGCGGCCCGCTCGGCGTGACGCTCGCCGGCGACGTGACGACCGTCGATTTCAACCTGAACGATCCGAAGCTCGCGCTCGGCGCACGCGCCAAGGTCGCGCTCACGCAGCAGCAGACCGTGCTGAGCGACACGCGCGTGACGGCCGGCAAGGGGCGCATCGACCTGACGGGCGTGTTCCGCCACGACGCGCATTCGAGCTACGACGCGAAGGCGACGCTCACCGCGTTCGATCCGCTGCTGCTCGCCGCGATGAGCGCGCCGAAGGCGGGCGGCGGCAAGGCGCCCGCGACGGCCGCCAAGGCCCCGGCCAAGCGCGGCGAGACACGCGTATCGGGCACGTTGACCGCGTCGGGCGCGTTCGCGCCGCAGGTGTCGACGAAGGCGACCTTCAAGCTCGCCGACAGCCTGTACGACGGCGTGCCGCTGACCGGCGCCGGCGTCGTGCAGCTCGCCGGCTCGCGAATCCTGCCGAGCAACGCGAACCTGTCGATCGCCGGCAACCACGTCGACCTGCGCGGCAGCTTCGGCGCGCCCGGCGACCGGCTGCGCTTCGTCGTCGACGCGCCGCAGCTCGACCGGCTCGGCTTCGGCGTCCAGGGGCTCGTGCAGGCGCAAGGCGACCTGACCGGCAGCTTCGCGCATCCGAACGTGACGGCGACCTACAAGGCCGAGCACGTCGTCGTCGGGTCGAACCGGATCGGCACCGCCCAGGGCCGCGCGGACATCCGCGATGGCGCGCACGGCGCGCTCGTGTTCACGGCCGACGCGTCCGACATCGCGCTCGGTTCGTTCCAGCTGAAATCGTTGCGCGCGAACCTCGACGGCACGCGCGCGAAGCACACGCTCGACGCGTCGGCGCTCGGAGTGGCCGGCGGCCGCGTGATCGACCTGACGCTCGCGGCGAACGGTGGCGTGGTCGAGAACCGCGACGGCATGCGCTGGGACGGCACCGTCACGCGGCTCGCGAATCGCGGCACGCCGGCGCTCGCGCTGCAGGCGCCGCTGACCATATCGGCCGGCGCCGGCCGCGTGACGCTCGGCGCGACGCGGCTCACGCTCGAAGGCGCGGCGATCGACCTGAAATCGTTCGTGTTCGACCGCGGCCAGATGCGCTCGGCGGGCGCCGTGACCGGCGCGTCGGTCGCGCGTTTCCTCGAGGTTCGCCAGGCGCTGACCGGCCAGCGGCCGCCGGTGCGGACCGACGTCATGCTCGATGCCGACTGGGATTTCGCACTCGGCGCGAACGCGACGGGCTACGTGCAGGTGAAGCGACGCGGCGGCGACGTGACGATCGAGACCGGGCGCGGTATCGCATCGCTCGGCCTGACCGACCTGTCCGCCCGCGCGAGCTTCGCGCCCGGCAACCGGCTCAACGTGACGGCGCTCGCGAAGGCGAGCCGGATCGGCACGCTCGACGCGAACGTCACGGTGCCGTTCGCGCTGCGCGACGGCGTGTTCGGCATGGTCGACGACGGTCCGCTGGCGGGCCGCATCGACGCCGACATTCCGGCGCTGAAGACCACCGGCAACCTGTTCGGGCCGAGCTACCTGCTCGGCGGGCGCGCGGCGCTGAAGCTCACGGTCTCCGGCACGCCGGTGAAACCGAACCTGTCGGGGACGCTGACGGGCGACGAGCTTTCCGCGACGCTGATCGACCAGGGCGTGCAGTTGAAGGACGGCATCGTGCGCGTGAAGCTGTCGGACAACCTCGTCGAATTCCAGCAGGTCGAATTTCACGGCGGCGACGGCACGCTGCGCGCGCTCGGCCGCGTGCGGCTCGACGGCGAGGCGCCGGACCTGACCGCCAGCATCGTCGCGGACAAGCTCGAACTGTTCGCGGCGCCGGACCGCAAGCTGTCGCTGTCGGGCAAGGCCACCGTCGCGAACGACGGGCCGCGCGGCGCGCTGTCGATCGACGGCAAGTTCGTGGTCGACCGCGCGCTGTTCGACCTGCCCGAGCAATCGGCGCCGCACCTGTCCGACGACGTCGTGATCGTGCAGCCGGACGGCACGGTGCGCGGCGAGACGCCCACCGGCACCGCGGCCGCGAAGCCGAAGCCGGTTGAAAACAAGCCGGCGCCGTCGCTGGCGCCGCGCGCGAACATCGACGTCGGGCTCGGCAACAACTTCCGCTTCAAGGGCCACGGCGCGGATCTCGGGCTGCGCGGCACGATCACCGTGATGAGCGCGCCGGGCGTGCCGCTGCGCGCGGTCGGCAACGTGCGCGTGACCGAAGGCTCGACGTACACGACGTTCGGCCGCAAGCTCGCGATCGAGAACGGCTTCTTCACGTTCAACGGCCCCGTGTCGAACCCGGGCGTCAACATCCTTGCGATGCGGCGCAACCAGGAGGTCGAGGCCGGCGTGCAGGTGACGGGCACGATCCAGTCGCTGACGGTCAAGCTCGTGTCGGAGCCGAACGTCACGGACAACGAAAAGCTGTCGTGGCTGTTGTTCGGGCACGGCACCGACCAGGGCAACAACGTCGGCCAGCAGGGGGCGATGACGGCGGCGCTCGGGCTGCTCGGCAGCGTGACCGGCAAGCGGGTCGCGCAGACCTTCGGTCTCGACGAGGTGTCGGTCGGCCGCAGCGAGGTCGGCCTGACCGATCCGCAGGTCGTGCTGGTGTCGAAGGCGATCAACGAGCGGTTCGTGCTCGGCTTCGAGCAGGGGCTGCAATCGGCGGCCAACGCGTTCAAGGCGACGATCAACCTGACGCGCTTCTGGTCGGTGTCCGCGTACGGCGGCACGTTCCAGGGCGTCGACCTGAACTACACGCGGCGGTTCGACCGTTGGTTCGGGCAGCGCTGACGAAGGGCGCGGCATACCGGGCAGCAATAAAAAAGCCCCGCACGATGCAACTCGTGCGGGGCTTTTTTGCGCAAGCAGCAACTGCGCGTTCGACTTACTTCACGCGCATGCCGGGCTTCGCGCCGCTGTGCGGTTCGAGGATGTAGAGGCCCGGTTCCGCCTTCTCGTCGGTGGCCGACGCGGCGAGCACCATCCCTTCGGACAGGCCGAACTTCATCTTGCGCGGCGCGAGGTTCGCGACCATCACCGTCAGCTTGCCGACGAGTTGCTCAGGCTGGTACGCGGACTTGATGCCCGAGAACACGTTGCGGGTCTTTTCCTCGCCGACGTCGAGCGTGAGCTGCAGCAGCTTGTCCGAGCCTTCGACCGCCTGGCACGCGACGATCTTCGCGATGCGCAGATCGATCTTCGCGAAATCGTCGATCGAGATCGGTGCGTCGTCGGCGCCGTTCACGGCCGCCGGCTTCGCGTTCGCCTTCGCGTTGCTCTTCGCATCCTTCGCGGCATTGGCGCCCGCGGCGCCCGCGCCGGCTGCCTCGGCCTGCAGCGAATCGCGGTTCGCGGCGAGCAGCGCTTCGATCTGCTTCGCATCGACGCGCGTCATCAGGTGCTGGTACGCCTTGATCGGCTGCGCCGACGACAGCGGCTTCGTGGCGTCGGCCCACGCGAGCGGCGCGATCCCGAAGAACGCCTCGACCGCTTCGGCGACACGCGGCATCACCGGCTTCAGCGCGAGCGACAGCAGGCGGAAGGCCTCGAGGCTCACGCTGCAGGTTTCGTGCAGCGCGACCGCATTGGCCGGGTCCTTCGCGAGATCCCACGGCTTCGCGCCGTCGACGTACGCGTTCACTTCGTCCGCGAGCTCCATCGTGTGGCGCAGCGCGCGGCCGTATTCGCGTGCTTCGTAGCTCGCGGCGATCTGCGCAATCGCATCGCGCAGCTTTGCGACGAGCGGATGATTCATCGCGCTGTCCTGCACGCGGCCGTCGAAACGCTTGATCAGGAAGCCGGCCGCGCGGCTCGCGATGTTCACGTACTTGCCGACGAGGTCGCTGTTCACGCGCGCCTGGAAGTCGTCGAGGTTCAGGTCGATGTCTTCCATCGTCGCGTTCAGCTTCGCGGCGAAGTAGTAGCGCAGCCACTCGGGGTTCAGGCCGGTGTCGATGTAGCTCTGCGCGGTGATGAACGTGCCGCGCGACTTCGACATCTTCGCGCCGTCGACCGTCAGGAAGCCGTGCGCGAACACGTTGGTCGGCGTGCGGTGGCCCGAGAACTCGAGCATCGCGGGCCAGAACAGCGTGTGGAAGTACAGGATGTCCTTGCCGATGAAGTGGTACTGCTCGGCCTTCGAGCCCGGGCGGATCCACGCATCGAAATCGATGCCGTTGCGCTCGCACAGGTTCTTGAAGCTCGCGTAGTAGCCGACCGGCGCGTCGAGCCACACGTAGAAATACTTGCCGGGCGCGCCGGGGATCTCGAAGCCGAAGTACGGCGCGTCGCGCGAGATGTCCCAGTCGGCGAGCTTGGATTCGCCGGCGTCGCCGAGCCATTCGCGCATCTTGTTGGTCGCTTCGGGCTGCGCGAGGCCGCTCACCCACTCGCGCAGGAACGATTCGCAGCGCGGGTCGGACAGGCGGAAGAAGTAGTGCTTCGAGGTCTTGCGCACCGGCGTCGCGCCCGACACGACCGAATACGGATTCAGCAGTTCGGTCGGCAGGTAGGTCGAGCCGCACACCTCGCAGCTGTCGCCGTACTGGTCCTTCGCGTGACACTTCGGACACTCGCCCTTGATGAAGCGGTCCGGCAGGAACATTTCCTTGACCGGGTCGTAGGCCTGCTCGATTTCGCGTTCGGCGATCAGGCCGGCTTCCTGCAGCGCGAGATAGATGTTCTCGCTCAGCACGCGGTTTTCTTCCGAATCGGTCGAGTAGAAATTGTCGAACGACACGCCGAAGCTGTCGAAGTCGCGCTTGTGCTCGGTCCACACGCGGTCGATCAGCTGCTTCGGCGTCAGGCCTTCCTTCTCCGCGCGCAGCATGATCGGCGTGCCGTGCGTATCGTCGGCGCCGATGTAGTAGACCTCATGACCATGCATTCGCAGCGTCCGCACCCAGATGTCGGTCTGGATGTACTCGACCAGGTGGCCGATGTGGATCTGCCCGTTGGCATAGGGCAGTGCGGACGTAACGAGGATCTGGCGGCTGCCTTGCGGCGCCGCAGCCTGCACGGAAGTGAGGTCGGATGCGGACATAGGGTCTGGAGAAGAACAGCGGGAAAAACGACGGGAAACTGCGATTCTAGCAGGGGCGCGGGCTCGCGCGGCGGGCGGGTGCCGCGGACCGGCCGGCTGCAGGGAGGAGGTCACCCAGATGCCGCGGCCGGCAGCGCGATGCTGCGATGCAGCATGAATTCTGCGGGCAAAAAAAACCGGGGCGGATACGGCCCCGGAGCAACAACGACAAGAGGAGAATGGTGACGCGCCGGCAACACCAGCCACGTACCGTAAATACTGACCACGGCCTGCGACAGAAGTTCGAAAATTTTTTCGATTTGTTACCGGCTCCGCCGAAAGCCTTATCCGGCGGGGCTGTGCGGGCAGGATGCCCGCACGATTCCTCTCGTGGTCGCGCTTACTGATGCTGTTGCGGCGCGCGCAGGTAGATCTCGACGCGGCGGTTCTGTGCGCGGCCGGCTTCGGTCGCGTTGTCCGCGATCGGATTCGACGGGCCCATGCCTTGCGCCGACAGACGGCCGCCGTTCACGCCGCGCTGCACGAGCGCGTTCACGACGCTTTGCGCGCGGTTCTGCGACAGCGTCTGGTTCAGCTGCTGCGAGCCCGTGCTGTCCGTGTAGCCGACGATCGATGCCGTGACTTGCGGGTTCTGGTTCAGCGTCGTCGCGAGGTCGTTCAGCAGCGGCGTGAACGCCGGCGTGATCGCGTACTGGTTCGTCGCGAACGTGACCGAGCTCGGCACGTTCAGCTTCAGCGAGCCGTCCGGCTGCTCGGTGACCTGCGTGCCCGTCTGCGCCGCCGACGGTGCGAGCTTGTTCTTGATCGCCTGCCAGTTGTAACCCGTCACGCCACCGACCAGTGCGCCGACGCCCGCGCCGATCGCCGCGCCCTTGCCGCCACCGGCCAGTGCCCCGATCCCCGCGCCCAGCGCCGCGCCCGTGCCGGTACCGACGGCCGTATTGTTGCCTTGCTGCGTGGCGCAGCCTGCCAGCAGTGCGCCGGCGAGTGCGAATACGGACAGGCGAGTCGCGATTTTCATGTTCATCTTGGATTCCTCTCTTGGTTGAACGAGTCGACAACGACGACAAACAACAGTTATGGCTCCCTGCGCGGGCCGTCCGAAAAAGGAGGGCCGGCCTGCGCTCGCGGCAGCCGCCGAGGCGGTCGCATGCCCTGTCCGTCAGCGTGGCTGTTCGGGCAGCGCGACGCGTCAGCCTCTACAATATAGGCGGTGAGCGGCCGATTTGGCCCTATAGCATGCCGCACGCGAAGAGTGCGCCGGGTCGCGCGTTCGCGCAATGGCGTGCAACAGATTCTTTCACTTTTCCCGATTTTCGCAGCGTAATTTGATATTTTTTGACGTTTGCGCGCGAGAAAAACGTTTTCACGGAGTTTTGATGAGCATTGACCGGGCACAAGTCGACGCCGCGCTGGCGGCAGTCGTCGACCCCAATACCGGCCGCCCGTACGCGGCGAACAAGGGCGTGCGCAACGTCGCGATCGACGGCGATGTCGTGGCGCTCGACGTGGTGCTCGGTTATCCGGCGCGCAGCCAGCACGATGACGTGCGCGCACGCGTCGCCGCGGCGCTCCAGGCCGTGCCGGGCGTGCGCGACGCACGCGTCGCCGTGTCGCAGGAGATCGTCGCGCATACGGTGCAGCGCGGCGTGAAGCTGTTGCCGAATGTGAAGAACATCGTCGCGGTCGCGTCGGGCAAGGGCGGCGTCGGCAAGAGCACGACGGCTGTCAACCTCGCGCTCGCGCTCGCCGCGGAAGGCGCGTCGGTCGGCATTCTCGACGCCGACATCTACGGCCCGTCGCTGCCGACGATGCTCGGCATCCACGGCCAGCGCCCCGAGTCGCCGGACAACCAGTCGATGAACCCGCTCGTCGGCCACGGGCTGCAGGCGAACTCGATCGGCTTCCTGATCGAGGAAGACAACCCGATGGTGTGGCGCGGGCCGATGGCGACGTCGGCGCTCGAGCAACTGCTGCGCCAGACCAACTGGCGCGAGCTCGACTACCTGATCGTCGACATGCCGCCCGGCACGGGCGACATCCAGCTCACGCTCGCGCAGCGCGTGCCCGTCACCGGCGCGGTGATCGTCACGACGCCGCAGGACATCGCGCTGCTCGACGCGAAGAAGGGGCTGAAGATGTTCGAGAAGGTCGGGATTCCGATCCTCGGCATCGTCGAGAACATGAGCATCCACATCTGCTCGAACTGCGGCCACGAGGAGCACATCTTCGGCGCCGGCGGGGCGGAACGGATGGCGAAGGATTACGACGTGAACGTGCTCGGCAGCCTGCCGCTCGACATCGCGATCCGCGAGCGGGCCGACAGCGGCACGCCGACGGTCGCGGCCGAGCCGGACGGCGCGCTCGCGCGTCGCTACCGCGACATCGCGCGCGGGGTCGCGCTGGCGATTGCCGAGCGATCGCGCGACATGACGTCGAAGTTCCCGTCGATCGTTGTTCAAAATACGTAAAACCCTTGCGGGGCGGGGCCTCACGCTGTTTACGGCGCCGCGAGGCGCGGTATCATGGCGACTTTTCCCGGGTCCCTTTACCCGCCCGGCGCGGCCGTCGTGTCAAACGGCCGCCAGCCGGCATGAGGATCGAATGAAACAACGACATCACGGCGTGCGCGCCGGCCGCGCGCGGCGCGCGCTGCTGGCCGCCGCCGCGCTGGGCCTGCTGGCCGGCTGTACCTCCTTTTCCTCGTCGCACGAAAAACGGGCCGACGCGCAACTGCAGCCGACGGTCGGCGCACAGGCGCGCGGCGCGGTGACGTTCGTCGAGCGCCCGGACGGTGTGCAGGTCACCTACAATCTGGTCGGCCTGCCGCCGAACAGCGATCACGCACTGCAGGTGCACGAGCGCGGCGACTGCAACGCGGGCGACGGCTCGAGCGCCGGCCAGGTGTTCGCGCCGGCCGCCGACCGGCTGCGCGCGGGCGCGCGCGTCGCCGGCGATCTCGGCAACATCCATGCGGATGCGAACGGCGTCGCGGCCGGCTTCATCGTCGCGCCCGATCTGGCCCTCGACGGCGTGCGCTCGGCGATGAACCGCGCGGCGCTGGTGCACCGCGACTCGAGCGACCCGGCGTTTCCGCAGCATGGCGCGGGGCCCGCGCTGGCCTGCGGCGTGATCCGTTGACGGCCGCCGCGTGCGTGAGCCGATGATCGCGTAAAATGTCCGCCTTTCCCGGCCGCCGCCCTGCGCGAGCGGCCTTCCCCTGACCGTCACGCAGCGTTTCCAGGCGCCCCGATATGAGCATCAAGTCCGACAAATGGATTCGGCGCATGGCCGAAGAGCACAAGATGATCGAGCCGTTCGTGCCCGATCAGGTCCGCGCGTCCGAGGACGGCCGCCGGATCGTCAGCTACGGCACGTCGAGCTACGGCTACGACATCCGCTGCGCGGACGAATTCAAGATCTTCACGAACATCAACTCGACGATCGTCGATCCGAAGAACTTCGACGAGGGTTCGTTTGTCGATTTCAAGGGCGACGTGTGCATCATCCCGCCGAACTCGTTCGCGCTGGCCCGCACCGTCGAATATTTCCGCATTCCGCGCACCGTGCTCACCGTCTGCCTCGGCAAGTCGACCTACGCGCGCTGCGGGATCATCGTCAACGTGACGCCGTTCGAACCGGAGTGGGAAGGCTACGTCACGCTGGAATTCTCGAACACCACGCCGTTGCCCGCGAAGATCTACGCGAACGAAGGCGTCGCGCAGGTGCTCTTCTTCGAAAGCGACGAGGTGTGCGACGTGTCGTACGCCGATCGCGGCGGCAAGTATCAGGGGCAGCGCGGTGTCACGCTGCCGAAAACCTGATCTGGTTGCATAACGTCTCACCAGTTTCCGGGTGACCGCTGCGCGTGACGCGCCGCGGTCGTTCTTTTTGGAGAATCGCCCATGAAGTTTCGTTTCCCCGTCGTCATCATCGACGAAGATTTCCGCTCCGAGAACATCTCGGGCTCCGGCATCCGGGCGTTGGCCGAAGCGATCGAGAAGGAGGGCGTCGAAGTCCTCGGCCTCACGAGCTACGGCGATCTGACGTCGTTCGCGCAGCAATCGAGCCGCGCGTCGTGCTTCATCCTGTCGATCGACGACGACGAACTCATGCTCGGCGAAACCGGCCCGGACGGCGAGCTGCCCGAGCTCGCGACCGCGATCATCGAGCTGCGTGCGTTCGTCACCGAAGTGCGCCGCCGCAACGCGGACATCCCGATCTTCCTGTACGGCGAGACGCGCACGTCGCGCCATCTGCCGAACGACATCCTGCGCGAACTGCACGGCTTCATCCACATGTTCGAGGACACGCCGGAGTTCGTCGCGCGCCACATCATCCGTGAAGCAAAGGTCTATCTCGACTCGCTCGCGCCGCCGTTCTTCAAGGAACTCGTCAAGTACGCGGACGAAGGCTCGTACTCGTGGCACTGCCCGGGCCACTCGGGCGGCGTCGCGTTCCTGAAGAACCCGCTCGGCCAGATGTTCCACCAGTTCTTCGGCGAGAACATGCTGCGCGCGGACGTCTGCAACGCGGTGGACGAACTCGGCCAGCTGCTCGACCACACCGGCCCGGTGGCGGCGTCCGAGCGCAATGCGGCGCGCATCTTCAGCGCCGATCACCTGTTCTTCGTGACCAACGGCACGTCGACGTCGAACAAGATCGTCTGGCATGCGACGGTCGCACCGGGCGACATCGTGCTGGTCGACCGCAACTGCCACAAGTCGATCCTGCACGCGATCACGATGACGGGCGCGATTCCGGTGTTCCTCACGCCGACGCGCAACCATTTCGGCATCATCGGGCCGATCCCGCGCGACGAATTCAAGCCGGAGAACATCCGCAGGAAGATCGAGGCGAACCCGTTCGCGCGCGAGGCGATGCGCCAGAACCCGGACATGAAGCCGCGCATCCTGACGATCACGCAGAGCACGTACGACGGCGTGGTGTACAACGTCGAGATGATCAAGGACCTGCTCGGCGACCTGCTCGACACGCTGCACTTCGACGAAGCATGGCTGCCGCACGCGACGTTCCACGATTTCTACCGCGACATGCACGCGATCGGCGACGGCCGTCCGCGCACGGGCGCGCTCGTGTTCGCGACCCACTCGACGCACAAGCTGCTCGCCGGCATCTCGCAGGCGTCGCAGATCGTCGTGCAGGATTCGGAGAACCGCACGTTCGACAAGCACCGCTTCAACGAGGCGTACCTGATGCACACGTCGACGAGCCCGCAGTACGCGATCATCGCGTCGTGCGACGTCGCGGCCGCGATGATGGAGCCGCCGGGCGGCACCGCGCTCGTCGAGGAATCGATCGCCGAGGCGATCGACTTCCGCCGCGCGATGCGCAAGGTCGACGCCGAGTACGGCGACGACTGGTTCTTCAGCGTGTGGGGGCCGGACAACCTGTCCGAGGAAGGCATCGGTTCGCGCGAGGACTGGATGCTGAAGCCGAACGACCACTGGCACGGCTTCGGCCCGCTCGCGGAAGGCTTCAACATGCTCGACCCGATCAAGGCGACGATCATCACGCCCGGGCTCGACGTCGACGGCGAGTTCGGCGAGACCGGCATTCCGGCCGCGATCGTCACGAAGTACCTGGCCGAGCACGGGATCATCGTCGAGAAGACTGGCCTGTACTCGTTCTTCATCATGTTCACGATCGGCATCACGAAGGGCCGCTGGAACTCGATGGTGACCGAGCTGCAGCAGTTCAAGGACGACTACGACAACAACCAGCCGCTGTGGCGCGTGCTGCCGGAATTCGTCGCGCAGCATCCGCGCTACGAGCGCGTCGGCCTGCGCGACCTGTGCACGCAGATCCACGACGTGTACCGCGCGAACGACATCGCCCGCCTGACGACCGAGATGTACCTGTCGGACATGGAGCCGGCGATGAAGCCGTCGGACGCGTTCGCGAAGCTCGCGCACCGCAAGATCGACCGCGTGCCGCTCGACGAGCTCGAAGGCCGCGTGACGAGCATCCTGCTCACGCCGTACCCGCCGGGCATTCCGCTGCTGATTCCGGGCGAGCGCTTCAACAAGACGATCGTGAACTACCTGCGGTTCGCGCGCGACTTCAACGAGCGTTTCCCGGGCTTCCACACCGACATCCACGGCCTCGTCGCGGAAGAGGTGAACGGCCGCGTCGAGTACTTCGTCGACTGCGTGCGCGACTGATGGCGACGGCGACGCACGGACGATTCCGGACGATGCGCGCGGCGCTGGCCGCGCTCGTCGTCTGGACGGCAGGATTGGCGGGGCTCGCGGGCGCGGGCGTCGCCCATGCGGAAGTCGCGGCGGCCGACCCGATCGACGTCGCGATGCGGCAATGCCTCGCGCGGCGCGACCGGTCGTCGCCGGCCGGGCAGATCCAGTGCATGGGCGAAGCCCAGCAGCAGTGGCAGGCAGTGATGGATGGCGCGTACCAGCGCCTGTCGAAGGATGCGCCGGCCGACGCGAAGCGCGGCTGGCAGGACAGCCAGCGCCGCTGGGTCACGTGGCGCAAGGACGAAATGCTGCTGCTGAAGGCCGTGTACGACACGACGCGCGGCACCGCATATGCGATGTCGAGCGCCGACCTGCAACTGCAGCCGGTGCGCGATCGCGCGCTGGCGCTGCGCGGGGCGGCCGATCGCTATGCCCCGCCGCCGGCAGCCGTGCCGGTCGCGGCGACGAGCGGTGCGCAGGGCAGTGGCGCGGCCGCGCCGGCTGGCGCCAAGCCGGCGAATGGGCCGCGCGATCCGGCGATCCGCCGCGTGCGGCCGTGCGTGCAGGACGCCGCGTGCGAACACGCGCTGTTCGACCTGAACCGCTATTACCAGAAGCTGCGCCGCAAGATGCCCGCGCATTCGGCCGCGACGCTCGTGCGCGCGCAGCGCGCGTGGGTGGCGTTCCGCGATGCGACGGCGCCGCTCGTCGGCGAGGACGGACGTGTCGATCTGATCGGTGCGCGCATCGCGACGATGAAGCGGCTGTCGGAGACGGCCGGCAACCGGTAAAGGACGCGCCGCTTTCGAGTGGGCGACACGACGAAACGGGCACCCTCGGGTGCCCGTTTTGCATGGCGCGGCGTATTGCCTACGCGGGCCTACGCGGGCTGCGACGTGCCCTGCAGCCCGAACCACGACGGCACGAGCGCGACCGCATCGTCGAGCGACGCGAGCACGTGCAGGCTCAGCGCGACGATCTCGGGCGTCGGCGCCTTCAGGTCGGGGACGGTGACGACGGCAGCACCCGCGCTGGCGGCCGACTGCGCGCCGAAGTCGCTGTCCTCGAACGCGACGCACGCGTGGGCCGGCACGCCGAGGCGCTCGGCCGCGAGCCGGTAGACGGCCGGGTCGGGCTTGCCGCGCGCGACTTCGTCGCCGCCCGCGATCGCGCGGAAGAACGGCAGCACGCCGACCGCGTCGAGCCGCGCGCGGATCACGTCGCCCGCGGACGACGACGCGACCGCGCAAGGAATGGCCGCACGCGCGAGCGTTTCGAGCAGCTCGAGCGCGCCCGGCTTCAGCGGAAACTTCGGATGGGGTTCGGGTGCGGAGAGTTGCTCGCGCACGCGGATACGCACCGCGTCGAACGTATCGGGGTCGCCGATCAGGCGCGCCAGGATCACCTGGCCCTCGGCGAACGAGCGGCCGACGATTTGCAGGTAGTCGATCTCGGTCAGCACGACGCCATGCGCGTTCGACACGTCGATCCACGTGTTCATGATGGTCCGCTCGGAATCGACGAGCAGGCCGTCCATGTCGAAGAGCGCGGCGGAAAAGGTCATCGGGGGCATCCGTGAAGCGGGGAAAGCAGCGGGCGGCGCGAGGAGCGCCCGAATGAAAAACGGACGCCGAAGGCGTCCGTCCGGAACCGCGGGCCGTTACTTGGCCAGCGCGGCGCGGGCAGCCTTGACGGCCGCACGCACCTGGTCGGGCGCGGTGCCGCCCGGATGGTTGCGGCTCGCGACCGACCCTTCGAGCGTCAGGTAGCCGAACACGTCGTCGCCGATCAGGTGCGCGACGTTCGGCAGTTCCTGCTTCATCTCGTCGAGCGTCAGGTCGGCGAGGTCGATGCCGCGGTCGTCGCAGATCTTCACCGCGTGCGCGACGGCTTCGTGCGCGTCGCGGAACGGCAGGCCGCGCTTGACCAGGTAGTCGGCGAGGTCGGTGGCGGTCGAGAAGCCCTGCAGCGCGGCCGCGCGCATCGCGTCCGGCTTCACGGTGATGCCGGCGACCATCTCGGCGAAGATCCGCAGCGTGTCGGCGACGGTGTCGACCGTGTCGAACAGCGGTTCCTTGTCTTCCTGGTTGTCCTTGTTGTACGCGAGCGGCTGGCCCTTCATCAGCGTGAGGAGCGCCATCAGGTGGCCGTTCACGCGGCCGGTCTTGCCGCGCGCGAGCTCGGGCACGTCCGGGTTCTTCTTCTGCGGCATGATCGAGCTGCCGGTGCAGAAGCGGTCGGCGATGTCGATGAAGCCGACGCGCGGGCTCATCCACAGCACGAGTTCTTCGGAGAAGCGCGACACGTGCGTCATCACGAGCGCGGACGCCGCCGTGAATTCGATCGCGAAGTCGCGATCGGACACCGCGTCGAGCGAGTTCGCGCAGATGCCGTCGAAGCCGAGCGTCTTCGCGACCGCGTGACGGTCGATCGGATAGCTCGTGCCCGCGAGCGCGGCCGCGCCGAGCGGCAGGCGGTTCACGCGGGTGCGGCAGTCGCGCATGCGTTCCGCGTCGCGCGTGAACATCTCGACGTACGCGAGCAGGTGGTGGCCGAACGTGACCGGCTGCGCGACCTGCAGGTGCGTGAAGCCGGGCATGATCGTGTCGGCGTTCTGTTCCGCGAGGTCGATCAGCGCGCCGCGCAGGTCGTTCAGCAGGCCGCCGATGCGATCGATCTCGCCGCGCAGCCACAGGCGGATGTCGGTCGCGACCTGGTCGTTGCGCGAGCGGCCCGTGTGCAGGCGCTTGCCGGCATCGCCGATCAGCGCGGTCAGGCGCGCCTCGATGTTCAGGTGGACGTCTTCCAGGTCGAGCTGCCATTCGAATTCGCCACGCTCGATCTCGCCCTTGATCTGCGCCATCCCGCGTTCGATCGCGGCGAGGTCGTCGGCACTGATGATCTTCTGCGCGGCGAGCATGTTCGCGTGAGCGAGCGAGCCGGCGATGTCGACGAGCGCGAGGCGCTTGTCGAAAAACACCGACGACGTGTAGCGCTTGACCAGCTCCGACATCGGTTCCGAGAAGCGGGCCGACCAGGCCTCGCCCTTTTTGTGCAGTTGGGACGTCATGGCGATTCTTCGAAGGGGAGTTGGGCGGCCGTGAGCCGCCGAGGGAATCCCGCGATTCTAACATTCGCGGGCCGGCCGACCGCCGCCGGCGCGGGGGCCGGCCCGCTCAGTCGCGCACCAGCACGACGAGCTTCAGGTCCTCGCGGTGCGCCGGCTTCAGCGTGATCTGCTGGTACACGAGACGGCCATCGGCCGGATGGTCGAATTCGCGCAGGCCGCCTTCGCGCTCGAACACGTCCTGCGACGCCCAGTACTGTGCGAACGCGTCGCTGCCGGTGGTCAGCGCGTCGATCAGCGCGCGCGTCGGCGCGTCGGTCAGGTGGCGGATCGCATCGGCGCGGAATTCGGCCGCGAGCCGCCGCGCGCGGGTGTCCCAGTCGACGATCAGCGTGCGTGCGGCCGGCGACATGAACGTGAAGCGCAGCAGGTTGCGGTCGTGCTCGCCGTCGAGCCAGCCGGAAAAGAGCGCGGCGGCCGGCGCGTTCCACGCGAGCGCGTTCCATTGGCGATCGAGCACGTAGGCGGGCGTCGCGATGGCCGCGACGGTGGCGGCGAGCGTCGGCGGCAGGTCGCCGCCCGCGACGTCGGGCTCGGCCGGGTCGCGCTGCGCGGCCAGCTCGAACAGGTACGCGCGCTCGGCCTTCGACAGCTGCAACGCGACGGCGATCCGGGCGAGCGCGTCGGCCGATGCCGACACGGGGCGGCCCTGTTCGATCCACGTGTACCAGGTCGGACTCACGCCGCACAGTTGCGCGACTTCCTCGCGCCGCAGCCCCGGCGTGCGGCGGCGCGGGCCGGGCGGCAGGCCGACCGCCTGCGGCGACAGCCGCTCGCGGTGGGCGCGGATGAATTCGCCGAGCGCACGGGCGGGCGTGGCGTCGAGCGGCGGGACGGGGGCGGAGGACGGCTGGTTCATGCGGAAACGGCGAAATGGAAGCGGAAACGCGGCAACGATCGAACGATCAGACAGGTGGATCGAATACCAGAATAACTACTTAACTTGTACTGGTACAAGCGCAGGCCTATTGTAGCGGCTCGCGCGCTGGCAGGGCAGCGGGCGTCCCACACAATGCGTTGCACGGGGCCGGATCGCGCGCTGAAGCGCCGGGATCGGCCGACTGCATCAAGGAAAGGAGCGAACGATGAAACACCACGACCAGGTCGCCGATGCATTCGGCACGACGGCCGCCGCCTATCTGACGAGCACGGTTCATGCGACGGGCGCCGACCTGCAGACGCTCGCCGACGCGGTGAGCGCGACACCCGACGCCGCGGTGCTCGACCTCGGTTGCGGCGCCGGCCACGCGAGCTTCGCGGTCGCGCCGCACGTGCGCGACGTGGTCGCGTACGATCTCGCCGCGCCGATGCTCGCGACCGTCGAAGCGGCCGCGCGCGAGCGCGGGCTCGCGAACGTCCGCACGCAGCAGGGGCCGGCCGAGCGGCTGCCGTTCGACACCGCGACGTTCGACTGGGTCGTGAGCCGGATGAGCGCGCACCACTGGCACGACATGCGCGCGGCGCTCGCCGAGGTGCGCCGCGTGCTGAAGCCGGGTGGCCGCGTGCTGATGATCGATATCGCCGGCAACGACCATCCGCTGCTCGATACGTACCTGCAGGCCGCGGAAGTGCTGCGCGACGCGTCGCACGTGCGCGACTACCGCGCGGACGAATGGCTCGCGATGTTCCGCGCAGCGGGCTTCGACGCGCAGGTGCACAGCCGCTGGCGGCTGCCGATCGATTTCGATACGTGGGTCGAGCGGATTCGCACGCCGGCCGACAGCGTCGCCGGCATCCGCGCGCTGTGGGCGCATGCGCCGGACGAGGTGCGCGGCTATTACGCGGTGCAGCCCGACGGTTCGTTCGAGCACGATGCGTTGCTGATCGACGCGCACTGAGCGTGCGGCGCGCGCTGCTTTGCCGTTGCGCCATTTCGTCGCCGCATGAAAAAAAGCCGCGATACGCATGAACGCGTATCGCGGCTTTCGTGATTCCGGCCGGCGCCGAACACGCCCGGCGCCCGCGCCGCCCGCGGATCAGCCGGTGTTGCGCAGGCCGGCCGCGATCCCGTTGATCGTCAGGTGAATCCCGCGGCGCAGCCGCGCGTTCGTGTCGCCCGCGCGGTGACGCTTGATCAGCTCGACCTGCAGGTGATTGAGCGGATCGAGATACGGGAAGCGGTTCTTGATCGAGCGCGCGAGCAGCGGGTTGGTCGCGAGGCGGCCTTCCTGCCCGGTGATTTCCGCGAGCGCCCGCGACGTGCGCTCCCATTCCGCGACGATCCGCTCGAACACGTGCTTGCGCAGCTTGCGGTCGGACACGAGCTGCGCATAGCGCGACGCGACCGCGAGATCGGTCTTCGCGAGCACCATGTCCATGTTCGACAGCAGGTTCGCGAAGAACGGCCAGGTCTTGTTCATCTTCTTCAGCAACGTGACGCGCTTCGCGCGTTCGGCGTCGTCCTGCGCGCCGTCGAGATACGCGCTCACCGCGCTGCCGAAGCCGTACCAGCCGGTCAGCAGCAGCCGGCACTGGCCCCACGAGAAGCCCCACGGAATCGCGCGCAGATCCTCGATCCTGCGCTGCTTCGGGTCCTGCAGCTTGCGCGACGCCGGGCGGCTGCCGATATTCAGCTCGGCGATCTCGGTGATCGGCGTCGACGAGAAGAAGTAGTCGGTGAAGCCCGGGGTTTCATAGACGAGCGCGCGGTACGCGGCCATCGCGGAATCGGACAGCGTCTGCATCGCGGCCTCGAACGCGGGCAACTGCGCCGGTGCGTTCGATTGCGGCAGCAGCGATGCCTCGAGCGTCGCGGCGACGACCGTCTCGAGGTTGCGCCGGCCGATCGACGGGTTCGAGAACTTGCTCGCGATCACCTCGCCCTGCTCGGTCAGGCGGATCTGGCCGTTCACGGTGCCCGGCGGCTGCGACAGGATCGCCTGGTAGGTCGGGCCGCCCCCGCGGCCGACCGTGCCGCCGCGGCCGTGGAACAGCCGCAGCGTGATCTTGCGCTCGCGGAACAGGTCGACGAGCGCGAGTTCCGCGCGATACAGCTCCCAGTTCGACGTGAGGAAGCCGCCGTCCTTGTTGCTGTCCGAGTAGCCGAGCATCACTTCCTGCTCGGCGCCCTGGTGCGCGATCAATGCGTCGATGCCCGGCAGCGCGAAGTAGTCGCGCATGATGCGCGACGCGTCGCGCAGGTCGGGGATCGTCTCGAACAGCGGGATCACCATCAGGCTGTTCTTCGCGTGGCTGCCCGGCACGCCGAGCGTGCCTTCGAGCAGGCCCGTCTCCTTCTGCAGCAGCAATACCTCGACGAGGTCGCTGACGGTTTCCGTGTGCGAAATGATGTAGTTGCGTACCGCACGCGCACCGAATTGCGCGCGGACCTCGCGTGCCTTCTCGAACACGCCGAGCTCGCTCTGCGCGAGCGCCGAGTATTCGAGGTACGGCGAGCGCAGCGGGCGCGGGTCGGCGAGCGCGGCGAGCAGCACGCGCAGCTTGTCTTCCTCGGCGAGCGCCGCATAGTCGGCCTCGACGCCCGCGCGCGCGAACAGCTCGGCGACCACCGCTTCGTGGATGTCGGAACTCTGGCGCAGGTCGATGCTCGCCAGATGGAAGCCGAACACTTCCGCCGCACGCACGAGCGGCGCGAGACGCGGCGCGGCGAGCGACGCGCCGTGGTGTTCGTCGAGCGACGCGGTCAGCACCTTCAGGTCGGCGACGAACGCTTCGGAATCCTCGTACGAAATCGCCCGCACGGGCGGCGCGCCGCGGCCCGCGCTGCGCACCGGCACCGTGCCTTCGCCGAGACGCACGCGTGCGCTCGCGGCGAGCCGCGTGTAGATGCCGATCAGCGCGCGGCGATACGGTTCGTCGACGCGGTGCGGCGACTGGTCGGGCGACGCGGCCGCGAGCGCCTTCACCGCGTCGTTCGCGCCGACCAGCAGGTTCGACACCGACAGCTCGGCGCCCAGCTTGTGCACCTGTTCCAGATAGTGTTCGAGGATCACCGCGGCCTGGCGGTTGATCGCCTCGTCGAGCGTCGCCGCGGTCACGTTCGGGTTGCCGTCGCGGTCGCCGCCGATCCAGCTGCCCATCTGGAAGAACGCGGGCACGCGGGCTGACAGCCCGTGCTCGGCGAGCGCGGCCTCGATGTCGCCGTACAGCGCGGGCAGCTCGTCGAGGAACGTCGCGCGGTAGTACGACAGCGCGTTCTCGATCTCGTCGCCGACCGTCAGGCGCGCGTCGCGCAGCATGCGCGTTTGCCACAGCGCGGTCACGCGCGCGCGCAGCATCGTTTCGTTGTACTGGCGCTCGCGCGCGGTCAGCTCCTGGTCGCGCTCGGCGAGCAGGCGCGCGATGTCGTGCTGCGCGTCGAGGATGCTCTTGCGCTGCACTTCGGTCGGGTGCGCGGTCAGCACCGGCACGATCAGCGCATCGTCGAAGAAGCGTTGCAGCAGGCGCTTCGACGCGTTGCCGGTGGTTTTCAGCTGGTCGAGCGCGTACGCGACCGTGCCGGGCTGCGGCGCGGAGCCGGCCAGCGCGTGGATGCGGCGGCGGCGGTTGTGGTGACGGTCTTCCGCGATGTTCGCGAGGTGCGAGAAATAGCTGAACGCGCGCACGACGCTCACCGTCTGCTCCGGCGTCAGCTTGCGCAGCTTCTTCTCGAGCGTCTGCGCGGCTTCGCTGTCGTCCTCGCGGCGAAACTTCACCGCGGTCTGGCGGATCGTCTCGACCACGTCGAACACGGTATCGCCTTCCTGTTCGCGCACGACGTCGCCGAGCAGGCGGCCGAGGAAGCGAATGTCCTCGAACAGCGGGCCGTCCTTGTCGTCGCGCGTGCGGGTGCCGGCCTTCGGCGCGACGGCATTGCGGGCGGCGGGGCTCGTGGCTGTCGTCGTGCGTTTTGTCTGACGTATCGGGTCTTTCGGTTTCGTTGCCGTTTTCGCACGGCCGTTCGCGGCGGTGGCGACGGTGTCCGTCGAGGCATCGGGGGAGGGCAAGGCAGCATTGCGGCGCGCCGTACGCGCCGATCCGGAAGACTTCACGATGGGTTTCCTTGGGAAAGCTCGAGTCAAAAGGAACTGCGGAAACTGCGGGAACTGCGGTCAAGCAACCAGCTACGTGCGGCACATCCGCACAACGGCGCCGCGACCCGCGCGGAAGCAGGCCGGGCGCAGGCTCCGGGCCCGGGCGGGCCGGGGCGTGCGTGCTACCATTGTTCGATCTTCAATCCCGTCCTTCGATGTTCCAGCAATGAATTCCGAGACCCCCGCGGCCGGGCCGCAGCAGGCACAGCCGCCCGCGACGTTGACGATTGCTTCGCGCGAGAGCCGCCTGGCGATGTGGCAAGCCGAACATGTGCGTGATGCGCTGCGCAAATTATATCCAGCTTGTGACGTGAAAATCCTCGGGATGACGACGCGCGGCGATCAGATTCTCGATCGCACGCTGTCGAAGGTCGGCGGCAAGGGCCTGTTCGTGAAGGAACTGGAAGCCGCGCTGGCTGACGGCCGCGCCGATCTCGCCGTGCATTCGCTGAAGGACGTGCCGATGGCGCTGCCCGACGGCTTCTCGCTCGCCGCGATCATGGAACGCGAAGACCCGCGCGACGCCTTCGTGTCGAACGATTACGCGTCGCTCGACGCGCTGCCGGCCGGCGCGGTGGTCGGTACGTCGAGCCTGCGTCGCGAGGCGATGCTGCGTTCGCGTTATCCGCATCTCGAGGTCCTGCCGCTGCGCGGCAACCTCGACACGCGGCTCGCGAAGCTCGACCGCGGCGACTACGCGGCGATCATCCTCGCGGCCGCCGGCCTGAAACGCCTCGGCCTCGAAGCGCGGATTCGTGCGCTGCTCGACGTCGAGGCCAGCCCGCCCGCGGCCGGCCAGGGCGCGCTCGGCATCGAGATCGCCGCGCACCGCGACGACGTCGCCGCGTGGCTCGCGTCGCTGCATGACCCGCAGACCGCGCTCGCGGTCGAGGCCGAGCGGATGGTGTCGCGCGCGCTCGGCGGCAGTTGCGAGGTGCCGCTCGCCGCGCATGCGGTGTGGCGCGCGGGCGAGCTGTACCTGACGGGACGCGTGTCGACCACCGACGGCAAGCGCGTGCTGACGGCCGAGGAATGCGGTGCGGTCGTGACCGTCGCCGATGCGCTCGCGCTCGGCCGCGCGGTGTCCGACGAACTCGAGGCGCAAGGCGCGCTCGACATCGTCCAGGCGCTGCTCGCGAGCTCGCAGGCCGCGGGCAAGGGCGACGCCTGATGGCGGGCGGCGCGCGCGCGTTCACCGCTGTCCTGACGCGTCCGGACGGCCAGTCCGACGCGCTTGCGGCGCAACTGGCCGATGCCGGTTGCGACGTGCTCGAATTCCCGCTGATCGATATCGCGCCGGTCGACGATCCGGCGCCGCTCGACGCCGCGTTCGCGGCGCTGGCCGACTACGCGCTGGTGATCTTCGTGTCGCCGAATGCGATCGACCGCGCGCTCGCGCGGTACGACGCGATCTGGCCGAATGCGCTGCCGGTCGGCGTGGTCGGGCCCGGCAGCGTCGCGGCGCTCGAGCGCCACGGCATCGCGGCGCCCGCGCATCGCGTGATCGCGCCGCAGGCGCCGGCCGACGGCGGCGTGCCCCATTACGATTCGGAGAGCCTGTTCGCGAGCATCGAGGTCGCGTTCGGCGGCGCGCAGGCGCTCGCGGGCAAGCGCGTGCTGATCGTGCGCGGCGACGGCGGGCGCGAATGGCTCGCCGAGCGCCTGCGCGAGGCCGGCGCGGACGTCACGCTCGTCGCCGCGTACCGGCGCGTCGTGCCGGAGCCGCGCGTCGGCGCGTGGGAGCGCGTGCACGCGTTGCTCGACGGCCAGCCGCATGGGTGGCTCGTCACGAGCTCGGAAGGCGTGCGCAACCTGCACGAGCTTGCGCGGGCCCATCTGAACGAGGCCGAGATCGATGCGCTCAAGCATGCGCCGCTCGTCACGCCGCACCCGCGGATCGAGCAGACCGCGCGGGCATTGGGTTTTGATAGGATTACGCTGACCGGCGCGGGCGATGAGCGCATC
This sequence comes from Burkholderia cenocepacia, assembly GCF_014211915.1. NCBI lineage: Bacteria > Pseudomonadati > Pseudomonadota > Betaproteobacteria > Burkholderiales > Burkholderiaceae > Burkholderia > Burkholderia cenocepacia. Next base: position 3,230,757 of record NZ_CP060039.1, on the reverse strand, counting down.
GTCCGCGCGTTTCGAACGATGGCCGACGAGGCCGTCCAACCGGCGACAGCCGTACCGGTGACTAAACGCATGACAGATACCAACGATTCCAAAAGCGTCGCTTCCCAGCCGGCCGCTGCATCCGCACCGCCGTCCAGCCCCCCTTATCTCGCGCCCGAGCCGCGTGCGCGCCGCGGCGGCAGCGCGGTGCTGTGGTTCGTCGTCGTCGTGCTCGGCTGCGCGGCGGGTGTCGGCGGCTACGCGCTGAACCGCAAGATCGACCGGCTCGACGGCACGTTCGTCGCGCGCCAGAAGGCGCTCGACGCGCAAGCGGCCGAAACGCGGCTGAAGACCGAGCAGGCGCTCGCCAGCACGCACCAGGTCGACACGCAGCTCGCGCAGCTCGACGGCAAGCTCGCCGATGCGCAGAGCGCGCAGCAGGCGCTGCAGCAGCAATACCAGGACCTGTCGCGCAACCGCGACGCGTGGATGCTCGAGGAAGTCGACCAGATGCTGTCGAGCGCGAGCCAGCAGCTTCAACTGACCGGCAACACGCAACTCGCGCTGATCGCGCTGCAGAACGCCGACGCGCGTCTCGCGACGTCGCAGAGCGCGCAGGCCGTCACGGTGCGCAAGGCGCTCGCGCTGGACATCGAGAAGCTGAAGGCCGCGCCTACGGCCGATCTCACCGGCCTCGCGATCAAGCTCGACGACGCGATCGCCAGGATCGACGCGCTGCCGCTGTCCGGCGAGGCGATCGTGCCGCACGCGGCGCCGAAGGCCGCGCCGGTCGACGCCGCCTCGTCGGTCGCCGCCGGCGAGCCGCGCTGGAAGGTGTGGTGGCACGACTTCTCGGCCGGCCTCGGCCAGCAACTGAGGGGCCTCGTGCAGGTGCGCCGGATCGACAACGCGGACGCGATGCTCGCGTCGCCCGACCAGGGCTACTTCGTGCGCGAGAACGTGAAGCTGCGCCTGCTGACCGCACGGCTGTCGCTGCTGGCGCGCAACGACAGCGCGATGAAGGCCGACCTGCACGCCGCCCAGGCGTCGCTCGGGAAGTATTTCGATCAGGCGTCGAAGGACACGCAGACCGTCGAGGATCTGCTCAAGCAGGTCGACGGCGCATCGCTGACGGTCGCGGTGCCGAACCTGAACACGAGCCTGAACGCCGTTCAGCAGTTCAAGAGCCGGGGGTAACGATGACGCTTCGAGGAATCGTCTGGCTCGCGGTCCTGTTCGCGATCGCCGCGGCGCTCGCCACCGTCGGCCGTTTCGACGCGGGGCAGGTGCTGCTCGTCTATCCGCCGTACCGGATCGACGTGTCGCTGAACCTGTTCGTGATCGCCATCGTCGTGCTGTTCATCGTCGTGTACGCGCTGCTGCGCATCGTGCGCAACATCTGGCGCATGCCGCAGCGGGTCGCCGCGTATCGGGCGCGTTCGCGCAACGAGAAGGCGCAGGCGTCGCTGCGCGATGCGATCGCGAACCTGTACGCGGGCCGCTTCTCGCGTGCGGAGAAGGCCGCGCGTGAAGCGCTGACCGTCGACGCGAACCTGGGCGCCGCGAGTCTCGTCGGGGCCACGGCCGCGCACCGGATGCACGAGTACGCGCGCCGCGACGACTGGCTGTCGAAGGTCGACGCGCCCGAATGGCAGGATGCACGGCTACTTGCGGCGGCCGACATGCGCGCGGACGCCCGCGACGCCGACGGCGCGCTCGCCGCGCTGGCCGACATGCAGGCCGGCGGCAAGCGCATTCATGCGCAGCAGGTCGCGTTGCGTGCCCAGCAGCAACTGAAGAACTGGGCCGAGGTGCTGAAGCTCGCGAAGGCGCTCGAAAAGCGCGAGGCGCTGCATCCGGCCGCGGCCGTGCGGCTGCGCCAGCAGGCAGCGGAAAACCTGCTGCGCGAACGCCGGCACGATCCGGACGCGCTGCTCGAAGTGTGGCAGTCGCTGTCGCCGGTCGAGCGCCAGTCGCCGCGTCTGGCCGATCTCGCGGCCGAGCTGCTGGTGCCGCTCGAGCGCCGCAACGAAGCGCGCCGCATCGTCGAGGACGCGCTCGCGCACAACTGGGATGCACGCCTGCTGCGCCGTTACCCGGACACGGCCGGCGCCGATGCGCTGCCGCTGATCCAGAAGGCCGAAGGCTGGAAGAAGGATCATCCGGAAGATGCCGACCTGCTGTTCGCGCTCGGCCGCCTCTGCCAGCAGCAGCAGCTGTGGGGCAAGGCCCAGTCGTTCCTCGAATCGGCGCTGAAGCTGGCCGACAACGAGGCGCTGAAGGTGCGGGCGCATCGTGCGCTCGCCCGCCTGTTCGAGCACCTCGGCGAAACCGACAAGGCCGCGAAGCACTACCGCGAAAGCGCGCTCGCGATCACCGTCGTGTGACGCGGCGCTGCGCTGCGTACAAAGCCCCGAACGCCGATCGGCCTTCGGGGCTTTTTTCGCCCGTGGCGAGGCAGGAGCGGCCCGCAGCGCGTTACGCGCCGAGCCTGCGCAGCAGGTCGTCCTCGCTCGCGACGAACCAGACCGATTTTCCGCGATTGCACTCGCGAACGAGCGCGCGCAGCGCTTCGCTGCGCGCGAGCCGGCGGTCGATGTCGCCGACCACGCCGAGCCGGACGCCGTAGTTGGTCAGCTTTTGCAGCACGACGCCGGCCAGCCCGCTGTCGAGCCGGTAGAAGTCGTCATGCAGCGTGTCCGCTGCGACCGCGATCCAGTCGGCTTCATGCTCGTGCGCGAGCGCGACGAGATCGAGCGCGTCGCTTTCCCGTTGCACGAGGCCGGCGGAAGGATCGCGGACCAGCACGCGGCTGCCGGCGGCCTGAACGATTCGATGGGGCATGTCGAGCGTGTCCGTCGATGAGAGAAAAGTGCGCACGGTGTCGCGCTGCCCGCGGATGAAGTGAGGCTGCTCGGGAAGAAACCGCACCTGCGCGTGCGGCACGAGGCGCGCCAGGCGATCCTGCGTGTCGCGGGAATCGAGCATCACGTCGCGGCCTCCGACGATCGCCAGCACGGGCATCGACAACGTGCGGAGCATGGTGTCGTCGAATACCGGAACCGGCTCGATGCGCGGCCGAAAGCCGCGATCGACGGCGCGCATCAGGGCGAGCGCGTCCCGTTCGGCCGGCGTCGACGCGGGTGGCAGGCGACCCAGCACGCGCCGCCGCACGCATGCGCGCCCGGCATCGCCGAGCAGCAACAGCGGCAGCGCCCACCACAGAAACGGCTTCTGCCTGCCGATGCCGGACGGGCAGAGCAGCGCGAGCCGGGTGACGCGCGGCGGCCGCCGCAACGCGAAATCGAGCGCCGTTCGCGCGCCGAGCGAGATGCCGACGAACGCGGCGCGCGACACCTGCAGGCCGTCGAGCACGTCGTCGAGCCACTGCGCATAGGCGTCGCCAGCGAGCGGCGGGCGCGACGGCGCGCTCGGTCCCGCTTCGCCGATCACGTCGATCGCGTAGAGCCGGAAGTGCGTCGCCCAGTCGGTCGCGTGATGCTGCCAGCTTGCCGCCGTCGTCTGTGCGCCGTGGATCAGTACGACCGGTGGCGCGTGTTCTGGACCGCAGGCGATGACGTGCGTCGCGCCATGACGCGTTTGCACGGTGACGCGCCGATGCCCGGCCGGCCAGTGCGACAGCGCGACCGCGTAAGCGGCGCGAATCGCGCGGGCATGGCGGGGTGACTTGAAGATTGCGCTCATGTCCCGCTTTGCTGGAGCAGCATGTCGAGTGACGACATCAGCGCGGCCGTGTCGGCCGGTGTCGCGGTCACGATGATCTTGACCATGCTCGAGGCGGGATCGAACGTGACGTCGATTCGCACGGGGTCGACGTACGATGCGCGGCCGGACGCCATCGCGTGCAGCGACCGCGACAGGTACTGGTGCAGCGACTGCGACGCATCGGGAATGTCGACGATGCTGGTGACGCGCACCGCACGCGGCGCGGGCGAGGCCGGCTCCGTCCGGGCGAACGCGGCGAGGTCGGTGTCGAGGATGCGGTAGGCACGGCCGACCCGCGTCGCGCGCAGCTTGCCGTCGCGAATGAACCGCAGGACGGTCTTCGGATGGACGCGCAGGCGGGCGGCGGTGTCTTCGACGGTGTGGAACATGAGCTATCGATGATTCCCTTAATTATCTTAATTGTTCCATATATAAAGGAGCATAAGGGAATAATTTGGGTGATAAAGGGGCTGCCGTCGGATGGGCGAGACACTCGGCCGATCCGGGTTGTGCCTGTCCGGAATCGAAAACGCCCCGGCGGCCGGCCATGCCGGACGTCGGGGCGTATCGGGGTGAAACGGGCCGGAAATCGGCCGGTGTGTTCGATCGATCCGGGCGCCTTTACGCGCCGCGCGTCGTCACTTGTCGACGAGCCGCTTCGGCACCGACAGCGCCAGCAGCCCGCCGAGCACGAGGAACCCGGCCAGCATGTACATGCCCGCATCGTTGGTGCCGGTCACCTGCTTGAGCCAGCCCATCAGGTACGGGCTCAGGAAGCCGGCGAGGTTGCCGATCGAGTTGATCATCGCGATGCCGGCGGCGGCGGCCGTGCCGCCGAGGAACGCGGTCGGCAGGCTCCAGAACAGCGGCAGCGTCGTCAGGATGCCGATCGTCGCGAGCGTGAGGCCGAGCATCGCGAGGGCCGTCTGGTGCGCCCAGATCACCGACAGCACGAGGCCGACCGCGCCGATCGCGGCCGGAATCGCGAGGTGCCAGCGGCGTTCGCGGCGCTTGTCCGCGCTGCGCGCGATCAGGATCATCGCGACCACCGCGGCCGCATACGGAATCGCCGACAGCAGGCCGATCATGAACGTGTCGGTCACGCCCGTCGCCTTGATGATCGTCGGCAGCCAGAAGCCGACGCCGTAGAGCCCCATCACGAACGAGAAATAGATCAGCGCCATCAGCCAGACGCGCGGGCTCGACATCACGGCGCCGAGCGGCAGGTCCTCCTTGGTGGCTTCCTCCGCGTCGACGTTGCGGGCGAGCAGTGCCTTTTCTTCGTCCGTCAGCCACGTCGCCTTCGCGATCCGCTCGTCGAGCGTGAAGAACACGAGCACGCCGGCGAGCACCGACGGAATGCCTTCGAGCAGGAACAGCCATTGCCAGCCGTGCCAGCCGCTCACGCCGTCGAACGCCTTCAGGATGAAGCCCGAGATCGGGCCGCCGATCACGCCGGACAGCGCGACGGCCGTCATGAAGAACGTCGTCATCCGGCCGCGCCGGTGCGCGGGGTACCAGTAGGTGAGGTAGAGGATCACGCCGGGGAAGAAGCCCGCTTCGGCGACGCCGAGCAGGAAGCGCATCACGTAGAACATCGCGGGCGTCGTGACGAACATCGTCAGGATCGAGATCACGCCCCATGTCGCCATGATGCGGGCGATCCACACGCGGGCGCCCACCCGGTGCAGGATGATGTTGCTCGGCACCTCGAACAGGAAATAGCCGAAGAAGAAGATCCCGGCGCCGAGCCCGTACACGGTATCGCTCAGGTTCAGGTCGCTCGCCATCTGCAGCTTCGCGAACCCGACGTTCACGCGGTCGAGATACGCGACCACGTAGCACAGCAGGAGGAGCGGCACGAGCCGCCACGACACCTTGCGGTAGGTTGCTTCCTCGAATGCGCCGGACGAGCCCGGCAGTGACTGCGTCGATGTTGCCATGTTGTCTCCTGTCGATCCGGGTTGGCGCTTTAGCGGTTACCTGGATCCCATGCTTTGCGGTCGATCGAGGTCGGCGCTTGGGCGGCTGCCTCGATCCGATGCACCGCTGTCGTTGTAGTGGGCCGGAGCAGGCGCGGTGGTGCCCGACCCGGTTTCGTGCGAAGCAAGACGGGCCGATCGTGCGGCCCGGTACGACTAGATGCAGCGCCCGCCGTCGACTTCGAGGCAGACGCCGGTGATGAATTCGGCTTCGTCGGATGCAAGATAAAGCGCGGCGTTCGCGATGTCCTGCGGCGTCGAGAAGCGGCCGAGCGGGATCGTCGCGAGGAAACGGCGGCGATTGTCCGGGGTGTCCTCGCAGCCCATGAACTCGGTCATCAGCGCGGTTTCGCCGAGCACCGGGTTGATGCAGTTCACGCGGATGCGGTCGGCACCGAGTTCGGCCGCGAGCGACTTGCTGGCGGTGATCATCGCGCCCTTCGTGCTGTTGTACCAGACGAGGCCCGGGCGCGGCCGCACGCCGGCCGTCGACGCGACGTTCACGAACACGCCGCCGCCCTGTGCGCGGAAGTACGGCACGAAAGTCTGCACGCACCAGAACAGGCTCTTCATGTTGACCGCGTACACGCGGTCGAATTCGGCTTCCGTCACGTCGAGCACGGGCTTGTTGCGGTGCGTGGTGCCCGCGTTGTTCACGACGATCTGCACCGCATGGAAATCGTCGAGCGCGGCCTGCAGCAGCGCGCGCCAGTCGTCCTCTTTCGACACGTCGCCGGCCACCGCGATCGCCTTGCCGCCCGCGAGCGCGATCTCGCTCGCGACGCGCTCGGCCGCCGCGCCGTTCAGGTCGTTGACGACGACGTTCGCGCCTTCGCGCGCATAGGTCTTCGCGATGCCTTCGCCGAACCCCGAGCCGCCGCCCGTGACGATGGCCGTCTTGCCGCTCAACCGCATGGTGTGTCTCCTGTGCTGGTGACGAGGGTCGTCGCGTGTCGCCGGGCTGCCGGCCGCTGCCGGCTGCCTGTGGCGGGCCGTGCGCTCAGCCGTGCCGGATCGCGATCGTCTTCAGCGCGGTGAAACCGTACAGGGCCTCGAAGCCTTTCTCGCGGCCGTGGCCCGAATGGCCGACGCCGCCGAACGGCAGTTCGACGCCGCCGCCCGCGCCATAGTTGTTGATGAACACCTGGCCCGCGCGCAAACGTCGCGCGAGCCGCATCTGGCGCGCACCGTCGCGGGTCCAGATGCCTGCGACGAGGCCGTACGGCGTGCCGTTCGCGAGTGCGACGGCTTCGTCCTCGTCGACGAAACGCATGGCCGCGAGCACGGGGCCGAATACTTCCTCCTGCGCGAGCCGATGCGACGGCGGCACGTCGCGCAACAGCGCGGGCGCCTGGTAGAAGCCGCTTTCGGGCGCGTCGGCGACGACCTGCCCGTGCGCGGCCATCGGAATGCCGTCGTGCTGCGCATCGGACAGGAAATCCCACACGCGTTGCTGCTGCTTCGCGTTGATCAGCGGGCCGCAGTCGAGATCGGCGCGGCTCGGGCCGACGCGCAGCCCGTTGAACGCGGTGGCGAGGCGCTCGACGAGCGGCTCGTACACCGCGCGCTCGATCAGCACGCGGCTGCCGGCCGAGCAGGTCTGCCCGCCGTTCTGCACGACGGCGGCTACGAGCACGGGCAGCGCCGCGTCGAGATCGGCATCGGCGAACACGATTTGCGGCGACTTGCCGCCGAGTTCGAGCGTGACGGGCACGTGGTTCTCGGCCGCCATCTGCGTGACCAGCTTGCCGGTGGCCGGCGAACCCGTAAACGAGATGTGGTCGATGCCCGGATGGCGCGCGAGCGCGGCGCCCGCTTCGTGGCCGTAGCCGGTGACGACGTTGAGCGCGCCGGCCGGCAGCCCGGCCTCGGCGGCCAGCTCGGCGACGCGCAGCACGGACAGGCAGGCATCCTCGGCCGGCTTGACCACGCACGCGTTGCCGGCCGCGAGCGCCGCGCCGACGCTGCGCCCGAAGATCTGCATCGGGTAGTTCCACGGCACGATATGGCCGGTGACGCCGTGCGGCTCGCGTACCGTCAGCACCGTGTAGCCGGCCTGGTAGGGGAGGGTTTCGCCGTGCAGCTTGTCGGCGGCGCCTGCGTAGAACTCGAAGTAGCGCGCGAGCGCGGCGGCATCGGCGCGCGCCTGCTTCAGCGGCTTGCCGGTGTCGCGCGCCTCGATCGCGGCGAGCTCCTCGATCGAATCCGCCACGCGCGCCGACAGCCGCATCAGCACGCGGCCGCGTTCGGCAGCGCTGGCGGCGCCCCACGGGCCCGCGAACGCGTCGCGGGCCGCGGCGACCGCGCGTTCGATGTCGGGCGCGGTGCCGCGCGCGATCGTCGCGAACGGCTGGCCGTCGGACGGATCGACGACCGCGATGGTTTCCAGTTGCGCGGGCAACGTCCATTCGCCCGCGATGAAATGCTTCGCCTCTTCCATGCCTCCTCCTGTCGACCCAAGTTAGCGCTTTAGCGCTTACTTGGGTCCCATGCAAAGCGGTCGACCCGAGTTAGCGCTTTAGCGGTTACTTGGGTCTCATGCATAGCGGTCGATCCAAGTGAGCGCTTCAGCGCTTGCCCGGGCGCCATGCTTTGTGGTCGACGTGCAACAGGCCGCCGGTTCGACGGCCCGACATCCGGAACGATTATCGCGCCGATCGTCATCAGGACGCCACCGGTCGATTGGCTATAATGGCGCATTCCTTTTGGGGAATGCCCGCGGCGGTGCATCGGCCGCGGCGCCCTGTCCCGAATTCCCATCGACCTACAGAGAGTGCTCATGAGCTTCAATCATGTTCCGGCCGGCAAGGACCTGCCGCAAGATTTCAACGTGATCATCGAGATTCCCGCGCAAAGCGATCCGGTGAAGTACGAGGCGGACAAGGAACTGGGCCTTCTCGTCGTCGACCGCTTCATCGGCACGGGCATGCGCTACCCGGTGAACTACGGCTACATCCCGCAGACGCTGTCGGGCGACGGCGATCCGGTCGACGTGCTGGTGATCACGCCGTTCCCGCTGCTGGCCGGCTCGATCGTGCGTTCGCGCGTGCTCGGCATGCTGCAGATGACCGACGAGTCGGGCGTCGACGCGAAGCTGGTCGCGGTGCCGCACGACAAGATCTGCCCGATGACGGCCAACCTGAAGACGATCGACGACGTGCCCGAGTACCTGAAGGATCAGATCAAGCACTTCTTCGAGCAATACAAGGCGCTCGAGAAGGGCAAGTGGGTGAAGGTCGAAGGCTGGGCCGGCATCGAAGCCGCGCACAAGGAAATCACCGACGGCGCCGCGAACTACAAGAAGTAAGCGGCGTGCCGGCCGATGGCCGGTTCGTACGGAACGCAAACCGCGCGTGTCTCCTCAGGAGGCCGCGCGGTTTTGTTTTGCGCGTGCGGTTTTCGGGCGGGCAGCCGGGGAGACGGGCGCGGGCGGGACAGCCGGCGCTTTCTTCGCGCGTTTCGTTCCGGGCGGGGCAACGGACGGAGCGATCGCGGCGGCGGCTTTCTTGGCCGCTGGACGGTGCCGGGCCGGTGCGGAAGCGGCCGCTTCGCGTACGCTCGCGCCGGGTTTGCCGGCAGTGGCCGGCGCCTTCCTTTTTGACGACGCGGAAGAGGGCGAGCCGGTTTTCTTTACCGGTGCGCCACGCGACGAGGTCTTTTTTGCGGCAGCATTGCCGTCGGCTTTTGCGCGTTTCGCGTCCGGCGCGGCTTGATTTGATTTCGTCGACTTCGACTTCGACTTCGACTTCGACGCTGGGGTGCCCTTTGCGGGCTGCGCCGTCTTCGCGGCCGTTGCGGACCCGGCAACTTTCCCGGCCTTCACCTTTTTCCCGGCAACCTGTTCCGTTGCAGCCGCCGTCACCGCATCGTCGACGATTTCCGCCTTCTCCTTCTTCCGCCCGCGCGCCGTGGCCTTCGTCCCGGCCGTGTCGCCGGCCTCGTCGAGCGCGACCACCACCGGCAACACCGATTCCAGCGTGCGCAACCCAGCCGCCAGCTCGCGCTTTTTCGCGGGCGTGAGCCGCTTCACCCAGTATTCGGCGCGCGACGCGCTCGACCGGTCGGGCAGCGCAAACGACGCGAGCACCGCGCGCGGCTTGCGCGAACGCGTGTAGCGCGCGCCCTTGCCGGACGCGTGTTCGTCGAAGCGCGCGGCGACATCGGTCGTGATGCCCGTGTAGACGCTGTCGTCGGCGCATTCGATCAGATACAGAAACCAGGACATGGCGGGGCGGCGGGATGCGAAGCCGCCAGTGTCTCAGAAAAAACGGGCGTCAACGCCACCGGGCGCCGCGCCCGTCGCGAAAGCGGCTCGGCGCCGCGCCGAGTTCGCGCGTGAAGAAGCGCGTGAACGCGCTCGTCGAACGGAAGCCGACGCGCACACCGATCTCGCCGATCGGCAACTGCGTGTTGAGCAGCAGGTCGCGCGCCTCGCCGAGCCGTGCCTGCGCGACGAGCGCATGGAACCCGACCGCTTCGCGATGCAGCCGCCGGCGCAGCGTCCAGCGCGACATCGCGAAGCGCGTGCACACGTGCTGCATCAGCGTATCGGTCGGCACGTCGACGTCGTCGGCCGTGCGCAACCAGTCGCGCACGCATTGCTCGACCGACGAGCCGAACGTCGAGCGGGCGCGCACGCGCTCGCGCGCGGCGTCGGCCGCATGACGCTGGATGCCGGCGAGCGGGGCGTTGTAGCGTTCGAACGGCGTGTCGACGTGCGCGGAGCGCAGCACGATGCGGTTGTGCGCGGCATCGAACGATACCGGCGCCCCGAGCATGTCGCGCAGCGTGGCAACGGGCGCGAACGCGCGACCGGCGAATTCGGCATCGTGGATGCGCACGTGCGGGTCGTACAGACGCGCCAGCGCCGCGAGAATCGCGAGGTTCGCGAACGCGCTGCCCGCATGCCGGCCGTCTCCTTCGTTCACATACTCGAGCGCGATCGCGTCGTCGTTCTCGTGCGCGAAGACCCAGTCGACGTTGCCGATCAGCTCTCGATAGCGCAGGTAGCCGTGCAGCGCGTCGCGCAGTGTCGCCGCGTTGCAGGTGATGCCGGCGAGCTCGGGAAACGGCACGAGCCACGGTACGACCTCCGGCGGCGGGCGATGCCACGACAGCGCCCAGCCGCTCGTCAGCTGCATGGCGGCCACATGCCGGTCGCCCGCGATGCGGCGCGTGTCGTCGGCGAGCTCGGCCGGCCCGATGCCGAGTGTCTCGTAAAGCGGTGCGGGATCGATGCCGTTCGCACGCGCGTCTTCGCACAGCCAGCGGTAGATCCGGACGGATACCGATTTCTGTTGCAACTCCATGTCTGTCTCCCTGTCGTCATGCCGTTCGGGTTTGTCCCCGCTGCGAGAGGTCAACGCATGCTCCTGCCGGTCAAGCGTGGTGACCGGTCAATTTTTAGACTCGGACGCTGGAGTGAGGCGACAAGTACTACAACAGAACGATTCTGGAGGATCAATGAAAACTTCGCTGTTCCGGTGTTCGACGATTGCGTCCGCGTGCGCGCTCACAGTGCTGCTCGCATCGTGCGGCGGCGACGACATCCATGCCCCGACCGCGCCGGCCGACCCCGACGCGGCAGCCGACCAGCGCGCGGCCGCGCTCGTCGCGCAACTGACGACCGACGAGAAGCTGCAGCTCGTGCATGGCACCGGCATGCCGGCGCTCAGCCTGGGCGGCCCGTTCCCGGCCGATGCGCTGAACGGCGCGAGCTACATCCCGGGCGTGCCGCGGCTCGGTATTCCGGCCGTCAGCAGCGCCGATTCGGCGGGCGGCGTGAACGTGAAGAACGCGCGCGTGACCGCGCTGCCCGCGCCGGTCGCGCTCGCGGCGACGTGGGACCCGGCGCTCGCGGGCACCTACGGCACGCGCATCGCGCTCGAACTGCGCGCGCTCGGCTTCGCGGAAGGGCTCGGCGGCGGCGTGAACCTCGCGCGCGAGCCGCGCAACGGCCGCACCTTCGAATACATGGGCGAGGACCCGGTGCTCGCGGGCACGCTGAGCGCCGCGCGCACGCAGGCCACGCAGGCGCGGCAGGTGATCGCGACGATCAAGCATTTCGCGTTCAACGACCAGGAAACCAACCGGATGACGGTCGATTCGGTCGTCGACGAGCGGACCATGCGCGAGGCCGAGCTGCTCGCATTCGAGATCGGCGTGAAGGACGGCCAGCCGGGCAACGTGATGTGCGCGTACAACAAGCTGAACGGCGTGTATGCGTGCGAGAACCCGTATCTGCTGACGACGGTGCTGAAGAACGAGTGGGGCTTCAAGGGCGTCGTGCAGTCGGACTGGGGCGCGACGCATTCGACGGTTGCCGCCGTGCAGGCCGGGCTCGACGAGGAACAGCCGGGCGCGGCCGACGACGGCAACGCGCCGCTCGGCTCGTACTTCAATTCGAAGCTGCGCGCGGCGCTGCAGGCCGGCAGCGTGTCGGCCGCGCGGCTGAACGACATGGTGCAGCGCAAGCTGCGCACGCTGATCCGCATCGGCGTGATGGACGCGCCGCCGAAGCCGGGCGGCGCGATCGACGAAGCCGCCGGCAATGCCGATGCGCTCGCGATCGCACGGCAAGCGGCGGTGCTGCTGAAGAACGCGGCCGCGCCCGGCGACACGCAGCCGGTGCTGCCGCTGGCCGCCGGCACGCTCAAGTCGGTCGTCGTGATCGGCGGCCATGCGGACGTGGGCGTGCTGTCGGGCGGCGGCTCGGGGGCGGTGCCGGCGATCGACGGCAACGCGGTGACGTCCTGCCAGCAGCCGGCCGACATGCTGTTCGGCGGATGCGCGACCTGGTACAAGTCCGCGCCGCTCGCGGCGATCCGCGCGAAGGCGCCGAATGCGTCGGTCAGCTATCTCGACGGGACCGACGCGAACGCCGCGGCCACCGCGGCCGCGCAGGCCGATGTCGCGATCGTGTTCGCCACGCAGTGGCAGACGGAAGGGCTCGACCTCGCGAGCCTGTCGCTGCCCGATGCGAAGGCGGACCCGTACAACCAGCAATACGACCAGAACGCGCTGATCGCCGCGGTCGCCGCGAAGGCCAGGCGCGTGATCGTCGTGCTCGAGAACGGCAGCCCGGTGCTGATGCCGTGGCTCGCGAACGTGCATGGCGTGCTGGACGTGTGGTATCCGGGTGCACAGGGTGGCCAGGCGATCGCCGACCTGCTATTCGGCGACGCGAACCCGTCGGGCCGGCTGCCGCTGACGTTCCCGAAGCAGGAGGCCGACCTGCCGCAGCCGACGATCGATCCGTCGAACCTGCGGAACGTCTATGCGGAAGGGCTCGCGTACGGCTATCGCTGGTTCGACGCGAAGGCGATCGAGCCGCTGTTCCCGTTCGGCTACGGGCTGTCGTACACGACGTATGCGTTGTCGGCGATGTCCGCGCAGGCCGACGCAGCGGGTAACGTGACGGTCGGCGTGACGGTGACGAATACGGGCTCGCGCGCCGGTACGCACACGGTGCAGATCTACGCCGCGCTGCCCGCGTCGCTCGGCGAGCCGCCGAAGCGGCTCGTCGGCTGGACCAAGGTCGCGCTCCAGCCGGGCGAGGCGCGCACGGTCAGCATCGCGGTGCCGGCGCAGCGCTTCGCGGTGTGGGATGCGAGCGCGCACGCATGGCGGATCGGCGCGGGCAGCTACGGGCTGTCGGCGGCCGCGTCGTCGCGCGACCCGCAGGCGCTGTCGCAGGCGGTGACGCTCGCCGCGCACTGAACCGGCGACGATCGTGCGGCATGCGGCGAGGCCACGCCTGGCTTCGCCGCATGCCGGTGCGCCGGATCGCGCTAGCCGGTGCTGCGCCGGAACGGATCGTGTTCGCGCAGTTCGTCGACGTATGCGTGGATATGCTCGGTCTCGCGTTCGAGAAAGCGCGCGACCGCATCGGAAAACGCCGGATGAGCGAGCCAGTGCGCGGAGTGCGTGACGGTCGGCAGGAAACCGCGCGCGAGCTTGTGCTCGCCCTGCGCGCCGCCCTCGAACGTGTCGAGCCCGGCCTCGATGCAGAATTCGAGCAACTGGTAGTAGGCCGTTTCGAAATGCAGGCAGGGCACGTGCTCGATCGCGCCCCAGTAGCGGCCGTACAGCGTGCCGCCGCCGTGCTCGCCGCGCCGGTACACGGCGAGCGCGCTCGCGATCGGCTGGCCGTCGGCTTCCGCGATCACGAGCAGCAGGTTCTCGGGCATCGTCGCGCCGATCGTGCGGAAGAAGTCGAGGTTCAGGTACGGGCTCGAATAATGCTCGCGGTACGTTTGCCGATAGCAGCGCGAGAAGAAGCGCCAGTCGGCGTCGGTGATCTGGTCGCCGGTGAGCCGCCGGAACGTCACGCCCGCGTCGTGCACCTTGCGCCGCTCCGCGCGGATGTTCTTGCGCTTCTTCTGCTCGAGCGTGCCGAGGAAATCGTCGAAGTGGCGGTAGCCGTCGTTGAGCCAGTGAAACTGCACGCCTTCGCGCAGCATCATCCCCATCGATTCGAGCAGCCGCGCTTCGTCGCCGGTCGGGAACAGCACGTGCAGCGACGACACGTCGCTCTGCTCGGCGAACGCGAGCAGCGTGGCCGCGAGATGGCGGCGCGCGTCGTCGTCGGCCGCGAGCAGGCGCGTGCCCTGCACCGGCGTGAACGGCACCGCGCACAGCAGCTTCGGGTAATAGGGCAGGTTATTGCGCTGGTATGCGTCGGCCCACGCCCAGTCGAACACGTATTCGCCGTACGAATGCTGTTTCGCATAGACGGGCGCGGCAGCCGCGAGGCGGCCGGTGCGCTCATCGGTCAGCGTGACGAAGTGCGGCGACCAGCCGGTGTCGTCCACCGCGCAACGCGCGACGTGCAGCGCGTCGAGAAATTCGTGGCGCAGGAACGGCGTGGGCTGCGCGTCGCGCGCGAGCAGCGCGTTCCATTCGTCGGCCGGCACCTCGGCGGGGGACGACAGGATGCCCGTGCGATAATCGATGCGTTCGTGTTTCAAGCGTGAATCCGTACCGTTGGATGTTGCCGGATGCGGGCCGCCGTGGCCCGCATCCGGGTCGATTTCGTCAGCCGTTCAAGGCGCGCCGCCGGGTTGCGCCGCTCCCGCCATGAAGACCCGACTCGCTCTCGCCCAGATCAACGTCACCGTCGGCGATTTCGCCGGCAACGTCGCGCGGATCGTCGCGGCCGCACGCGCCGCGCACAACGATGGTGCGCAACTGATGGTCGCACCCGAACTCGCGCTGTCCGGCTATCCACCCGAAGACCTGCTGCTGCGGCCCGCGTTCTACGCGGCGGCGGCGGCCGCGCTCGATGCGCTCGCCGACGCGCTGAAGGCGTTCGACGGGCTCGCGGTGCTGGTCGGCCATCCGTTGCGTGGTCCGGGCAGCGGTCCGGGCAGCGGGGCGGGCGACGATGCGCGCGCGTCAGCCGTCGATGGTAATGCAAACCGCCCGATCGAGCGCGGCGTGCCGCCTACCGACACCTTCAACGCGGTATCGCTGATCGTCGGCGGCGAGATCGTCGGCACCTACCGCAAGCAGGACCTGCCGAACGCCGAGGTGTTCGACGAGAAACGCTATTTCGCGACCGACACCGAGCCGCTCGTGTTCGAGCTGAACGGCGTGAAATACGGCGTGATCATCTGCGAGGACGCGTGGCATGCGTCGGCCGCGCAGATCGCGAAGGCGGCCGGCGCGCAGGTGCTGCTGATCCCGAACGGCTCGCCGTATCACCTGAACAAGGAAGCGGTGCGCATCGACATCCTGCGCGCGCGGATTCGCGAGACCGGCTTGCCGATGGTGTACGTGAACCTCGTCGGTGGCCAGGACGAACTCGTGTTCGACGGCGGGTCGTTCGTGCTCGACGGCGACGGCGCGCTCGTCGCGAAGATGCCGCAGTTCGACGAAGGGCACGCGATCGTCGAATTCGACGGCGCGCGGCCGCTGCCCGGCGCGATCGCGCCCGAACTGTCGACCGACGCGCAGGTGTACCGCGCGCTCGTGACCGGCGTGCGCGACTACATCGGCAAGAACGGTTTTCCCGGCGTGCTGATCGGGCTGTCGGGCGGCGTCGATTCGGCGCTGGTACTGGCCGTCGCATGCGACGCGCTCGGGCCCGAGCGCGTGCGCGCGGTGATGATGCCGTCGCGCTTCACGGCCGACATCTCGACCACCG
The DNA here is from genome assembly GCF_014211915.1 of Burkholderia cenocepacia. Classification (NCBI taxonomy): domain Bacteria; kingdom Pseudomonadati; phylum Pseudomonadota; class Betaproteobacteria; order Burkholderiales; family Burkholderiaceae; genus Burkholderia; species Burkholderia cenocepacia. Next base: position 3,214,923 of record NZ_CP060039.1, on the reverse strand, counting down.
ACGCGGCGGAGATGGCGCGGCGCGTCGGCGTGCGCTACGACGAGATCGCGATCGCGCCGATGTTCGATGCGTTCCGCGCCGCGCTCGCGGGCGAATTCGCGGGCCGCGCGGAAGACGCGACGGAGGAGAACATCCAGGCGCGTATCCGCGGCACGCTGCTGATGGCGCTGTCGAACAAGTTCGGCTCGATCGTGCTGACGACCGGCAACAAGAGCGAGATGGCGGTTGGCTATTGCACGTTGTACGGCGACATGGCCGGCGGTTTCGCGGTGATCAAGGACATCGCGAAGACGCTCGTGTACCGGCTGTGCCGCTATCGCAACGCAACGACCGACTACGCGCTGCGCGACGTGATTCCCGAGCGAATCCTGACGCGCGCGCCGTCGGCCGAGCTGCGCGAGAACCAGACCGACCAGGACAGCCTGCCGCCATACGACGTGCTCGACGCGATCATGCGGATGTACATGGAAGAAGACCGGCCGCTCGCCGAGATCGTCGCGGCCGGCTATGCGCAGGCCGACGTCGAGCGCGTGACGCGGCTCATCAAGATCAACGAATACAAGCGCCGCCAGGCGCCGATCGGCATCCGCGTCACGCATCGCGCATTCGGGCGCGACTGGCGCTACCCGATCACGTCACGCTTCACCGAACGGCTCGATTGAGCGGTGCTGGGCCGGAGGCGGCCCGCCGGCTTACAATCGGGAACGCGATTTTTCATCCAAACGAGCATTGAGGGACAACCATCATGAAACGCATCACCGCCATCATCAAGCCGTTCAAGCTGGACGAAGTCCGCGAAGCGCTCGCCGAAGTGGGGCTCACGGGCCTGACCGTGACGGAAGTGAAGGGCTTCGGCCGCCAGAAGGGTCATACCGAGCTGTATCGCGGCGCGGAATACGTCGTCGATTTCCTGCCGAAGATGAAGATCGAGGTGGTCGTCGCGGAAGCGCAGGTCGATCAGGTGATCGACGCGGTGATCGGTGCGGCGCGCACCGGCAAGATCGGCGACGGCAAGATCTTCGTGTCGGACGTCGAGCGCGTGATCCGCATCCGTACCGGCGAAGAGAACGAAGCGGCCGTCTGAGCGCCGTGTCCGCTCGATTCGGTCAAGCGCGACCGAATCGACCGATCGGGCCACGGGTCGTACGAACCCGACGCCCAAGAAAAAACGGTGCGGATACCCGGTTGGGTACCGCACCGATACGCGCCTCTCGCAGCAGCGTGGAAAGTGTTGTCGAATCGTTCTTTGACGGCGCCTGATCAGAACAGGTGCTGGATGCCGGCGTAGACGCCGGTCTGGCTGCCGCCCTGATGCGGGTTGCCCGTCGAGACGGCCGTACCGGCGCCGTTCGCGTTCAGGCCGAAGTTGGCCGACGAGCTGTTGCGCACCGTCGCGACCTGCAGGTCGAACAGCGTGCGCTTCGAGATGTTGTACGAGCCGCCGACCGTGTAGATGTTCGCGTTGCCGCCACCGTGGTTCGCGTTCACGTGATACACGGCCGCGATCAGCGCCGCTGCCGGCGTGGCCTGCCACGTCACGCCGCCCCACACCTGTTGCGTACCCGTCACGCCGGCGTTCACTGCCGGGCCACCGCTGCCGTCGGCGCGCGATGCCTGGTAGGCCGCCTGAACCTTGAACTGGCCGAGGAACACGTTCACGCCCGCGAAGTATTCACGCGAGTAGTTGAACACGTCCGAGAAGCGGCCATTGCTGTCGCGCGTTTCGTCGTAAATGCCGCGCAACTGGAACAGCGAGTTCGTGTAGGTAACCTGACCGCCCATTGCACGGCCCGGTTGGCCGGCCGTCGTGTTGCCGTTGAAGCTGGTCGAGTTCGAGAACGAGAACTGGCCGTAGAAGTCGAGGCCGTAGAGCGACGGCGACTGGTACGACACGTTGTTGCTGGTCTTGTTCCAGTTGCGGCCGCGCACCAGCGAGGCCGTCGACCAGGCCGACTGGCCGAACGGGTCGAAGTCCCACACGCCGTTGGCGATCGCGAGTTCGCGACCCAACAGCAGCGTACCGTAGCGGTCGTTGGAGATACCGACGGTCGCGAAACGATCCCAGATCGAGCCGCTGAAGCCGCCCGTCATCGTGTTGAACGCGCCTTCGAGGTGGAACAGGATCTTGTTGCCGCCGCCGATGTCCTCGCTACCCTTCAAGCCCCACAGGCTCGTGCCCCAGTCGCCGCTTTCCGCGCGCACTTGGTGGCCGTTTTGCAGGCCGTTCATGTACTCGATGCCTGCATCCAGGCGGCCATACAGCGTGACGCTGCTCTGCGCGTGCGCCGTCACCACCCCAGCAGCCATCAGCGCGGCCGCGACCAAAGCTTTCTTCATCATCTCCTCCATACCCTGTCAAAAAGTCAACCCAGACTGCACGAGATGCCCGGAGCACGAGCGCCGGGCAAAAGCGGGATAACCAGGGAGACCTCGTGCAGGGCCGGTAAGCGCGGCACGCGGGCAAGCAGACGGAAAACCGTTGAGCGGTCCCGCGCAGCCGGGTCGGCCTGCGGGGTCTCCTTGTTGTGTCGTGAAGCTAAACTACATTTCACGAACTTCGTTTTGCTACTTTGGTTACTAATTTAGCAAAAATACAATTTTGTGGCGACGGAAATCGTTGTTTGACTAACCGCTGTCGCCAAATTGCCATGCAACACGGTGCGCAACAGGTGCCCCTAGGGTTCCTGATTACCGGAAAACCCTTGTCCCGCAAGGGAGACATGGATTCCGCGGGTATGGGTCAAGGATTGCCACTATTGACGTCGCCGGGGCGCCGGCGTAAGCGTGAAAGTCGCGAAATTGGTAAGTATTTCGTAATGATTCGGGCGATTGCCGACAGCGCCGATCGACGCCTGAAACCCCCGTCCCGCAACGCGCCGCGCTTAGCCTGGGCTCGGCCGTGCGGCGAGCAACTGGGCGCGAATCCAGCGATGCGCATCGGTGCGCGCATGCTTCGCGTGCGAGTAGACCTTCACCGTGTAGCGCGGGATCTCGAACGGCGCGGGGAAGATGCGGATCGGCGCCGCATGCCGCAGCGCCTGCGCGGCGCGGTTCGGCACCGTCATCAGGAGTGCCGACTCCGCGATCACGAACGGCGCGGCCAGCACGGTCGGCAACTGCACGGCCACCTGCCGCGCGAGACCGAGCCGGTCGAGCACGTAGTCGACGACACCGCGCGATTCGTTCCATGGCGTGACGACCACGTGGCGGGCCGCCAGGTACTGGTCGAGCGTCAGCCGCCGCCGGATGTCCGGATGCGCGGCGCTCGCGATCACGACGTAGTCGTCGGAGAACCAGTCGAAATCCTCGATGCCCGGCGCATCGGCCGCCGATTCCTCGTGGTAGCCGAGCGCGAAGTCGATGCGGCCGGCCGCGAGCGCGTCGACGGAAATCTTGCGGTCCGAATGGACGACGCGGACCCGCAGGTGCGGCGCCACGTGCTGGATGCGGGCGAGGAACGCCGGCAGCACCGCGAACGCCGTGTAGTCGGTCGCGGCGAACACGAACGTGCGGTCGCTTTGCGCGGGATCGAAGCGGCGCGCGCGGGCGAGCCCTTTCGACATCGCGTCGAGCGCGTCGCCGGCCCAGGTGGCGATGTCGTCGGCGCGCACGGTCGGCTGCATCTCGTTGCCGAGGCGCACGAACAGCGCATCGCCGATCGTGTCGCGCAGCCGGGCGAGCGCGTGGCTCAACGCCGACGGGCTCAACGCGAGTTCGTGCGCGGCCGCCGCGACAGATCGATGGCGATACAGCGCGTCGAATACGAGCAGCAGGTTCAGGTCGAGGCGGCGCAGATCGGGATGCATCACGTTCAGGTCTGGATGAAGAAACTGCACTTCCTGCAGGCATCGCGTGAACGTAGCATGACGGTTCGAACGGCGCCAGCGCGGGGGCGCGGCGCCGTTTTCCCGTTGTTTTTCGCTTCACATCCGGGCCGGAGGAGGGCTCAACCCGTGCAAATCGATATTCGTTCCGCCACCGTCGCCGACGTGCCGCTGATCCTGCGCTTCATCACCGAACTGGCCGTCTACGAGAAGGCGGAGCACGAAGTCGTCGCGACGCCCGAATCGCTCGAACGCAGCCTGTTCGGCGAAGGCTCGCCGGCGCGTGCGCTGATGTGCGAGGTCGACGGCGAGCCGGCCGGCTTCGCCGTGTATTTCTTCTCTTATTCGACGTGGCTCGCGCGGCAGGGGCTGTATCTGGAGGATCTGTACGTGTCGCCGCGTTTTCGCGGCGCCGGCGCGGGGCTGCGGCTGCTGAAGGCGCTCGCGCGGATCGCGGTCGACTCGGGCTGCGGGCGTTTCGAATGGAGCGTGCTCGACTGGAACGAGCCGGCGATCCGCTTCTACGAAAGCGTCGGTGCGGCGCCGCAGAGCGAATGGGTGCGTTACCGGCTGGCGGGCGACGAACTGCGCGCGTTCGCCGACGGCGCGCCGGTGAGCACCGCGTAAACGCAAAACGGGCGCCGCGCGGCGACCCGCGGGGCGCCCGTTCGGGCGTGGCGCGTGGCGGGCGTTACTTGAGGCTGCCCGACAGGAACGCGCGCAGGCGGTCGCTCTTCGGGTTCGCGAGCACCTCGGACGGCACGCCTTGTTCCTCGACGCGCCCCTGGTGCAGGAACATCACGTGATTCGACACGTTGCGCGCGAAGCCCATCTCGTGCGTGACGACGATCATCGTACGGCCTTCCTCGGCGAGCTTCTGCATCACCTTCAGCACTTCGCCCACCAGCTCCGGGTCGAGCGCGGAGGTCGGCTCGTCGAACAGCATCACGTCCGGATGCATCGCGAGCGCCCGCGCGATCGCCACGCGCTGCTGCTGGCCGCCCGACAGATGCGACGGATATTGCTTCTCGACGCGCGGCGCGAGGCCGACCTTCTCGAGATACTCGCGCGCACGGTCCTCGGCTTCCTTCTTCGGGATGCCGAGCACGTTCACCGGCGCTTCCATCACGTTCTCGATCACGTTCATGTGCGACCAGAGATTGAAGTGCTGGAACACCATCGACAGCTTGGTGCGCACGCGCTGCAACTGCTTCGAATCGGCCGCGCGCAGCGCGCCCGTCTTGTCGAGCGCGGTGCGCACTTCCTCGCCGTCGACGAAGATGCGGCCCGCGTTCGGCTGCTCGAGGAAGTTGATACAGCGCAGCATCGTGCTCTTGCCGGAACCGGACGAGCCGATCACGCTGATCACGTCGCCCGAGTTCGCCCTCAGCGACACGCCTTTGAGCACCTCGTTGTCGCCGTACCGCTTGTGGATATCGTCGACGAAAAGCTTCTGGGTCTGGGAGTTCATCAATAGTCCTGCGAAAACTTACTTGCCTTGCGGGCGCAGATACGCGAGCCAGCGACGCTCGGCCTGGCGGAACAGCCACACGAGCGTGAACGAGATCATGAGGTAGAGCAGGGCGGCGATGCCGAACGCGTGGAACGACATGTAGGTCGCCGAGTTCACGTCGCGCGCGATCTTCAGGATGTCGGGCACGGTCGCGGTGAAGGCCACCGTCGTCGCGTGCAGCATCAGGATCACTTCGTTGCTGTACAGCGGCAGCGCGCGGCGCAGCGCCGACGGCAGGATCACGCGGCGATACATCGTGAACGGCGACATCCCGTACGCGCGCGCGGCTTCGATCTCGCCGTACGACGTCGCCTTGATCGCGCCCGCGAAGATTTCGGTGGTGTACGCGCAGGTGTTCAGCGTGAACGCGAGCAGCGTGCAGTGCATCCCGTCGCGGAAGAACGCATCGAGCATCGGCGTGCCGCGCACGGCCTGCAGGCTGTAGAGGCCCGTATAGCAGAGCAGCAGCTGCACGTAGAGCGGCGTGCCGCGGAACACGTACGTGTACAGCCATACCGCGCCCGACAGCCACTTCTTCTTCGACACGCGCGCGACGGCGAGCGGCACCGACAGGCAGAAGCCGAGGCCGATCGACACGACCAGCAGCCACAGCGTGATCGCGACACCGGTGATGCGATAGCCGTCGGTGTAGAGATAGTTGCGCCAGTATTCTTGGATGAGTTCGATCATAGGTCAGCCTTGCGGACACCGGTCGAGTAGCGCTTTTCGAGCCACATCAGCACGAAGTTCGAGATCGTCGTGATGGCGAGGTAGACCGCTCCCGCGATCAGCGTGAAGAAGAAGAACCGCAGCGTGCCCTTGCCGGCGTCCTGCGACGCCTTCACGACGTCGGCCAGGCCGATGATCGACACGAGCGCGGTCGACTTCACGAGCACCTGCCAGTTGTTGCCGATGCCCGGCAGCGCGAAGCGCATCATCTGCGGGAACATGATCCGCGTGAACACCTGCCAGTTCGTCATCCCGTAGGCGCTGCCGGCCTCGAGCTGGCCGCGCGGCACCGACAGGAACGCGCCGCGGAACGTCTCGGTGAAGTACGCGCCGTAGATGAAGCCGAGCACGAGCACGCCGGCGAGGAACGGGTCGATGTCGATCTGGTCCCAGCCGAGCGCGTCGGTCGCCATGTTCAGCCAGATCTGCAGGCTGTAGAACAGCAGCAGCATCAGCACGAGATCGGGTACGCCGCGGATCAGCGTCGTGTAGATGGTGCCGACGCCGTTCGTCACGCGGTTGCGCGACAGCTTCGCGCCGGCGCCGAGCAGCCCCAGCAGGAACGACAGCGCAAGCGAAAGCACCGCCAGTTTGACGGTTTGCCAGGTGCCGGCGAGGATCAGCGGGCCGTAGCCTTGTAGAAACATATGTGGTCCCTGGTGTGGTCCCTGACGGTGCACGTCGTGCGCCGCGAAAGACGCGCCCGCCAAGCTGCGCGGAACGCCCCGTGCGTATCATGACCGTCCGCCCCGGCAACGGTGCCGGGCGAGCCCGTCGCGCGAACGGCGGGCAAGGGGGCGGGCGGCGCGTGGTTGACTGCCTGTACTGCCCGGACGCGGGGCCGCCCCCGCATCCGCTGCTGCTTGTCGGCGTTCAGCGGGCCGGCGCCGAGTAGACGCTGAACGAGAAGTACTTGTGCGACAGCCGGTCGTACGTACCGTCCTTGTGCATGTCGGCCAGCGCCTGGTTGATCCTCAGCTTCAGGTCGGTATCTTCCTTGCGCAGGCCGATCGCGGTGCCGTCGCCGATCGTCTTCGGATCCTTCACTTCCGGCCCGGCGAACGCGAAGCCCTTGCCGCGCGGCGTGCGCAGGAAGCCGTAGTCGGCCTGCAGTTCATCCTGCAGCGTCGCGTCGAGGCGGCCCGTGCCGAGATCGGCATAGACCTGGTCCTGGTTCTGGTAAGGAACGATCGTCACGCCCTGCGGTTCCCAGTACGCCTTCGCGTAGGTTTCCTGCGTGGAACCCTGCTCGACGCCGACGCGCTTGCCCTTGAGCGACGCGACCGTCGGCAGCAGCGGCGAGCCGGTTTTCGCGATCATCCGCGCGGGCGCGTCGTACACCTTGTCGGAGAAGTCGATCTGCTCGCGACGCTTGTCCGTCACGGTCAGCGACGACACGATGACGTCGTACTTCTTCGCCTTCAGCGCCGGGATGATCCCGTCGAGATCCTGCGCCACCCACACGCACTTCACGTTGATCCGCTTGCAGATTTCCTTGGTGAGATCGACGTCGAAACCGACGATCTCGCCGCTCGGTGCGGTCGACTCGAACGGCGGGTAGCTGGCATCGACGCCGATCCGCACGGTCTTCCACTCCTTCGCGAAGGCGCTGCCCGCCACGAGGGCGAGGGCGGCGCACAGGGCGGCCTTCTTCATTTCCATCCTTCTGTTGCTGACTTTCCGGGGGCGCTCGCGGCCGGTCGAACCGGGCGCCGCGGCGTATTCTAGACGGCCAAAAATCGCCGATCGGCGCTCTGGCGTTGGCGACCGCCGGAAGGGCGAACGCCAAAAGGGCGGTATTTTACCCGAACGCGATACCCGGAAAACGGCAATCCGGCGCGGTCGACCGATTCCTCGATTCGGCTGTTGCGGCAATCGAGGTATTCGCAACGAATATTTCGGCAATTGGGTGTGCAGGTGCAACGATGCGGTGCGCGGGCGGCGGATTGTGGCGCTGCCGGCCGCCCCTTACAGTGGCGGTAAACCCGAACAGAACATCTGCGCCCCGAGCGTCCGCCCCAATGTTCCAGATCCTGCGCGCCGAAGACCGCTGCCGCACGCACCACGGCTGGCTCGAATCGAGCCACAGCTTTTCGTCCGTCTGTCGCGACGGGCATGCGCCGGTGCGTCCGCCCGTCGGCGCGCTGTGCGTGCTGAGCGAGGACCGGATCGCGCCGACGCGCGGTTTCGGGATGCAGCCGCGCCGCGACGTCGAAATCCTCACCTACGTGCTGGATGGCGAGCTCGCGCACCGCGACAGCCTCGGCTGCGGTGCGATCGTCCGGACCGGCGGCATTCAGCGGATGAGCGCCGGCACGGGGCTCGTGCACAGCGAAACCAACGCGTCGCGCGACCGGCCGCTGCATCTGCTGCAGATCTGGCTGCAGCCGGCCGAACGGGGCGGGCGGCCCGGCTACGAGGCACGGCGTTTCGCCGATGACGAGAAGCGCGGCCGGCTGAGGCTCGTCGCGGCGCCCGACGGCGGCGACGGCGCGCTGTCGGTGCGGGCCGACGCCCGCATCTTCGCGGCGCTGATCGACGGCGACGAGACGGCGGCGTTCGACGTGCCGGCCGGGCGCAGCATCTACGTGCACGTCGTGCGCGGCGAGGTCGAGGTCAACGGCCGCGCGCTGACCGCCGGCGACGGCGCGCGGATCGGCGGCGTGGACGCGGTGGCGTTCGCGCGTGGCCGCACGGCCGAGGTGCTGCTGTTCGACGTCGCCTGAAACGAAAAAGGGGACGCAGGCCGGTGCCTGCGTCCCCTTCGATGCCGCTGCGGGAGCGGCCCGCCGGCTTACTGCGCTGGCGCCGACGCACCCTTCGCGGCCGCGCGATGCTGCTCCCAGCGCTCCTTCATCTTCTCGTGGCGCTGCTCCATCTTCGCGAACTGCTGCTTGAGCGCCGTGCTGACCATCGTCTTCTGCTGGTCGTTCAGCCCGTTGTAGAACGTGAGCCACGCGGCGGACGTCTGCTCGCGCAGTTGCGCGTTCTGCGCCTCCGCCTGCTGGCGTGCCGAGTGCATCGCGCTCAGGTCGAGGATCGGCTGGTTCTGCTGCGCCTTGAACTGCTCGCGCATCTGCTCGTGGCTCTTGCGCATCGCGTCACGGTTCTGCTTCATCGTGTTGACGGCTGCCTGCCATTGCTGTTCCTGCGACGCGTTGAGCTTCAGCTGGTCGTGCAGTTTCATGATCGCGCCGAACGGGCCGCCTTCGTGCCCGCCGTGCATCTGGTGCATGCCGGGGCCGCCCGGCGGCGGCACGTCGGTGGGTTGCGCGGCATGCGCGGTGCCGAATGCGAGAGCGAGCACGGCGGCGGCCGCGATGGCCACGCGGGAAGTCTTCTTATACATTTCAGAAACTCCTTGTATCCAAAGGGTCCGGCGATGCGGTGCCGGGAAAGTCGGGTACCGCATCCGGTAAGACGCAGGTTAGCGATGCAGGCCCCGGCGGGTGTTACGCGGGGTGGCGGCCCGGTTACCGCGCATTACAGTTCCCTTGCGCGGTAACCCGCAGTAACCCTTTCGCCCCTTTGTTTCGTTCTTCGACTCCGCCCTCGCGCGGTAAACTTCGAGCCATGACTACCCAGATCCTCATCGTCGACGACGACCAAGAACTCCGAGACCTGCTGCGCGACTATCTCGTGCGCCAGGGGATGGAAGTGTCCGTGCTGCACGACGCGGCGACGCTCGAGAAGCGCCTCGAGCGCGAGCGGCCCGACCTGATCGTGCTGGACCTGATGATGCCGGGCGTGGACGGCCTGACCGCGCTGCGCCAGTTGCGCGCGGCCGGCGACGACATCCCCGTGATCATGCTGACCGCGCGGGCGGACGACGTCGACCGCATCGTCGGGCTTGAGCTCGGCGCGGACGACTACCTCGGCAAGCCGTTCAATCCGCGCGAGCTGCTCGCGCGCGTGCAGGCCGTGCTGCGCCGCCGCCGCGCAACGCCGTCGGCGGCCGCGCCCGAGCAGCGCGAGCCGTTCGCGTTCGGCCGCTTCCTGCTCGACTTCCAGGCGCGCACGCTGTCGGTCGACGGCAAGCCGGCCACGCTGTCGAGCAGCGAATTCGCGCTGCTGAAGATCTTCGTGAACCACGCGCTGCGCACGCTCACGCGCGAGCGGCTGCTCGAGCTGCTGCACGGGCCCGAGTACGACGGCACCGACCGCGGCATCGACGTCCAGGTGTGGCGCCTGCGCCGCATCCTCGAAACGGATCCGTCGACGCCGCGCTTCATCCAGACGGTCCGCGGGCGCGGCTACGTGTTCGTGCCCGACGGCGAGGCCCATGCGCAAACCCATTGATTCACTGTTCGGGCGGCTGGCGCTGCTCGTCGTCGGTGTCCTGCTCCTGTCGCACTTCGCGTGGTTCTTCGCGATGCGGCTCGAGCGCAACCAGATGCAGACGCGTTATGCGGTCGAGGAAGCCGCGTTCCTCGTCGACGCGGTGCGCCAGCACATCGAGCGTACGCCCGACCAGCCGTTGCCGTCGCGCGTGCGGCTCGTGTCGCCCGACAGTGCCGACGTGCCGAAGAGCGGCGATTCGGGGCTGCCGCCGCCGCTGAAGCGGTTCCGCGACGACGTGAGCGAGCGCATGCCGCCCGGCACGCAGGTCGAGATCGGCACGCCCGGCCATCCGCCGGTGCTGTGGGTGAAGGAGCCGACCGACCGCAACTGGATCGTGGTGCCCGTGCAGCCGCTGCGGCCGCCGCGCTCGCTCGACCGGATGCTGCTGTGGCTCGGCACGATCTTCTCGGCCGGCGTGATCGCCGCGCTGTTCGCGGCCTGGCAGTTGCAGCAGCCGCTGCGCTCGCTCGCGCGCGCGGTCGCGCGTTTCGGCCGCGGGCAGCCGGTGCCGCCGCTGCGCGAGCGCGGCCCGCGCGAGCTGCGCCAGCTCACGCACGGCTTCAACCAGATGGTGGAGCAGGTGTCGCAGGCCGAGAGCGATCGCGCGGTGATGCTGGCCGGCGTCGCGCACGACCTGCGCACGCCGCTCGCCCGGATGCGCCTGCGGGCCGAAATGATGGACGACGCACGGCTGCGCGACGGCGTCGTGCGCGACGTCGACTCGATGTCGCACATCGTCGACCAGTTCCTGGTGTTTGCGCACGGCGGGGCCGACCGCAGCGAGCCGGTGCCGGTCGACCAGGCGTGCGAGCGGATCGCGCGCAGCTATCGTGCGGTCGCGCCGAATGCGCCGACGGTCCAGACGCGGCTGGAGGCCGATCCCGGCTTCCGGCTGCCGACGGCGACGCTCGACCGGATCCTGTCGAACCTGCTGGACAACGCGCATGCGTACGGTGCGCCGCCCGTATTCGTCGAGACGGCGCGCACGCCGGCCGGCTACGTGCTGTCGGTCAGCGACAGCGGCGGCGGCATCGCGCCGCGCGACCTCGCGGCCGCCACGCGGCCGTTCGTGCGGCTCGATCCCGCGCGCGGCGGGAACGGCCACAGCGGGCTCGGGCTCGCGATCGTCGAGCGGCTCGTGCTCAGGCTGGGGGGCGCGTGCGACATCGGCAATCGCCCCGAGGGCGGCCTGCGGGTATCGATGACGTTCCCGTTCGACGCCGTGCCGAAGGACGAACCCCACGCGCAGGCCGCATGAGCGGTCGCGGCGCCTGCCCGGGCGGGCAAGCGCCGCGCGGCATCATTCGCCGAACAGCGTGCCGAGCGTCTCCGCCGCGTTGCTGTCGATCGTGTTGTAGGTCACCGTGGTGGCCTCGAAGATATAGACCGTCGTATACCGGCCAAGGCGCTCCAGGATTTCTTCCTGCAACGATTCCGGCACGACGTTCATGTTCAGGTACCACGCCGTGGACGACAGGCGCGTCTGGAACGACCCATACTCCTGCATGAGTTCATAGAACGCGTCGGCATCCTGATCGCGACAGACGATCACCAAGTTTCCTGCCATTCCCTTCCTCCCGCTCGTCGGTCGATCCCCGGGGCCGGTATACAGACGGCGCGTGCGCATTGCGGCGGCACGGCCGAAACGGACCCGGGGCTAGCCCCGATCATACCTGCTTCGCCGTATCCGGCTGCTGATGCCGGACACGGTTTGTGCCCGCGTGCGGGGGCGGGTTCACGGCCGGGCCGGATCACGGCATAATTCGGGCCTGCGCGCCGGCCGCACGACCGCGGCCGGGTCGTTCCGTACCGCGCGCCCGTCATCCGCCCACGCGCCGGGCACGATCCATGCGCTGCCCAGCCGTCCCGGGACGGTTGTACCTGAAATACAGGTTGGTGTAGTGTCGTGCCGTCGCGGCCCGGCTCGCCCGGCCGCGGCAGCGCATGCGCGCACGGCGCGCCGCGCGTGCGCGACATCGCCAGTCAATCGAATTACCGCGCCCGTGCGCTTTGCCATGAATCAACATCGACTGCCGGCTTCGTTCGGCCTTACCGGGGAGGGCGCCTGATGAACGTCGGATTCTTCAATCCGAACCGGACCGCCAACGCATCCGCGTGGCGCGTGTTGCCGAACCGGTGGGACTTCATCGCATTTCCGCTGATCATCTGCCTGATCGCGATGGCGGTGGTCGGCTTTCACGAAACGATGGCGCCGATCGGCGTGCTGCAGACGCAGAAGATCTCGCTCGATCCGTCGAACCTGCCCGAATACGCGCTGCGCACCACGCTGCGGATGCTCGCCGCGATGGTCGCGTCGCTCGCGTTCACGCTCGTCTACGGCACGCTCGCGGCCAAGAGCCGCCGCGCGGGCATGGTGCTGATTCCGATCCTCGACATCCTGCAGTCGGTGCCGGTGCTCGGCTTCATCTCGTTTACGGTCACGTTCTTCCTCGCGCTGTTCCCGAGCCGCGTGCTCGGCGCCGAGCTGGCCGCGATCTTCGCGATCTTCACGAGTCAGGCGTGGAACATGACGTTCAGCTTCTACCAGTCGCTGCGCACGGTGCCGCGCGACCTGGACGAAGTGTCGCGCGGCTTCCACCTGACGTCCTGGCAGCGCTTCTGGAAGCTCGAAGTGCCGTTCTCGATGCCGGGCCTGATCTGGAACATGATGATGTCGATGTCGGGTGGCTGGTTCTTCGTCGTCGCGTCGGAGGCGATCACCGTCGGCAACCAGACGATCACGCTGCCGGGCATCGGCGCGTATCTCGCGCAGGCCATCTCCGACAAGAACTTCGGCGCGATCGGCTGGGTGATCCTGACGATGACGGTCGTGATTCTCGCGTATGACCAGCTCCTGTTCCGCCCGCTCATCGCGTGGGCCGACAAGTTCCGGATGGAGAACACCGCGTCGGGCGATGCGCCGCAATCGTGGCTGCTCGACCTCGTGCGCCGCACGCGCTTGATTCATCAACTGCTCGTGCCGGCCGGCTGGTTCTTCGCGAAGGCCGCGCGGATTCCGCTGCGCCTGCCGCTGTCGGGCGCGATGCGTTTCACGCTGCCGAAAGTCGAGAAGAAGGCGTCGCGCACGGTCGACATCGCGTGGGCCGGGCTCGTGCTGATCGGCACGGCCTATATCGTGTGGCGCGTCGTCAGCTTCGTCGCGACCGGCGTGACGATGGCCGAGGTCGGCCACGTGCTTGTGCTCGGGCTCATCACGCTGCTGCGCGTGGTCGTGCTGATCTCGATCGCGTCGGTGATCTGGGTGCCGATCGGCGTGTGGGTCGGGCTGCGTCCGAAGCTGGCCGAGAAGCTGCAGCCGCTCGCGCAGTTCCTCGCCGCGTTCCCGGCGAACCTGCTGTTCCCGGTGTTCGTGATCGTGATCGCGCGCTTCCACCTGAACGCGGACATCTGGCTGTCGCCGCTGATCGTGCTCGGCACGCAGTGGTATATCCTGTTCAACGTGATCGCCGGCGCGACGTCCTACCCGAACGACTATCGCGAAGCGGCGACCAACTTCCGCATCCGCGGCTGGCAGTGGTGGCGTCAGGCGATCCTGCCCGGCATCTTCCCGTACTACGTGACGGGCGCGATCACCGCATCGGGCGGCGCGTGGAACGCGAGCATCGTGTCGGAAGCCGTGCAGTGGGGCAGCACCCGAATCGAGGCGCACGGCCTCGGCGCCTACATCGCGCAGACCACCGCCGCCGGCGATTTTCCGAAGATCATCCTGGGCATCGCCGTGATGTCCCTGTTCGTCACCCTGTTCAACCGCCTGCTGTGGCGCCCGCTGTATGCCTTCGCCGAAGCGAAGCTGCGGCTCGACTGAGACCGATTGAGAGCGAAACGCGATGCACAATCCGAATGCTGTAAACGCCCCCGTCCAGACGTCCCAGCCGCCGCGCCTCGGTGAAGAAATCCTGCGCGTCGATCACGTCTGCCGCGGCTTCAACAAGACGCAGGGCGAACTGCTCGTGCTCGACGACGCGAACCTGTCGCTGCGCGAAGGCGAGATCGTCGGCCTGCTCGGCCGCTCCGGCTCGGGCAAATCGACGCTGTTGCGCATCATTGCCGGCCTGATCGAGCCGACCGGCGGCGAAGTGACCTACCTTGGCAAGCCGCTGCGCGGCCCGGCCGAAGGCGTCGCGATGGTGTTCCAGACCTTCGCGCTGTTCCCGTGGCTCACCGTGCTGCAGAACGTGGAAGCCGGGCTCGAAGCGCTCGGCGTCGGCGCGCGTGAGCGGCGCGAGCGTGCGCTCGCCGCGATCGACCTGATCGGTCTCGACGGCTTCGAGAACGCGTATCCGCGCGAGCTGTCGGGCGGGATGCGCCAGCGCGTCGGCTTTGCGCGTGCGCTCGTCGTCGACCCGACGATTCTGCTGATGGACGAGCCGTTCTCCGCGCTCGACGTGCTGACGGCTGAAACGCTGCGTACCGATTTGCTGGACCTGTGGACGCAAGGCCGCATGCCGATCAAGTCGGTGCTGATCGTCACGCACAACATCGAGGAAGCGGTGTTCATGTGCGACCGGATTCTCGTGCTGTCGTCGAATCCGGGCCGCGTGATCGCCGAGATCAAGGTGCCGTTCAAGCATCCGCGCAATCGTCTCGATCCGGCGTTCCGCAAGCTCGTCGACGACATCTACGCGAAGATGACCGCGCGCCAGACCGGCGAAGCGACGAAGAAGGGGCTCGAACTCGGCAGCTGGCTGCCGCAGGTGTCGACCAACCTGATGGCCGGCCTGATCGAGACGCTCGCGATGGCGCCGTACCACGGCCGCGCGGACATGCCGGAAATCGCGCGGACGCTGCACCTCGAGGTCGACGACCTGTTCCCGATCGCGGAAGTGCTGCAGTACCTCGGCTTCGCGGACGTGCGCGAAGGCGACGTGTTCCTGACGCCGCCGGGGCGCGTGTTCGCGGAATTCGGCACGCAGGAGCGCAAGCTGATGTTCGCCGATCACCTGCTGAAGCACGTGCCGCTCGCGGCGCGGATCAAGAAGGTGCTGAACGAGCGTCCGGGTCACCGTGCGCCGCGCGTGCGCTTCGAGCAGGAGCTCGAGGATTTCCTGTCGGACGGCGCGGCCGAGGAAACGCTCGACGCGGTGATCGACTGGGGGCGGTACGGCGAGATTTTCTCGTACAACGACCAGACCGAAATTTTCAGCCTCGAGGACGTCGAGTCCTGATGCTGGCGAGGCGCCTGGTATAACCAACCACGCCTCGCAGAACGCCACGGGCGCCGCGCATGACGCGCGGCGCCTCGCACCGCTACTGCAAATTCCCCCACCGATCGACGGCCGGTTCCGCCGACGCCCACTTCCAGTGCGTGCCTTGCTGGCACGCATTCGCGAAGTACCAGTCGGCCTTGTCGCCGTCCTTCACCGAGAACGCGAATTCCTTGCACAGCGCGAGCGCCGACGCGTACGCACGCGTGACGCGCACTTCGCCTTCGCCGTTTTCCAGCGGTAGCGTGTTCTTCACCTTCCACGGCTTCAATTCGCCGACGGCGAGGCTGCCGGCCGTCTTCGCGATCGCGTCCTGCTGATTCTGATGGAGCTGCTTCATCGTGCGGTTGACGGCTTCGTCGGTCGCGGCCTGGACGGCAATCCCCACGCCGACGCCCACCGCCGGGTTCGCGGTGACGAGGCCCGTCGCTGCGCCGGCCAGCGCGCCGCTCGCCGCGCCGACCGAGCCGCAGCCCGACAGCGCGGCCGTCGCCGCGCACAGCGCGCCGATCGCCGCGATACGGATCGCCACGTTCATTGCAGCGCGCCCCAGCGTTCGGTCGCCGGTTCGGCCGATGCCCATTTCCACACGGCTCCGTCGCGGCAGAGGGTGGCGACGTAGAACGCCGATTGCGCGGCCTTGTCGGCCTTCGCCGGCGTGTCGACCGCGAACACGATTTCCTTGCAGTCGAGCGGACCGACGCTGATCATCCGGCTGACCGTCACGCGGCCCTGCTCGTCGTCCTCGATCGGGAACGAATGGTGCGTCGACCACGGCGCGACGCCGCCGACGTCGAGCGGGCCGGCCGCCTTCGCGATCTGCTCCTGCGTGTAGCGGTGCGCGACGCGTTGCGAATACTGGACGCCAGCCCGCGCGCCGGCGACGGCGCCGAGGCCGATGCCCGTCGCGACGGCGGCGTTGTTGGTGACCTTGGAGGCGATCGCGGCGCCCGCGATACCGGCGCCGGCTGTCGCGCCTTCGCTGTACAGCGAATTGCAGCCGGACAGCAGTGCGGCCGTGGCGATCACGGCCAGCACGATGCGCGCCGGCGTGGCCCGGCGCGGCGATTCGAAACGAATGTTCATCCCTGAGTGCAAGTCCTGTCTGGGTGAGCGGCGACGCATGCACGCCCTGATGCCGCGTCATTGTTTCGCAATTGTCATGGGAAAACTGCAAAGCTTTGACAAATCGCCGCGGGGCAGGCCGCGTGCGCGCGGGCGGCGTCATTGTCGGATAGATGATTGGCGAGGGGTCGAAACGTTACAAATTGAAGGTAATTGTTACCTTCGGATGCGATCAAGCGACCTAGACTGTTTTGCTATGGAATGTTTCTACGACGGCCTCGAGCCGCGCCGCATATGAGACACCCAGCCATGCGCCGTTCGAAACGGTTGTCACACCGGCCGCCTGACGCGGCTGCCGGCCATCCGGAAGATCGCCCGCGTCCGCGGACCGACGCGCCATCGGCGCCGCCCGCGGGCGCGCCGGACGAGACGCCGTCGGACGGCGATCACAACCAGGGTGGTGCTCGCCCGGAAGGGCTCGACTATCAACGCGACCTCGGTCAGGAGCAGGACGCTTGATACGGTCGTCGCCACATTCCACCGCCGTATTTCATTGCAATTCTCGGAACTGAATCGCCGCGCGGCCGCCCTCGGGCCGCCGCGCCTGCTTTGGCGTGCGTCGCGCGCCAGCCAATCGAATCGAGGAGGGGAAGTCGCATGAGCAGATTGATCGTGGTATCGAATCGTGTCGCCGCCGGCGAGGACACGCGCCCGAGCGCGGGCGGCCTGGCCGTCGGCGTGATGGACGCGCTGAAGGAAACGGGCGGCGTCTGGTTCGGCTGGAACGGCGAGATCGTCGGAGCGCCGGATGCCGAGCCCGCGATCCAGCGGGACGGCAACGTGACGTACGCGACGGTCGGGCTGACCCGGCGCGACTACGACCAGTACTACCGCGGCTTCTCGAACGCGACGCTGTGGCCGGTGTTCCACTACCGCGGCGATCTCGCGCGCTTCGATCGGCAGGAGTACGCCGGTTATCTGCGCGTGAACGCGATGCTCGCGAAGCAGCTCGCCGCGCTGCTGCGTCCGGACGACCTGATCTGGGTGCATGACTATCATCTGCTGCCGTTCGCGCACTACCTGCGCGAGCTCGGCGTGAAGAACCCGATCGGCTTCTTCCTGCACATCCCGTTTCCGTCGCCCGACGTGCTGCGCCTCGTGCCGCCGCACGAGGAACTCGTGAAGTTCATGTGCGCGTACGACGTCGCGGGCTTCCAGACCGAGGCCGACAAACAGGCGTTCACCGACTACATCGAGCGGCGCGGCATCGGCGCGGCGAGCGAGGACGGGATGCTGCACGCGCATGGCCGCGTCGTGAAGGTCGCGGCCTATCCGATCGGCGTGCATCCCGACGCGATCGCGCAGGCGGCCGTCCAGTACGGCACGCGCAAGCCGGTGAAGATGCTGCGCGAGGCGCTGGGCGACCGCAAGCTGGTGATGAGCGTCGACCGCCTCGATTACTCGAAGGGGCTCGTCGAGCGCTTCCAGTCGTTCGAGCGGATGCTCGCGAATGCGCCGGGCTGGCAGGGGCGCGTGTCGCTGCTGCAGATCGCGCCGCCGACACGTTCCGACGTGCAGACCTATCAGCAGATCCGCGAAACGCTCGAAGGCGAGGCCGGCCGCATCAACGGCCGCTTCTCGCAGCTCGACTGGACGCCGATCCAGTACCTGAACCGCAAGTACGAGCGTAACCTGCTGATGGCGTTCTTCCGGATGTCGCAGGTCGGCTACGTGACGCCGCTGCGCGACGGGATGAACCTCGTCGCGAAGGAATACGTCGCATCGCAGGACCCGGCCGATCCGGGCGTGCTCGTGTTGTCGGAGTTCGCGGGCGCGGCGGCCGAGCTGACCGGCGCGCTGCTCGTCAATCCGTACGACCTGTCGCAGATGGCCGAGGCGCTCGAACGCGCGCTGTCGATGCCGCTCGCGGAGCGGCAGGCCCGTCACGAGCAGAATCTCGCGCGGCTGCGCGAGAACGACCTGTCGGTGTGGCGCGATACGTTCGTCGCCGACCTGCGCAGCGTCGCGGCGGCGGCGTCGGTCACGCGGCGTGCGGGCCGGCGCGTCGCGCATGCGTGAGTCCGCGCCGGGCGCCGGTGGCGACGACGAAGCGGCCGACGATACCGCCGGCCGTTTCTTCGTCGTGACGGGCGGCCCGGGTTCGGGCAAGAGCACGTTGCTCGATGCGCTCGAACGGGCCGGGTACGCACGTTCGCAGGAGGCGGGACGCGGCGTGATCCGCGACCAGATGGCCATCGACGGTCCGGCGCTGCCGTGGCGCGACCCGGCTGCGTTCGCCGAACTGATGCTGGGCTGGGAGATGCGGTCCTACCATCTCGCGCGGCAGGCCCGCGGGCCGGTGTTCTTCGACCGCGGCGTGCCGGACGTGATCGGCTATCTGCAGTTGACCGGATTGGCGGTGCCCGCGCATGCGGAAGCCGCGGCCCGGCGCTTCCGCTATCACCGGCGCGTGTTCATCGCGCCGCCGTGGCCCGACATCTATGCGCAGGACACCGAGCGCCGGCAGGATTTCGCGGAAGCGGTGCGGACCCATGACGCGATGGTCGATTGCTATACGTCGTACGGCTATCGGCTGATCGAGTTGCCGCGCGTGAGCGTGAAGGCGCGCGTGCGCTTCGTGATGGACACGCTCGACGCGGCCTGACGCCCGCCGCGGGTGCGGCGCACGGCGGCGGGTGTCAGGCCGCCGAGTCCGGCCGCGGCGACGCGATGCGCAGCAGGCTGACGACCGCGGCGACCGCCGCGAACACCGTGGCGACATAGAGCGCGATCGTCGGCCCGCGGTCGGGCGCGAGCCCGAAAATCAGCGCGACGAGCGCCGCGCCGAGCGTCTGGCCCGTCAGGCGCGCGGTGCTCAACATGCCGCCGGCGCCGCCGCTGCGCTCGCGCGGCGCCGACGACAGCATCGCGCGGTTATTCGGCGACTGGAACAGCCCGAAGCCCGCGCCGCACAGCGCCATCCGCCACACGATGTCGACCGTGCCCGGATGCGCGCCGATCGTCGCGAGCGACAGCAGCCCGGCGGCGAACAGCGCGAGCCCGATCCCGCCGAGAATCCCGGCCGAATAGCGGTCCGACAGCACGCCCGCGAGCGGCGCGGCGAACACGATCACGAGCGGCCAAGGCGTCATGTAAAGGCCCGTCTCGACTTGCGAGAAACCGAGCGAATTCTGCAGCCAGAACGGCAGCGCGACGAACGCGAGCATCTGCGACGTGAACGACGCGGTCGACGTGTAGACCGACAGCGCGAACATCGGGATGCGCATCAGGTCGACGGGCAGGAGCGGCGCCGGCTGCGACAACTGACGCTTCACGAAGAAGTAGCCGACCACGAACGCGACGGCCAGTTCGGCCGCGACGTACCCATGACTTTCGCCGTGACCGAGCCCGTCGACGGCCGTGATCAAGAGGCCGAACACGCACGCGTTCATCAGCGCGCTCGGGAAGTCGTACGGCGCGTCGTGCAGCGGGTTGGCCGGCAGCGCCCGCAGGCTGCCGAGCACGGCCGCGATCCCGATCGGCACGTTGACCGCGAACAGCCACGGCCACGACGCGAACGACAGGATCGCGGACGCGACCGTCGGCCCGATCGCCGACGACAGCGCGACCACCATCGCGTTGATCGACAGCCCGCGTCCGAGCAACGACGACGGGTAGATCATCCGCACGAGCGCCGCGTTGACGCTCATGATGCCGGCCGCGCCAAACCCCTGGATCACGCGCATCACGGCCAGCATCGGCAGCGAGCCGGCGAGCGCGCAGCCGAGCGACGCCGCGGTGAACAGCGCGAGCCCGGCGATGTAGATGCGGCGATAACCGATGCGTTCGCCGAGCGACGCGAGCGGCAGCAGCGTGATCGTGACCGCGAGCTGGTACGCGTTGACGATCCAGATCGACGCGGCGTCGGACGCGTGCAGATCGCGCGCGATGGTCGGCAAGGCGACGTTGGCGATGGCGCCGTCGAGCACGGCGAGCGTGATGCCCAGGGCGACGCAGACGATCGCCCAGTAGCGTTGCGGAAGCGGCAGGCCGGTATCGGCGTTCATGACGGGAGCGAGAGCAGGGTTGTCCGCGCGCCCGGTTGCAGGTTGCGTGCGCAACCATGTGCAAGGGTGGCGGCGATGAACGGCCCGGCCGGCGCGGCTGCACCGGCGCGGGGCCGGTCGAGTGTATCACCGCGCCGCATCGCGCGCCGCCAAGCCGCGCAGTGGCCGGCTGGCGCGCGCATTCAGCCTTCGAAGTCGAGACCGCCGAGCCGCACGAGCGGCTCGGCCTGCGTACGCGACGCGAGATCGATGTCGCGCGCGCTTTGCCATGCGCCGAGCTTTCTCGGCAGCGCGGCGAGATAGTGCTCGAAGCGCTCCCGGCCGTCCGGTTCCATCAGCCGCTCGATCTCGTCGGTGTCCCACGTCAGCTCGAGATTCAGCGGATGCACGAAGCCGCTCACGTGCTCGTGTGGCGCGCTGCGGATCTGGACGCGCGTCGGATGTCCGTGCCCGCCATAGGGGACGACGTCGGTCTGCACGTGTTCCGCGAAGAACGCGGCGATCGCCTGCGCGATGCGCGGTGCGAATTCGGTATCGAAACGGCGGGCGGTTTCGGGCTGCATGAAGGCGTCTCCTGTGTGCCGAAAATCGTAGCACGGCGACGACGCGTTTCGGCGCGAGCGATACCGGTAATCGCGCGTTACCACTTGCTGCATCTATTACGGCCGCGCACCGCCACAATGCATCCCATCCAGTACCACTTCGCGTCGGAGTCCATCATGAAAAAGATTGCCGCAGTGTGTGTCCTTGCCGGTTCGCTCGCGGTCGCGGGCCCGGCGTCCGCGCATGGCCGCGACGGCGGCGCCGTGATCGGCGCATTGATCGGCGGCGCGGTGCTGGGCGCGATCGTGACGTCGGCGATGAATCCGCCCGTCGCGTATCAGGCACCCGTGTACCAGGCGCCGGCCTATCAGCCGCCGACGTACTACCAGGCGCCCGCGTACCAGCAGCCGGCCTACCCGACCTATCAGCAGGCGCAGTACCAGGATGACGGCCCGAACTATTGCTACGACCGCTACCAGCGTGCGTATGTGTGCGGAGCGCCGGTGCAGGGCGGGTACGCGCGGCCGGCCGGCTGGTAATTCAAGCACGCGTGGCGCGAGCGGATTCCGGGCCGCTCGGCCAGCAGCGGTCGACGTTTGCTTCGCCGGGCCGAACGACGAAAGGCCCTCGCTCGATGCGAGGGCCTTTGTCTTTTTGTGTGGTCGTTCGTGGGGCGGAGCGATACGCCGCCAGCGCATCGGCGGGCCGTGCGCGGATACAAACGGTTGCAATTGCGCGTCAGTGGCGGTGGCCGCCGCCGTCGCCGCGACCGTGTCCGCCGCCGCCGCCTTCGTTCCAGTCGCCGCGGCGTCCGCCGCCGCGCCACCAGCCGTTGCCGCGGTTGCCGCGATCGCCGTCCCAGTGATGGTAGTCGCGCCGGCCGCGATCCCAGTCGCGTCCGCCGCCACCGCCCCAGATGTTGACCGTGCCGTACACGGGAGACGGGGCGTACGCGTAGCCGGGATCGGAATAGTAGGGCTGGCCGTAGCCGTATCCGGCGTCCGGGGCGACGACGCAGCCGGCCAGCAGGGTGGCGACGCCGGCGGCAGCAATGAGCTTCAGCATGATGTTCTCCGTTGGTTGCGCTATAAGTACCGCGCCCGGGGATTGCCGGCTGTTTGCAATTGTGTCGCCAAATTACAGCCTCGTAAGGTCTTGCGACGAAAGTGTTAGCATCCGGGGCTCATTTGTTTTTCAGGAGCACATCGATGACATTCGCGATCCGGGCCGCGCTGGCTGCCTTCTGCGTGACGACGGCCGCCGCATGCGTGGCCGCGCCGGCCTCCGCACCCGCCGTGCCGGCCGAGTCGATCAAGATGTTCCCGCAGGCCGCGGCCGGCCAGCAGCGCGTCGTGATCGCGCTGCCCGCGCTCGAGAACGAGGGCGATGCGCGCGTCGAGCTGATGATCGGCAAGACGCTGCAGACCGACTGCAACCAGCAGTGGTTCGGCGGCGAGCTGACCGCCGAGGACGTGAAGGGCTGGGGCTATACGTATTACCGGCTCACCGACGTAAAGGGGCCGGCATCGACGCTGATGGCGTGCCCGGGCCAGGCGCCGCAGCAACGGTTCGTGCAGGTGCGCGGCGACGGTCAACTGCTGCGCTACAACAGCCGCCTGCCGCTCGTCGTCTATGTACCGGACGGCTTCGACGTGCGTTATCGCGTGTGGCACGCGTCGAAGGACGTGCAGCAGGCTGCGAAGCAGTAACCTTTCCTTTCGGCGGCGTCCTGCCGCTACACACTGGCCGCGCTGCTCGTACCGACGAGCGCCGGCCAGGCGGCCAGCGCGGCCTGCACGATGGCCTCCAGATCGCGGCGGCTCGCGCCGTCGCGCGCCTGGATCGACATGCCCTGCTGAACCGTCACGTAGTAGCGGGCGATCGCATCGAGATTCGCGTGCGCGGATATTTCGCCGGTCGCGACGCCTTGCGCGAGGCGTTCCCGCAACGCGTCGACCGTGCCCTCGCGCATCCCGATCAGCGTTTGCCGGACCATGTCCGAACGTTCGGCCGGATGCAGCGCCGACAGCACGATCAGGCAGCCGGCCGGCTTCGAGCGCCGCGTGAACACGCGTGCGGTATCCATCAGGTAGCTCTGCACGGCGTCGTACGCGCTCGCCGCCCGTTCGACACCCCCCCAGATTTCCTGTCCCTCGGTTGCGCGGTAATGCTCGAGCGCTTGCCGGAACAACGCTTCCTTGCTGCCGAAGGCCGCATACAGGCTCGGCGACGCGATGCCCATCGCGGCCGTCAGGTCCGTCATCGACGCCCCTTCGTAGCCGAGACGCCAGAACACCTCCATCGCGCGATCCAGCGCCGCTTCCTTGTCGAAGCTTCTCGGTCGGCCTCGTTCAGCCATTGCGTCCGTCCCTTCGTCGATATCTGTATCGATCGATAAAATAAATCAATTGACTGTGCGGCGCAACTTGCCACATTCTGTGTTGGTCGTTACATAAATGAGGAAAGGAACCGACATGAATCGACTTCAGGGCAAGCGTGCACTCATCACGGGCGGCAGCCGCGGCATCGGCGCGGCGATCGCGAAACGGCTGGCGTCCGATGGCGCGGACGTCGCGATCACGTATGAAAAATCGGCCGAGCGGGCGCAGGCCGTGGTTGCCGGCATCGAGGCGCTGGGCCGCAGAGCCGTTGCGATCCAGGCCGACAGCGCCGATCCGGCTGCCGTGCGCAACGCGGTCGATCGTGCCGCGGAAGTGCTCGGCGGTCTCGACATCCTCGTCAACAACGCGGGGATTTTCCGCGCCGGCGCGCTGGAGGACCTCACGCTCGACGATATCGATGCGACTCTGAACGTGAACGTGCGTGCGGTGATCGTCGCGTCGCAGGCGGCGGCGCGGCACCTCGGGGAGGGCGGGCGCATCGTGTCGACCGGCAGTTGCCTCGCGACGCGCGTGCCCGATGCGGGGATGAGCCTCTATGCGGCGAGCAAGGCCGCGTTGATCGGCTGGACGCAGGGGCTCGCGCGCGATCTCGGCGCGCGCGGCATCACGGTCAACATCGTGCATCCGGGGTCGACCGATACCGACATGAACCCTGCCGATGGTGCGCATGCCGATGCGCAACGTTCGCGGATGGCGATTCAGCAGTACGGCAAGGCCGACGACGTGGCCGCGCTCGTGGCGTTCGTCGTCGGGCCGGAAGGGCGGTCGATCAACGGGACCGGGTTGACGATCGACGGCGGGGCGAACGCGTAAACGCCGATGCCCGGCGTGAGTTCGCCGGGGTGACGGTGCGTTCTTTGTTCGTCGTTGTTCGTTATGGGCAGCCGAGGCGCTGGTGCTCGGCTTCCAGATCGGCCCGTTTGTCGTAGGCGCGTAGTTCGTTGCGCGGTTTGCCGTTCGGGCCCATCCCGCGCACGACCTTCTGGCCGCGGTCGGGCGAGTGCGTGACCGCGTCGATGCCGGCGGCCAGTTCCCGGCAGCGGGCGTCGGAAGAGGTGGTTTCCGGGCGCGGGGCTGCTGAAGCTGTGACGTTGGCGATGCCCGGGCTGACGTAGCGCTGTTCCGCAGAGGCCGCGCCGGTGTCGGCGGCATTTGCCGTGGCGGTCGTCGCCGAAAGCGCGGCGAGTGCCGCGATCGTTCGAATCATTCGAGAAGTCCGTGTGCTGAACCGAAGAAGATTCGGAATTCTACGCAATGTTCGCTGCATGGCTGCGGTGAATGGACGAGGTGCGGTCGCGTGTCGCATGTTGTGGTGAACGCCCGATTGCGCACCTCTTCGTGTGTCGTGCTGCACGCGCAAGCAACATCCCCGGACCGCCGAACAGCAAAAAGCCCGCTTG
Source organism: Burkholderia cenocepacia (assembly GCF_014211915.1). Classification (NCBI taxonomy): domain Bacteria; kingdom Pseudomonadati; phylum Pseudomonadota; class Betaproteobacteria; order Burkholderiales; family Burkholderiaceae; genus Burkholderia; species Burkholderia cenocepacia. The sequence goes on along the minus strand of NZ_CP060039.1, from coordinate 3,189,814 downwards.
CTTTCGCAAAGCGGGCTTCGGCATTTGGTTGCGGGGGTAGGATTTGAACCTACGACCTTCGGGTTATGAGCCCGACGAGCTGCCAGACTGCTCCACCCCGCGGCGCGAAGTGTACTTCGGGTTGATGCGGGGAGTCAATCGATTCCTGCGACGACGGGTTGATCCCATATCGGGCCTGTTCCTTGAAACGACTGCCGCGCAGTGAAGCCGATGCGTACGGCCGCAAATTTTTCACACTCGCCACAATATTCGCGCGCCTGAAACGTCTTCAGACGCATGGAACCGCCACCCACTTCGCAAACGATGACCGACTCAGACCGCGACATCACTGCGACAGTGATGCGTGAACGAACGAGGCTAGGGAACTTCATTCGGCGCCGGATCCGCGACCCGGACGACGCCGAGGACGTTCTGCAGGATGTGCTTCACGAATTCGTACAGGCTTATCGCCTGCCTGCGCCGATCGAACAGGCGAGCGCGTGGCTGTTCCGTGCCGCGCGCAACCGCATCATCGATCGTTTTCGCAAGAAGAAGGAGCAGCCGCTGACCGATCTGCTCGATGCCGACGACGAAGCGGACAGTGAGTATCGCCTGGATCTTGCACTACCGTCGCACGATGCCGGCCCCGAGGCGCTCTACGCTCGCACGCTGTTGCTCAAGGCGTTGCAGGATGCGCTCGACGAATTGCCGGCGAATCAGCGCGAGGTTTTCATCGCGCACGAACTGGAGGGGCTGTCCTTCAAGAAGATGGCCGCGCAGAGCGGCGTCACGCTCAACACGCTGCTCGCGCGCAAACGCTACGCGGTCCTGCATCTGCGTGCTCGACTGCAACCCATTTATGACGAACTGGATAACTAGAGGAGTCGACGGATGAATTTTCGAATCAGATGTGCAGGCAAAGCGCTGCTGGTGGTGGTCGCCATCGGCGTGCTCGGATGGGTCGTCATGATGCTGTGGAACTGGGTGATTCCGGGGTTATTCGTCGGTGCCCGGACGATCGACTTCGCCCATGCGCTGGGCCTGCTCGTGTTGAGCCGCATCCTGTTCGGCGGATTCCGCGGACACCGTGGTTGGCATGGTCGGCGTCATTGGCGCAAGTGGGAAGCCATGAC